>JAYVGI010000119.1:0-8757 GCA_043772355.1 Polaromonas sp.
AGCCTGAGCGATTTAGGACTTTAAAAGTATGGATGACGTTA
Organism: Polaromonas sp.; assembly: GCA_043772355.1. Lineage (GTDB taxonomy): Bacteria > Pseudomonadota > Gammaproteobacteria > Burkholderiales > Burkholderiaceae_C > JAAFIP01. The sequence continues at coordinate 42 of JAYVGI010000119.1, forward strand.
TTGAGATCAAAGAGCCTAGATTGTGGGTCGCAGATGGCTGGACCGCCAAGGTACTGAAAAACGAGGACGACGACGGCTGGGCGGTGGCCATGATCAAGGACGGCGAACCCGAGCCCGCCCTGATTGGTCCTTGGACCATGGGCCGCGACAAAAAGAACCCTAAACCGCTGGACGGTTTTGCCTTCAGCACCTTGGTTAAAACAGCCCACGAGTTTGTGCGCCGCCAAGAGCAGCAACAACATGCTTCCTTGCACCAGAGTATCACCATCAGCGCAGGCGACAAGCGGGTGACGGTGTCGCTGGACATTACCCCGGATGAAGACAACCCCTACGCTACATTAAGCGCGCAGGATGATGGCGGTGACGCGCTGGCCAGTGTGCGTGTGGACGCGGGCTTTAAACTCAACCGCGCGAGTGCCCAGCGCTGGGTGGAGAGTGGCTTTGCAAAGCCTGGCAGAGCCTAGCGGTTGACCCAGTGTTAACTTGGTGTCAGGGTCAATGGTCACTGAGGCGGCATAATTTGGTAGACGGACAGCTTCGGCGAGCTTGTCACTTCTACACATTGACTGGACTATCCACATGATCGAAAAGCACATTGACATCCCCACCGCAGACGGTGCGATGAACACCTTTGTGGTGTATCCCGAGGAGGGCGGGCCGCACCCGGTGGTATTGTTCTATATGGACGCACCTGGCAAACGTGAAGAGCTGCACGACATGGCGCGGCGTTTGGCCTCGGTGGGGTACTACGTGGTCTTGCCCAATCTGTACTACCGCCGCACGCGCGACTTTGAGCTAACCGAACGCAGCGAAGCGACGATGGCGACCATGTTTGCGCACATGCACTCTTTGACGGCGCACACCACGGCGGTGGACACCGCTGCCATGCTCGCCTTTGTGGATGCGCAGGCGCCCGCCAAGGCCAGCCACATCGGTGCGGTGGGTTACTGCATGAGCGGGCCGTTTGTGGTGTGGGCGGCGGGGCAGTTTCCAGAGCGGTTGCGCAGCATTGCATCCATCTATGGCGCGAACATGGCCACCGATGCACCGGATTCGCCGCACCGCGTGGTGGACAAAATTCGCTGTGAAAGCTATTTTGGCTGCGCCGAGATAGACCGCTGGGCGCCCCCAGCGGATATCCAGAAGCTGCAAGCTGCCCTCAAGGCCGCTGGTACGCAGCACCGCATCGAGTGGTATCCGGCCGCTGAGCATGGTTTTGCGTTCCCGCAGCGCGCGGGCGCATACAAGCAAGATGCTGCCGAGCGGCATTGGGAACGCTTGTTCAGCCTGTTTGACAGAACCTTGCGGCATTGAGAGTTTGCTACTCTTTATGGCTCCGCCTCGCTGGCAGTGTTTCGCCCCCTTCATTATTCTAGAAAGCTTCTTATGAACGATCTTTTCTCCCTTAGCGGCCGCGTTGCCATCGTCACCGGCGGCTCACGCGGCATTGGCCGCATGATAGTGGCGGGCTTCCTCAAGCAGGGCGCGCGCGTCTACATTTGCGCCCGCAAGTCCGCGGAGTGTGATGCGGCAGCCGCAGAGCTGTCCGCGCTGGGGCCATGCCGCTCCTTGCCGGGCGATGTGTCTACGCCTGCTGGCATTCAAAGCTTGGTAGAGCGTTTTCGCGCGCATGAGTCGCAGCTGGATATTTTGGTCAACAACGCAGGTGCGGCTTGGGCCGCCGCATTTGATGATTTTCCAGAAGCTGGCTGGGACAAAGTGGTCGATCTGAACATGAAGACGCCATTTTTCTTAACCCAAGCCTTGCACAAAGACCTGCTGGCCGGGGCGGCCACTGGCCATGCCGCCAAGGTCATCAACATTGCGTCGATCGACGGTGTATCGGTCAACCCCTTGGAAACCTACTCGTATGCCGCGAGCAAGGCAGGGCTGATTCACCTCACACGCCGCATGGCGCTGCGCCTGGCGCGGGACGGCATCATCGTGACCGCTATCGCACCCGGCGCTTTTGCATCTGACATGAACCGCGACGCCCGCGACCATGCAGATACCGTTGCCCAGCGTATCCCGCTAGGGCGCGTGGGGGTGGACGACGACATGGCAGGTGCGGCGATTTACCTGGCCTCGCGCGCGGGCGACTATGTGGTGGGATCTACCTTGGTGGTGGATGGTGGCGTGACACACGAGCGCAGCTAGCGCATGGAAGCGGCGATGCCCACGCAGCACGGCTGCTGAACTGGCGGCTGTTCGTCGACGCTAGCTTGGAGCCATGTCAAAATCTCGCACCAGTTGGTGGAGTGAGCGTTTGTCTTTAGCGCTCTGTGCGCGCCACACCTTGCGCGCCAAATCCACGAAGGCATCCTCCGCAGGAGACGGCTTTTGATCGGGGTGCTGCACGTCCAGCCAGCCTGCGGGGCGCTTGCACAGCGCCTCTACTTGCGCGGCCGTTTTATTGCCAATCGGCCTGCCCGCTTTCATCTGGCTGAGCATGCTGGGCGAGACCTGGATACGCTGCGCAAAAGCTTGGTCAATGCCCTTGGTGGTGGTGCCACCGGCAACCAAATTTTCTGCAAACTCTTGGAGTAGCGCCAGTAAGTTGAGCCTGCGCGTTACGGAAACATTAGGGGCGATATCGGATGCTGTAACCATGGGGAGTGTGTAAATTTTGCAACGCAGAGAAAATTAATTATCGCAGAGTGTTGACAAGGTAGTAAAGTTTCTTTACAGTACAACCTATCGCAGCTTGATCTGCTCTGCCATTCAAACTGCTGAGCAGACTGACAAAACAGATTGGCAAAACAGATTGGCAAAACAGTTCAAGTCAACGCATCCGCAGGGCGGTCCGTTAACTTGATGATTCACAAATTTATTTTCTATACCTTTTATTTTTACCTACTGAGACCATCGTGATACCGCAAACCAACTCTACACACACCATGCGCGCCAGCGGCCATGGCGTAGCTGCGTTTGGGCTGTTTGCGATGAATCAGGGTGAGCAGCATTCCAAGCCGCATGGCAAACCGCAGTCAGAGCGAAGCAGTTCGTTCATTGAAAGTTTGCTCCATACCACCGCTATGTTTTGGGCTTGTGAGTATGACAATTACCGTTCTCCGGGGGGAGCCAGCGCCTAGCGCAGCTTCCATCAATCTCTTACCCAAGAGGCCCGGAATTCGCAAGAATTCGGGCCTTTTTTATTTCCAATATTCAGCAGTGATCGCGCTGCTGCTATGCCAGCTGATGTATCTGAGGATACGTTCAATGGCATACACGGTCTTTAACAATTTGTGCAGTAGAGCCGCGCCGGTACTGGCTGTGCGCGGGCTTCTCCAAAATTTGCGGACATAGCTCAGTAGGTAGACCGTGAGTCTTCCAAACTCAGTGTCGTCGGTTCGAGGCCGACTGTCCGCTCCATTTCGGGTGTGCCTGTGCATGACCACGTTGCGCAATCGCGGGAACGGTGCGTGGGATGTGCGGGCGTTGGATACAACACCCGTGCAGCGAGAGAACCCGGCCTAGCGTCATGCTGGCCGCTCGCGCGCAGGCACAGCCGAAATGGATTTTAGAAATTGATTTTAGTTTTGCGTCGTGTTCGTCTAGTGGTCCAGGACAGCGGGTTTTCAGTCCGTTAAACAGGGGTTCGAATCCCCTACACGACTCCAGATTGCGGGATAGGGGAGTCTGGTCGTCCCCATCGGTCTCATAAGCCGAAGATCGTGGGTTCGAATCTCACTCCCGCTACCAATAGAGAAATGCAATGTTCGTAAAGAGCGTTGCGTGGAAACCGGTTGCAAAGATTGGGCAACTTTGGTCCCCGTAACCGGAGTATTTTGGAAGATTGGCGCAGTGGTAATGCAGCGGCTTGCTAAGTCGTGGTCGGTAACGTCCCGCAGGTTCGAGTCCTGCATCTTCCGCCAAGTTTTCGCCTCGTTAGCGCAATAGGATCAGAGCACCGGTGTGCGATGCCGGGGGTTGCACGTTCGAATCGTGTGCGAGGCACCAGTATTGGATTGCGGGCGGCATTGGTGACCGCAGGTGACTGTAAATCATCCGCTTCGGCATACCTGGTTCGATTCCAGGGCAATCCACCATTTTTAACTCGGTGTAGCTCAGTTGGTAGAGCGCGTGCTTTGGGAGCATGAGGCCAGAGGTTCGAGACCTCTTACCGAGACCATTTTTGCCGTGATAGCTCAGTGGGTAGAGCGCAGCGTTGAAGGCGCTGGCGTGGTGGGTTCGATTCCTACTCGCGGCACCATACAGGAAGTTTGGCAGAGAGGTCTATTGCCGCAGTCTTGAAAACTGATCGGTCGGGTGAACCCCGGCGCGTGGGTTCAAATCCTACAACTTCCGCCATTGTGAAGAGGGTGTAGCTCAATAGGCAGAGCATTGGTCTCCAAAACCAAAGGTTCGCGGTTCGATGCCGTGCGCCCTCGCCAGTTTTCTTGAAAGCGCTGTGGTGTGGCTGTAGCTTAGTGGCAAAGCTTCGGTTTGTGGTGCCGACCACTTGGGTTCGATTCCCAGCAGTCACCCCACAGTGCTTTTCTTTTTTCATTTTCTATAGGAGTCCATCATGTTCCCCCAAGTCCTTCAGCTCGACATGCAAGGCACGCCGCAGGCTTGGATATCGGTGGAGCAGGCGGCTTTGCACTACGCTTGCGAGTCGGTGGTGTGGTGCGATGGCCAAAGTCCGTTGGCTACCTTGCGCGGCGGTTTTAACGTGGCGCGCGGCGTGCAATCCGTGCTGGATATTCACCCCATCATCGCGGTGCGAGGTGTGCCCAAACTCAATTTGTTTGACCTGACGCCCAGTTTTGGCAAGGCCAAGCTGCTCAGGCGTGACCGCCACACCTGCGCCTACTGCGGGCAGGTGTTTGCTGAGCGTGACTTGCAGTGCGAACATATCTTGCCGCTGTCGCGCGGTGGCGCGTGGTCGTGGACGAACCTGGTGGCCGCCTGCGGTGCCTGCAATGGCCGCAAAGCTGCCAGAACGCCCGAGGAAGCCCGCATGCCCTTGCTGTACTTGCCCTACACGCCCAGCCGGTTTGAAGACTTCTTGCTGGTGGGCAGAAACATTCGTGCCGATGTGCATGAATGGCTGGCAGCCAGGCTGCCGCGCGGATCACGTTTGAGCTGATACCCGCATGTTGATGTGTGTGACCCCAAGAAAAAACGCCCCCTGTTTTGCAACAGTGGGCGTTTTGCTTTGTGCGAAAGCTAAAAGTGGACGATTACTTCAAACCCGCCGCAGCGCGCAGCGCAGCCGCTTTGTCGGTGCGCTCCCAGGTGAACTCGGGCTCTTCGCGGCCAAAGTGGCCGTAGGCGGCGGTCTTTTGGTAGATCGGGCGCAGCAGGTCGAGCATCAAGATGATGCCTTTGGGGCGCAGGTCGAAGTACTCGTTCACTAGCTCGGCAATTTTCTCGTCGCTGATCACGCCGGTGCCTTCGGTGTACACCGTCACGTTCATGGGTTTGGCCACGCCAATGGCGTACGCCACCTGGATCTGGCACTGGGTGGCCAGGCCTGCGGCGACGATGTTTTTAGCCACGTAGCGGGCAGCGTAGGCGGCAGAGCGGTCTACTTTGGAGGGGTCTTTGCCGCTGAAAGCGCCGCCGCCGTGCGGGCAAGCACCGCCGTAGGTGTCGACAATGATCTTGCGGCCGGTCAGGCCACAGTCGCCCTGCGGGCCGCCGATGACGAAACGGCCGGTGGGGTTGATCAGATAGCGGGTATCTTTGGTGATCATCTCTTTGGGCAGCACGGGCTTGATCAGCTCTTCGATGATGGCTTCGTTGAAGCTGGCCTTCATCTTGGTCGGCGACTCAGACTGGTCAGGCGAGTGTTGGCTGGACAGCACCACGGTGTCGATGCTGTGCGGCTTGCCGTCCACATAGCGCATGGTGACTTGGCTCTTGGCATCGGGGCGCAAAAAGGGCAGCTTGCCGCTTTTACGCAGCATGGCCTGGCGCTCGACCAAACGGTGGGCGTAATGGATGGGCGCGGGCATCAGCTCGGGCGTCTCATTGCAGGCGTAGCCAAACATCAGGCCCTGGTCGCCCGCACCGATGTTGAGGTGGTCGTCTGACGCATGGTCTACACCCTGGGCGATGTCATTGCTCTGCTTGTCATAGCAGACCATCACTGCGCAGCCTTTGTAGTCAATACCGTAGTCGGTGTTGTCGTAGCCGATGCGTTTGAGGGTGTCGCGTGCGACCTGAATGTAGTCTACGTGGGCGTTAGTGGTGATCTCACCTGCCAGCACGACCAGGCCGGTGTTGCACAGGGTCTCAGCCGCCACACGGCTGCGCGGGTCTTGCGCGAAGATCGCGTCCAGGATGGCATCAGAGATTTGGTCTGATACTTTGTCGGGGTGGCCTTCAGAGACGGATTCTGAGGTAAATAAAAAATCGTTCGCCATTTAGATAAACTCCTAAGGTTGATAAAGTGCGTTGCCGCGATCTTCAACTTAGGTTGGGAGTCATTGGCGAACGCTTTAGCAGAATTTTTTTACATCGCCCCGCAAGTAGTTCCTATAACTCGGCGATAGGCTTATTTTACTACTTCTTAATGGTCACTTTGTTTCGTTGCCTGTCGGTGCTGCCGTTGTGGCTTTTGCACGCTTTGGGCGCACTGCTGGGCTGGCTGTCTTACATGCTGTCAGGGGTGTACCGGGCGCGCTTTGTGGCCAATGCCAAGCAGGCCGGTTTTTCGTCTAGCCAAGTGCGCGCCGCCGTGGGCCACGCGGGCCGCATGGTCACCGAGCTGCCGCGCCTGTGGATGGGCGCTGCCCCGCACTTTGAATGGCAGGGCGCAGAGCTGGTCGATGCGCAATACGCCGCAGGCAAGGGAGTGCTGTTCCTCACCCCGCATTTGGGCTGCTTCGAAGTGACGGCTCAAGGCCTGGCCCAGCGCTACAACGCGCAGTATGGCGACTTGACGGTGCTGTACCGTCCTGCGCGCAAGGCCTGGATGGCGCAACTCATCGAGTCGTCCCGCAACCGCCCCGGCTTGGTGGCTGTGCCCACCACCTTGGCGGGGGTCAAACACATGATCAAAGCCCTTAAAGCAGGTCGCGCGGTGGGTCTGTTGCCCGACCAGGTGCCGCCCGAGGGACTGGGCATCTGGTCGCCCTTCTTTGGCCGCGATGCCTACACCATGACTTTGTCGGCGCGCCTGGCCCAGCAAACGGGTGCTGCCGTGGTGCTGACCTGGGGTCAGCGGCTGGCCTGGGGCCGTGGCTACCGCTTGCATTTCTCGGCGCTGGCAGCGCCCCTGTCCAGCGAACTGCCCCAAGCCGTGGCACAGATCAACGCCGCCATGGAGGGGCTGATTCGCCAGTGCCCTGCGCAGTACCTGTGGGGCTATGCGCGCTATAAAGCCCCGCCTGCGGCTTTTGGCAATGTAGCGGTAGCAAAGGGCGACGTGTAATGGGCGACATTTTTTCACACCTGGGGGTCGCGCTGATGCGCACCATGGCCTGGCTGCCGCTACCGGTGGTGCGGGCACTGGGCTGGCTGCTGGGCTGGGTGTTGTACCGGGCGGTGCCATCGCGCCGCAAGGTGGTAGCTAAAAACCTGTCGCTATGCTTTCCGGAGCTTCTCCCGCAACAGTTAAAAGGGCTAGAGCGCGAAGTTTTTACCTATTTTGCACAGGCTTGGCTAGACCGGGGCTGGCTGTGGCATGCGCCCAGAGCCGTGGTGAACGCGCGGCTCAACCTGACCGGCGCAGTGCACGGGCTGGATGGCAGTGGCCCGACAGTGATTTTTGCGCCGCACTTTATGGGTATGGACGCAGGCGGCACCGCCCTGTCGGGCAAAGTGGCGCGCCAGTTCACCTCTATCTACACCGACCAGTCCAACAAAGTGGTAGATGCCTGGATGCTGGCGGGGCGCAAACGCGCTGGCAACACCCGCATGTTTGGCCGCATAGACGGCGTGCGGGAGATCACCCAGTCGCTACGTGCAGGCGAGCCGCTGTACCTGCTGCCAGATATGGATTTTGGCGACAAAGGGGCTGAGTTTGTGCCGTTTTTTGGCACCACGGCCGCCACCGTGCCGTCGCTGCCCCGCTTTGCCCGCCTGGGCAAAGCCAAGGTGGTACCCGTTATCACCCGCTTAACCGCCACCGGCTACGACGTGCAGGTGCTGCCCCCCTGGCAAAACTTTCCCACCCACGATGTCCATGCCGACACCGCGCGCATGAACGCGGAGCTGGAAGCCTACATACGCAGCATGCCTGCGCAGTACTACTGGGTACACAAACGCTTTAAAACGCGTCCAGCGGGTGAGGCGGAGTTGTACTAACGCTCTTAATTTAATAGCTTCTTCCGCATATTTCTTCATGGCTACCGGCTGGTAGAGGCAGAAAATCGGTTCTGTGTGGCTGGTAGAGGGTGGCTGGCGCGCTGGCGTTGGGAAGGGCTTGGCTTCTGTACGGGAATCAGGCCGACGGCGCACCTTCAGCTAAGCGGCCCATACTGCTCGCTCAAGCCGTTGGTTGCTGCTTCTCTGCTCTGGCATAAAGATGTCTGTCCTGGCGTGGTCACGTTGCGTCTTGGGCTTTTCAAGATGTCTGTCCTGGCTTGGTCACGTTGCGTCTTGGACTTTTCAAGATGTCTGTCCTGGCTTGGTCACGTTGCGGCGATGGAGGAATTTGCGCTGTAAAAATCTTCCGAAAACACGCGACTGCTTGGGTAGTGATCTGGAGGTTGTCCCCGCGCCTTTCTCCAGATTTTTCATCGCAAACACGCTCCATCACCGC
>JAYVGI010000120.1:0-2649 GCA_043772355.1 Polaromonas sp.
ACGGTGGCGTTGTGCATATAGTCCAGGCGGTACGACCAGAACGGCAGCGCCTCGCCCATGTGGCCGATGATCATTTGCAGTTTGGGGAAGCGGTCAAACACGCCCGCCGTGATGATGCGCAGCGCGTGCAGGCCGGTCTCTACACCAAAGCCATAAATCGCACCGTCCAGACCGCATTCATGGAAGGGCTGGAACATATTGCGCGGTAGCGAATTGGGGTGCAAATAGATCGGTACATTCAATGCCTCAGCCGCAGCAAAAATGTCCCAAAACTTCGGGTCCGACAGATACTCGCCCTGCGTATGCGAGTTGATGATGACCGAGTGCATGCCTAGCTGGTTCACGCCGCGCTCTATCTCTTTGGCGGCAGCAGTGGGGTCTTGCGGAGCGACGGCGATCATGCCGGTAAAACGTGTGGGGTGGCGGCGCACGGCGGCGGCGAGCTGGTCGTTGGCCAACGCAGCAAAAGACACGGCGGTGGCTTTGTCCATCACCTGCACGCCCGGCGCTGTCAATGCGATGACCTGGTGGTCAATGCCGGCCTCGTCCATGTGCTGGATGCGCAGCGCGTCCAGGTCCGTCAGGCAGCGCATGATGTGCTGGGCCCGCGCGCTGGGGCTGCTCATGTAAAAACCCATCAGGCCTTTAAAGCCGGGGTCTACATCGTGGCCCGCCAAAATTTTGCGGTAGATATCCAGCATCTCGGGCGGGGCAAAGGCCTCCTCGGTGGCGATGCGCTGGTAGGCGCTGGATTTGGGTACGGGCGTGCTGGTAGGGGGGGGCGGATTGGTCATAGGCTTTGATTGTCAGTGCGGGTGTGCAAACTGCCATGAGGGTTGCCCACATGCGAGTCGCCTAAAATACGCCATGAACATCCATCAACTGAGTGTGAACTACCTGCAGGAGCAAGACCGTATTTTGGCGCGCATCAACACCACAGATGGTGCGGAGTTGCGCCTGTGGTTTACCCGCCGCCTGACATTGGGTTTGATGCCACTGCTGCACAAGATAGTGACTGAGCAGGTGGCCAAACAAGAAGCCCTGAAGTCTCCCAACCTCTCGCCCACCGCTGCAGCCGACGCGCGCACAAAAGCGCTGCTGGCCGAGTTTAAAAAAGAAGAGTCTCTGCAAAAATCGGACTTTCAAACGCCGTTTAAAGACCAGCCCGCCCAACTGCCACTGGGTGCCAAGCCTCTGCTGGTGACTGAGGTGAACGTCACGCCGCTGGCCAATGGCCAACTGCGCATGGCGTTTCGCGAACAGCTGCCCGACACCCCTACCCCGCGCAGTTTTCAAATCGCGCTGGAGGCCAACTTGATCCATGGCTTTGTGCATTTACTGGAGAAAGCGCTGGCAGCCTCGCTGTGGACGCAAGGCATGGCCTTGACAGGGCCTGCATCTGTAGACCGCCTGCCCGGCGAGTCGGGCGGCGGTGGCAGCGACAAGCCCAAATATCTGAACTGATTGTTGAAACTGAGCGACCGCGTCTCTAGGCGGCAAAATTGGCAGAGGCAATGCCCCATTTGGCCAGCGCTGCATCGTCGCTCACCCGCGCATCGACCCAACGCGCACCTTCGGGGGTGACTTCTTTTTTCCAAAATGGAGCCTGGGTCTTCAGATAGTCCATCAAAAACTCGCAGGCCTTGAAGCTCTCGCCTCGGTGTGCTGAGGTCACGGCCACCATCACAATTTGATCGAGCGGTTGCAGCAATCCCACCCGGTGGATCACGCGGGCAGCGAAAATATCAAAGCGTTTGTAGGCATCGTCGATCATGGCTTCGATGCTAGCCTCGGTCATTCCTGGGTAATGCTCCAGCTCCATGGCGCTGACAGATAAGCCGTCAAATTTCGCCGCCGGGCCGCCCCTAGGTGAAATGGCCCCCTCGGGGGGCGGCGCAGCACGCGCAGCGGCAAGCGTGGGGACGCTATTCCTGTCGCGTACAGTGCCGATAAAACTGCACACAGCGCCTACGCGCTTGTCCAAGGCATGAAGCGCTGCAATTTCTGTAGCAATATTGAAATCTTCGGTTTGGATACTGACGCGAGCGGTTTGCATGGCCAGTCCCCTTAGCCGCCAGTCACAGGCGGAAAAAAGGCCACCTCTGCGCCATCTGGCATCGCAGCACTCTCGTCGCTCATGGTTTGGTTCAGGGCCATGCGCACGGCTTTACCCGTGCCCAAACTGTCTGCATAGTGGCCACCGCGCGCCACCAGCTCAGCACGTAAGGCACCCAAGGTGGCAGCGTTGCTGGCAAGCTGCTCGCTGCCCTGCCCCAGGGCCTCACGAATGGAGGCGAAGTATTTAATGGTGATGTTTTTCATAGCGCGCGAATGAAGGAGTATGCCTTAGCCCAGCAACTCGGCCAAGGGAATAAAGCGCACCGTATCGCCCAAGGCAATGGTTTGGCCCGCTGGGTTGTCAATCAAACCATCAGCCCACACGGCAGAGGTGAGCACACCCGAGCTTTGGTTAGGGTACACGTCTACGCCACCCTTTGCATTGCGCCGTGCGCGCAAAAACTCGCGGCGCTTATCGGCTTTGGGCCAATGAAAATCTGCGCGAGCAGCTATGGATGTAACCGTGTGAGTGATGCCAGTCTGCCCTTGCAATTGGGCCAGCAAAGGACGTACCAGCAGCAAAAAAGTCAG
>JAYVGI010000121.1:0-5811 GCA_043772355.1 Polaromonas sp.
TGCATACCGACGGCTTTGCCTACATTCGCCGCGAGGTGAAGCTGGAGCTGGGCACACTGACTGACCAGCAGCCCACGGGCCAGTACCCGCTGCAGCCGATGTTGGCAACAGTGTTTCCGCAGGTGTTTAGCGACTGGCAGTGCAGCGTGACGGCACTGGAGCTTGAGCGCACGTTTTGGGAAAAAGCCACCATTTTGCATGCTGAGTTTCACCGCCCTGCTTCGCTGCCCACCCCCGACAGATACGCGCGCCACTTTACTGACATGGCGCGGCTGCTGGAGCAGCCCCGAGCGGCAGAATTTTTAGCCGACACCACACAGTGCGCCCGCGTGGTGCAGTGGAAAAGCAGAGTCTTCGCTCGCAGTTGGGCACGCTACGACATCGCCCTACCCGGCAGCTTTAGGCTCGCACCTGCGCCCCATCGCATGGTCGCACTGGCCAATGATTACGCCACCATGCGACCCATGTTTATGACCGAGCCACCACCGTTTGACGCGGTGGTGACTGTCCTGCGCCAAGCCGAGGCTGAGTTCAATGGTGGTGACGTAAAATTTGTACAGTAAATCTGCTGATAGCCCAATAGAAAATTGCGCAAGCAGCTATTAAATAACTAGCACTATGAATGACCTGATCCATACCCTAAAGAACATCGTTGGCCCCCCCCATGTACTCACCGAAGGCGACCTGAGCCAGTATGAGCAAGACTGGCGCAAGCGCATGCATGGTAAGGCGCTGGCTATTGTGCGGCCAGCTATTACCCAACAGGTGGCCGATGTGGTCAAGGCCTGCGCAGCTGCGCGTGCTGCGGGCAACCCTGTGAGCATCGTGCCCCAAGGTGGCAATACGGGCATGGTAGTGGGCGGTGTGCCCGATACGACTGGTCAGCAAGTGGTGCTGAGCCTACAGCGTATGAATGCGGTGCGCAGCGTAGACACCGGCAATATGACCGTCACCGTAGAAGCAGGCTGCATTTTGCAAAACCTGCAAGACGCGGCTGAAAACGCGGGCTTCTTGTTCCCGCTGAGCCTGGCCGCCGAGGGCAGTTGCACCATTGGTGGCAACCTGGGCACCAACGCGGGCGGCACGCAGGTGCTGCGCTACGGCAATGCGCGCGACCTGTGCTTGGGGCTGGAAGTGGTGACTGCGCAAGGTGAAATATGGAGCGGCCTGAGCGGCCTGCGCAAAGACAACACCGGCTACGACCTGCGCAACCTGATGATTGGCAGCGAAGGCACGCTGGGCATCATCACTGCCGCCACGATGAAGCTCTACCCCCTGCCTGTGGCCAGCCTGACTGCCTGGGCCAGCCTGCCCTCGCTGGACCACGCCGTTAAGCTGCTGGGCTTGGCGCAAAAGCATTTGGCCAGTGGCCTGACCGGTTTTGAGGTGATGGGGCAGTTTGCCTTGTCGCTCGTCGCCCGGCATTTCCCTCAACAGCGCGTGCCTTTGTGGGACGCAGCGCCCTTTTGTGTGGTGCTGGAGAACAGCGATTTTGAGAGCGAGCAGCATGCCCGCGAGCGCTTTGACCATTTGATGGAAGCGGCGCTGGAGGCGGGCATCATCACCGACGCAGTGGTAGCCGAGAACTTGCAGCAAGCCAAGGCGCTGTGGCATATCCGCGAGTGCATTCCCCTGGCACAGGCCGAGGAAGGGCTCAATATCAAGCATGATATTTCCATCCCCGTCTCACGCATTGCCGAGTTTGCTGCGACTACCGATGCGCTCTTGCGCGAGGCCATCCCCGGCGTGCGCCTGGTCAACTTTGGCCACCTGGGCGATGGCAATTTGCACTACAACGTGCAGTGCCCTACAGGTTCCGACGGCAAGGCCTTTTTGCAGTCGCAGGAGGCGGGTGTGAACAAGCTGGTGTTTGACAGCGTGCTGGCGCATGGCGGCAGCATCAGCGCAGAACATGGCATTGGTAGCTTGAAGCGTGACGAGCTGCCGCATTACAAGTCAAAGGTGGCGCTGGACATGATGCGTGCGGTCAAGCAGGCGCTGGATCCGCTGGCGATGCTCAATCCGGGGCGGGTGCTGTAATTTAGGCTTATGCACCTCCTGCTGGGTCACGCTTGGTTAGGTTGAGTGTGTTGAGTATGTGTGTAAAATCTGCGCATAAACTATGCACCAAAGGACTGTCCCATGCTGCAATCCAAAACTGACACTGGTACGCCCACCAAGCGGCCGATTAATCTGTCCCTCACCTCCAAAACCGTGGATATGGCCAAGGAACTGGGGATTAACCTGTCGCAAACCGTGGATGCTTGGTTGAGTGAAGAGGTCAAGCGGCGCTATTGGGAGAAGTGGCGCGACGACAACCGCGAGGCTATGCTGGCGTATAACGAACGCCTTGCGCGTGAAGGCTTGCCCCTGGCCAAGTACCGCGGCTTTGGCAAAAGCTTGGGCGATGGCCGCTCCACGGCAAGCAAAGGCAAATAAAACATGCCACGCTTTGATGTCTACGCCAACCCCGATAGCTCGGAGCGCGATACCGTGCCCTACTATCTGGATGTACAAAATAATTTTCTCGATACGATTCAAACCAAAATGGTAGTTCCGCTGCACTTGGCCCACCGCCTGGACCTACGGGTACGCAATCTCAACCCGGTGTTTGAAGTTAAAGGCAAATCCGTGGTGATGAACACCGCAGGCATGGGCGCGGTGCCTGCCAGCGAGCTTCGCCGCCCGGTGGGCAACCTGACGGCACAACAACTTGAAATTACCGACGCACTCGATACCCTCTTCGGCGGCTACTGACATGACCACCCCTTCCACTCCCTCTTCCACGCTCTCCCCGTCCAACCAATACGAAACCTTCATGCGCCATGTGCTGGAGCACGGCGCAGCCAAGTCTGACCGCACCGGCACCGGCACCCAAAGCGTGTTTGGCTACCAAATGCGTTTTGATTTAAAGCAGGGCTTTCCGCTGGTCACCACCAAAAAGGTGCACCTCAAGTCCATCATCCAGGAACTGCTGTGGTTCCTCACCGGCTCGTCCAATAACAATTGGCTCACCGAGCGCGGCGTGAGCATTTGGAACGAATGGGCCAAACCCGATGGCGACTTGGGCCCCGTGTACGGCGTGCAGTGGCGCAGCTGGCCCACGCCAGACGGTGGGCATATCGACCAGATCAGCGAAGTGATTAAAACCCTCAAGACCAACCCGGATTCGCGCCGCATCATCGTCAGCGCCTGGAACGTGGCCGACCTGAACAAAATGGCCCTCATGCCCTGTCATGCCTTCTTCCAGTTCTACGTCGCTCCTGCAACAAAGGCAGGTGGCAAAGGGCAACTGAGCTGCCAGCTCTACCAGCGCAGCGCCGACATCTTCTTGGGCGTGCCCTTTAACATCGCCAGCTACGCCCTGCTCACCCACATGGTGGCCCAGCAGTGCGATCTGGATGTGGGCGATTTTGTGTGGACGGGCGGCGACTGCCATATCTATAGCAACCACCACGAGCAGGTAGACCTGCAACTGACCCGCACGCCCTACCCTTACCCCAAGCTGCATATCAAACGCAAACCCGAGTCTATTTTTGACTACCAGTTTGAGGACTTTGAGATGCTGGACTACCAGTGCCACGCGGCCATCAAAGCGCCCGTGGCGGTGTAACCCCATGATCGAAAGCACGATGCAAATTAACCTCATCTGGGCGCAAGCCCGCAACCGCGTCATCGGTAAAGACGGCACCATGCCCTGGCATGTACCCGAGGATCTGGCTCACTTAAAGCGCACCACCATCGGCTATCCCGTCATCATGGGGCGCAAGACCTGGGACTCGATACCTGCCAAATTCAGGCCGCTGCCCGGGCGCACCAATGTCGTCCTCACACGGCAAAACGATTGGCAAGCAAGCGGAGCGCAGCGCGCCAGTGACCTGCGGGAGGCGCTCTTATTTTGTGAGCAACTGCCGGACAAACCTGCTGCGGTATGGGTCATCGGCGGTGCGCAAATCTACGCCCAGGCGCTGCCGCTGGCACATGTTGCCGTGGTGACCGAGATTGAAGCCGATTTTGAGGGCGACAGTTATGCCCCACAATTCGATGCCAACTGGCACGAGACAGCGCGCGAAGCGCATGTCTCTGCCAGCGGGCTTCACTACAGTTTTGTCACGCGCTTGCGTGGCTGATCGTCGTTTTTTTTCAATTTCAATAACGTTAGGAGACAAGCAATGTCAGGACAAGGATTTCACGTACACGGCCCCCACGACCACGCGCTGGAGCACGCCGCGCAGGGCGATCACCATGAGGGTGGCGAAGATGCCCACCACGGCGTGGGCGGAGGCAGCTTTACCAGCCAGATCGCCCTGTTTACCGCCATCATCGCCACCGTGGGCGCGATGTTTGGCTACATGGGCGGGGCGACGCAGGCCAACGCGGGGCTGTACAAAAACAATGCCGCCATCAAGAAAACCGAAGCCTCCAACCAATGGAACTACTTTCAGAGCAAGAGCACCAAGCAGTCGCTGGCCGAGGTATCACGCGATCTGACAGCCAATGAGGCCGACAAGGCCAAGTACCAAGGCAAAATTGACCGCTACGAAAAAGAAAAAGGCGAGATCCAGGCAGAGGCTAAAAAAATAGAGGCTGAGGCCACTACGTGGGACAAAAAGTCTGACGATGAAATGCACCAGCACCACCGCTGGGCGCAGGCCACCACCGTGCTGCAAATCGCCATTGCACTGGCAGCCATTGCCTTGCTGACCAAGAAAAAATGGCTGGAATATGGCATGTTTGCCGCTGGCGCTTCGGGTGCCATCATCGGAATTTTGGCCATGCTGCATATTTAGTGCGCTACAAAATAGGTAGCTCCTCCCGTAATACTCTAGAAGGCTATCTGCCCATATGACTGTAAAAATCGCCACCTGGAACGTCAACTCGCTCACCATCCGCTTGCCGCAGGTGCTGGACTGGCTGGCGGCCAATCCGGTGGACGCGCTGTGCCTGCAAGAACTTAAATTGACGGATGAGAAGTTTCCGGTGGCCGACCTGCAAGCAGCTGGCTACCGTAGCAATTTTTTTGGCCAAAAAACCTATAACGGTGTGGCGCTGCTCACCCGCGCCGAGACCGTTAGCGGAGTCGACGCGGTGGTAAAGAATATCCCCGGGTTTGCCGACGAACAAGCGCGCATCATCGCGGGTACTTTGGCCACTACCCAGGGTGCAGTGCGTTTGGTGAACGGCTATTTCGTCAATGGCCAAGAACCGGGCAGCGAGAAGTTTGCCTACAAAATGCAGTGGTTGAATGCCCTGCACGACTGGCTGCAAACCGAGCTGCAAGTGCACCCGCAACTGGTGCTGGTAGGCGACTTCAACATCACCTACGACGACCGCGACACCTATGACCCGGTAGGCCTGCGAGAAACCATCCACCACACTACCGAAGAGCGCGAGCACCTGAAAAAGCTGCTGGCGCTGGGCCTGCACGACGCGTTTCGCCTGTTTGAACAGAGCGAGAAAAGCTACAGCTGGTGGGACTACCGCGAGATGGCCTTCAGGCGCAACAAGGGCCTGCGCATTGACTACACGCTGGTGAGTGATGCCCTCAGGCCCCTCGTGCAAAGCTGCATGATCGACAAGTTGCCGCGCAAAAACGAGCGGCCTAGCGACCACACGCCGGTGGTGGTGGCGCTGGGGTAAATTTGAGTTCTTGCTGCGATGATGCTTGCGCTCCAAACGCATGGACGCCGATTCCTGGCCTGTGCTCGCTCAGGCACTTGGTGTGCACAGCTCCGCGGCTGTCCCCCGGCCTGCGGCCTCCTCCTTGATGCCGCTGCGCTGTGCACACCAAGTGCCTGAGCTGCGTACTGG
>JAYVGI010000122.1:0-10813 GCA_043772355.1 Polaromonas sp.
GACCGAGCAGGCTTTCTGCCACCCGGAAACCGGAGCCAGGATGATCTTTCAACTCGTGTGATGTGCCAATCAGGGTTCCTACCGGGTCAGGAAGTCTGATATTGGATTTTTCCACCTCCCTTAGCGGCGCATAACGCACAAAGCAGCCACCTCCAGCTGCTAGCGCAAAGATCAATCGTTCGCAAACTCTGTGATCAGCGTACCCGCAAGTGCAGGGTTTTGCACCAGTCCTTTGGCATCCGCCACCTGCTGCCCATTGACCCACACGCCGTGCACGCCCACAGCATCGGTGGTGAGGCGTGGTGCGCCACCCGGCAGGTCGTTGACGCGCTTTTTCGGGCCGCGCGCCACGGTCTTTGGGTCAAATAGCAGCAGGTCTGCGGCGTGGCCGGTTTGAATGCGGCCGCGCTTGGCAAAACCAAACACATCGGCCGGCACGCTGGTGAGCTGGCGCACGGCCTCGGTCAGGGGCATCACGCCCAGGTCGCGCGCCCAGTGGCCCATCAGGTGCAGGCCAAAGCCAGCGTCGTTGAAGAAGGTGAGGTGCGCGCCTGCGTCGCTCAGCGACACGATGCTGTGCGGATGGTTCAGCATCTGGCCCACGGCCTCTTCATTGCTGTTGAGCAGCATGGCGGTGAAGACGGTGTGCAGGTTCTCTTCCAAGGCGATGTCCAGCATCAAGTCCAGCGGGTCTTTGCCCATGGATGCGGCGATGGCGCCGAAAGGTTGTTGCTCCAGCGCGCGGTATTTGTCGCTGGCGGCTTGGGTGATGTGCAACTGATCCCACTCGCCATTGAAGAGGCGAAAGCTGGTGGGGGCGGCGATTTCCGCGCGCACGGCGCTGCGGAAATCTTGGCTCGCCAGCACGGCCTTCAGTGCGTCACCGCTCTTACCCAACGCAGGCTTCCATGCTTGCAAGCCTTCAACCGGGTAGGGCGAGAGCAGGGTGAAGTCCATCGACAGGGGGCAGCAACTGACCTGGCCAATGAGTTTGCGGCCACGCGCGTTGGCTGCGGCAATAGCATCTAAATCCTTGAACACGCCGGTAGGGTTGGTGTTGCTGTGCAAGAGCGCTGCAATCATGACCGGGCGGCCGCTTTGCGCGCTCATGTCTTCTAAAAACGGCACGGGCATGTGGCCACCTTTGGTGACCATGTAGACACCTTTGCCTGCCTCGCCCATGGCTTTGATGAGCGCCATGTGCTCGGCATCATTGGCCAGGCGCGATGGCATGGGCTTGCCGCCCTCGCCGTTGTGGGCGGGGCTGGTGGAGCTGGCCAGGCCTGCGGCACCGGCTTGCATGGCAGAGCGCACGATGGTGGCCATTTGCGCTACCTCATCAGGCGTGGCTTCACGCTCTGCGGCGTCTGCGCCCATCACATAGGTGCGCACACTGCTGTGGCCCACGTAGGCGGCGATGTTGACCACGCAGCCTTTGCGGCGCAGCATGGCCAGGTACTCGGGGAAGGTTTCAAAGCCCCAGTCGATGGCGCTTTCCAGCACATCGAGCGACATGCCCTCGACCTGCGTGAGGTTGCGCATGGTGATGCTGCGGTGCTCCGGTTTGCAGGGCGCAATGGTGAAGCCGCAGTTGCCTATCACCGCCGTGGTCACGCCCAGTGCGGGCGAGGGGCGCACCGTGCTGTCCCAGGTGATTTGCGCATCGAAGTGGGTGTGGCTGTCGATGATGCCGGGCATCAGGGCCAGGCCGGTGCAGTCGATGGTTTTTGCGGCTTCATCGCGGATGTTTGCATCAATGGCGCTGATGGAGCCTGCGCGGACAGCGATGTCTTGCGTGGTGGGTGCGCTGCCCGATCCGTCGTAGACAGTTGCATTTTTGAAGAGAATGTCGTGCATGGTGTTGTACGAGGTGGTTAGAGCGTCAAATAGGGGCAGAGCAAATTTTTGCTTTGCAAAATTCTTGATCTGCCCCTATTTGACTTGTTGCCCGGATAAACTGTTAAATCAATTCAAGTCATACCATTTCTACTGGCCAGCTCTACAAACAAGCCGCTGTGGTCTACCTCGCCCAAACCGTGGTCTACGGCTTCGGCGTAGAGCTTTTCAAACAGGGTGGTGATGGGTGCGTCCATGCTGGTCTCTTGCGCGGTGTCTAGCGCGTTGCGCATGTCTTTGAGCTGGATGGCCAGGCGGGCGCGGGGGGCAAAGTCGCGTTGGACCATACGCTCGCCGTGCAGTTGCAAAATGCGGCTGTCGGCAAAACCGCCGGTAATCGCCTCACGCACCTTGGCCATGTTGGCACCACCGCGCTCGCACAGCAGCAGGGCCTCAGCCACCGCGCCGATGGTGATGCCGACGATCATTTGGTTGGCTAATTTTGCGAGCTGCCCTGCGCCGTGTGGGCCTACGTGGGTGCTGCGGCCAAATACCTTGAGCACCTCTTGCGCGCGCGCAAAGTCTTCGGGTTTGCCGCCTGCCATCATCACCAAGGTGCCGCCTTCCGCGCCCACGGTGCCGCCAGATACGGGGCAGTCTATGTGGCTGATGCCCAGTGCCGTCAAACGCGCCGCATGGTCACGCGCTTCGCGCGGCTTGGTGCTGGCCATGTCGATCACCAGCGTGCCCGCTGCAATAGCCTGCGCCGTGCCTTGGCCAAAGAGCACTTCGTCCATCACCTTGCCGTTGTCCAGCATGCCGATGACGATGTCTGCGCCCTGCACGGCCTGGGCTGCCGTGTCAAACACCTGGGCCTTGAACGGCAGCAGGCGCTCGGCCTTTTCGCGGCTGCGGTTCCATGCGTGCACGGTGTGCCCGGCTTCGCACAAACGGCGCGTCATGGGCCAACCCATTGCGCCAATACCTAAAAATGCAATTTTCATAATGCTACGTATTCAGTAGCTTCTGCCGCAATATTTTTGCTGGCTAACAGCTAGTTTGTCAATAAATTAGGATGTTTTAGCAAGCCCGATGCTCGCCAGGAGCTTTTCAGGCAAACATGGCTTCCATCTCGCGGCGAATGGTCAGCGCGCGTGACGCTGGCATGTCCACATCTTGCCACGACAGGGACTGGCCTTGCTTGACGGGGCGTATCACTTTCACGTTGTGTGCCAAGCCCAGCGGCAGGCCGCCGATGCGCTTGGACGTGGCCGCAGGCAGCAGCTTGCCCCACACGGTGTAGCCGCCTTCGCCGTCCAGCATATCGCCGGGTTGCAGGTCTTTCTTGGCGGTGGCTACTACGTCGGCGTTCCAGCCCGTGGCTACGCCAGTAGGCTCGCCGCGCAGTGCCACGCTGGCCACCGACACGCCCACTTCCAGGCCAATCAAATGCCAGCGTTTGTACAGCGTAAAGTAGCGCCCGCTCGGGTCGGTGTGTGCGTTGTATTCTTCAAAACAGTTTTTGATGTAGTCGGTCTCGGCCTCCACCGTCACCCACACGCCCATGCGGATGTCGTACGGTATCTGGCGGCCATTGGCTTCCAGCGAGGAGATGACTTCGACCATGCCTTTTTTCTCCAGCACGCCGCCTTCACTGATGGGGCGCGTGACGAAGGGAATGTCTTCGACGCTGGCGGGCGGGTAAAGCAGGCCGTTGCTGGGCACACTTAAACCGGTGGCGTTGCTGACGGCCGTGGATTCAATCGACGGCTTGGAGCCGTCTAAAAAGCTGTTGAACATCTTGGGGTTCAGCCCACCGCGTGCAGCTTGCTCTGGTGTAAGGCCGTAGTAGCCCCACACGGTATCAGGTGTGCTCTGGCTAAAGTGCGGCAGCCATTTATGGCCCCGGCCTGCAGCCACCACAGGGAAACCGCAGGTGCGCGCCCAGTCCACCAGGTCGCAAATCAAGGCCGGTTGGTCACCAAAGGCCATGGAGTACACCACGCCCTTCTCAGCCGCCTTGCGCGCCAGCAGCGGGCCGCAGAATGCGTCGGCCTCTACGGTGACGTTCACCACATGCTTGCCGTGCTCGATGGCTTTGAGAATATGGTCTACCGCATGCACGGGCGAGCCGGTGCATTCCACTACCACGTCAATCTCGCTCAATGTGACGACGGCTTCCCAGTTGTCTGTCACCCAGGTGGTGCCCATCTTCATGGCCTCTTGCGCGCTCTTGGCCTGGGCTTGTTCGGGTTTCCAGCCTACTCTGGCGAGGTTGGCGCGCGCTGCATCGGGGCTGAGGTCGGCAATGGCTACCAGGTGCACGCCGGGGGTGCGCGGAATTTGCGCCAGGTACATGCTGCCAAACTTGCCTGCACCGATGAGGGCAATGCGGATGGGTTGGTTGTTGGCTTGTCTCTGTTGGAGTTTGGTGTAGAGGTTCATGGTTGGTTTGAGAAAAGTTTCCGGCCGCGAAAGGCGCGAAAGTTACGCAAAAGACGCGAAAAAGAAAGACAAAAAAAGAAATTAAAGAAATTGAAGAAAAATTAAAAAATCAAAATTAAAAAATTAAAAAATTAAAAAATTAAAAAATTAAAAAATTAAAAAATTGAAAAATCAATTCAAGCAATAGGCTCAAGCTAGTAATTGGGATTTGATTGTTTAAAATTTGGTATTTTTTTCGCGTCTTTCGCGTAACTTTCGCGTCTTTCGCGGCCGGAAGTTCATCCCCGTCACGCTGGCAATGCAGTTTCTTCCAACGAAGTTTCTAAAGCACTAGCAGGCACGCCATCTTTCCAAGGCAAGTCCACCGGATAGTCTTTCACCAAGCAATCGTCGGGCAAGCACTCAATCGGAGTGAAGTCGCGGTGGGCGATGTACTCGGGGCGTTTGTGGCGGCGGATGTGGTTGCTCACCGCGCACAGGCTGAGGTACACGGCCACGCGGTTGAACGGCGACAGGTTGGCGGACGAGGCGTGCACCAGGCAGGAGTGGAAGACGATCATCGAACCTGCAGGGCCTTTGGGCGCTACGATGCCGCCTTGTTTGCCGCCTGCACGGTCCACCAGTTGGGCAATCAATTTATTGTCCACCGTCCACAGGGGGTAGCTGGTGGTGGTCAGGTCGTGCTTGGCATCGATCACGCCTTTTTTGTGGCTGCCGGGGATGAACATCAGCGGGCCGTTGTATTCGTTCACATCGTCTAAAAAGATGGCGATATTCATGGCGCGCTCGGTGGGCATCATGTCGTCGTTCATCCAGGTGCCGTAGTCTTGGTGCCACTGCCACACGTCGCCTTCAAAGGCCATTTTGCCGTTGATCTTGAACTGGTGCATGTACAGCTTTTCGCCAAACAGGTCTTGCACCGGCTCGATCATGCGCGGGTGGCGGGCCAGCTTGGCAAACGGCTTGCTGTACATGTGGGCGGCAAAGTTGGTGCGCACTGCGTCTTTGCCTTTTTCGCGCACGTTGTAGGCCTCGCGGCGGGCGTACAGCTCGGGTACCGCCTCGGTCATGGCTTTGGTTTCTTCGGGGCTGAAGTGGCCGGGGAAGAACAGGTAGCCGTCGCGGTCAAATTGGGTGAGTTGCTCTTTGGTTAAGCGCATGGTGGGTCTCCTAAAGAATGGGTTGATATATTGAGTGACTAAAGTTGGTGGTTTGTAAAAGCGATCAAACCGCAGCGGTGCTGAGCACGGTGTGCAACTGGTTTCCCATATGCCTGCTGGCCTGCTCGCCATGGCCGCGCATCAGCGCTTCGGCTTGTGCGCTGTCTTTGGCAGCGATGGCGCGGGCTATGGCCTCGTGCTCGTCCCACACTGCCGCGCGCACCTTGGCTGACTGCAGCACCGCGCCCATGGCCCGGCGAATGTGCCGCCAGTGCTGCTGCGCGCTCTGTGCTATCAGCGGGTTGTGGGCGGCGGTGTAGATAGAGGTGTGAAAGGCCATATCGGCCTCGATCATCGCGCTGATGTTTTTACCCCGCGCGGCTTTGCGGCCTTGGGCCATCAAGTCAGCGTCAAATTCAAATCGGCCCGCGCAGGCCAGACGTGCGGCCAGGGCATCCAGCGCACTGCGCACTTGGTACACATTGGCCAGCCACGTGGCATCCAGCGGGGCCACCAGCACGCCGCGCCCGGGTGCATCGACTACAAAGCCGTCTTGCTTGAGCAGGCGCAGTGCCTGGTGGACGGGCTGGCGGCTCACCGCCAGTTGCTCGGCAATGCCCTCTTGCGTCATGCGCTCGCCCGGCTGCAAAGTGCCTTCGCTGATCGCGTCCAGCAGCTTGCGGTAGACCTGGTCTACCAGGTCAGGTGTAGTTTCAATCTTGTGCAGCAAGGCCATAGTGCGTACTGTACTCTGTATACAGAGTACAGTACTGTCATTTGGGTGATACGGGGCGCTGGGGTTTACCCTGGGTGCGATCCCATGCTGTTGACTTTGGAGCTTTGCGTTGCTGGTGCTAATGCGACTACTGCGACTACTGCGCTGGCGGGGCCGCCGCCTTGGCAATTTGCGCAAACCCGCGACTGATCGCCTTGTCCGTTCGAACCCGCTGCCAAAACTCACTCCCAAGTTCCTTGGCTTGGGGCCAAACTGAAAGCAGATCGGCGTTGGGCAACACGGTGGGTACCGTTACAGTCGCAAGACCTTGCGCAGTCGGCGCAAAGCGCATCGGCAGCATGTCGTAGAACGGTGCCAAGGCAAATTGCTTGCTCGCAGGGCCCTCGTGCAGCAGTGCCAAGTTGCCAAAATGCATGTCGGTGTTATGGATCAAAAGCCCAAAGGCATAGAGCAGGCTGATGCGCTGTACATCACGCTGCGCCAGCATGCGCAAACGCTGCAGTTGCTGGGCCGTTTGCACCCAGTTGTGCCGTTGGCCCACAAACACATCGTCTACCGCGCCCAGGCTGACCACGCCAGTGCGGCCACGCGCACCAATACGGTCAAAGCGGCGCACCTCCAGGTACAGGCGGTCTGCGTCGATCAACTGGGCCTGTGCAGCGCGCACCCCCGTGCGGGCCTGGTGCTGGCCCAGCACGGCCAAAGCATGGTGCTCGGCACGCAGCAAATCGCGCCAGCGCTGGGCCACTGGGTCGCTGCCGGGCGGGCTGAATTTCACAATCACATGGCTCGCACCATCTGGTGTTTGAACATAGGCGGTAAATTTGGACTGCTCGCCACCGGCGGATGACGGGTTGTGCGACTGGGAGGCGCTGCCACTGGCAAGCTGGGAATACACGCTGGCCTTGCGCCGTTGGCTGATGGGCTGGCTCACAGGCTGCTGCAAAAAGCGGTCTAACGCCGCACGCCCCAGTACCAAATCACCAGGCTCGTCCGCACCTGCTGCGCACAGGGCGGCCAGCACATGGTTGTCGCTCCAGTCGGCCACACTGGTGGGCAAACCCAACTGAGGCACACGCGCGGGGAACTGTCTGCCGATGAACCCCTGGGGCCGCATGTCTGCGATGAACCAAGGCAGCCCATCATAGATTTCCAGTCGTTGATGGGACGCCCAAGCCGTGCGCGAACCTGCCAGCAGCCCGATGGCATGCAGACTGCCGCACGGCTGCGGCGTGCCTTGTCCATCAATCTGTGTCATGGCAATGGGTTGTTCTGCACCCGTGGGGCGCGCACGCCCATAGCGTGTCTGCTTGGCTTTGCCCAGTGTGAGCACGCTGGCACCCGCCGCCCGGACCAGGCGCGACAGGCTGGGTTGGCTGCAGTCCAGCCTTTGGATCAATTGGGCAGCGCTCAGAGCCTCGTCACCCAGAGTGCTAATCAGGGTGTCAGTAGTGGCGCTGATGCGAGGCAGAGGCATGACAATGTGAGTTTGTTTGAATAGATATTAGCATAACTAAATCCATTGGCAAAGTCACATAAAAACCCATAAAAAAGCCTACATTTGAATAGATTTAAGGATACATTTTCGACTGATTTCACCCGTTGCAAGCCATTGCGGGTTGGCACGCTGCTACATCAGCAAATGCTCACCCGCATTGTCGCCGCCCAAGATCACGTAGTTGACCTTGCGCACGTCCAGCAGCTTTTTGCCGCCCGCATAGCTGATGGAGCTTTGCACGTCTTGCTCCATCTCAATGAGCGTATCAGCCAGCTTGCCCTTGATGGGTTCCAGAATGCGTTTGCCTTCGACGTGTTTGTACTCGCCTTTGTTAAAGTCGCTGGCGGAGCCGTAGTATTCTTTGAACAGCTTGCCGTCTACTTCTACGGTTTTACCGGGCGACTCTTCGTGCCCGGCCAGCATGGAGCCGATCATCACCATCGTCGCGCCAAAGCGGATGGACTTGGCAATGTCGCCATGCTCCCTGATGCCGCCATCGGCAATGATGGGCTTGGTGGCCACGCGGGCGCACCACTTGAGCGCGGAGAGTTGCCAGCCGCCGGTGCCAAAGCCGGTTTTGCTCTTGGTAATGCACACCTTGCCGGGGCCAATGCCAATTTTGGTGGCATCAGCGCCCCAGTTTTCCAGGTCAATAATCGCCTCGGGCGTGGCGATGTTGCCTGCGATGACGAAGGCCTTGGGCAGCTTTTGCTTGAGGCAGGTGATCATGTGCTTCACACTGTCGGCATGGCCGTGGGCGATGTCGATGGTGATGTAGTCAGGGCACAGGCCTGCGGCGACTAGCTTGTCCACCGTGTCGTAGTCGGGCTTTTTCACCCCCAGCGAGATGCTGGCGTACAGGCCCTTGCTGGCCATGTCTTTGACAAACTGCACGTTGTCAAAGTCGAAGCGGTGCATCACATAAAAGTAGCCGTTTTTTGCAAGCCAGATGCAGGTAGCCTCGTCCACCACGGTCTTCATGTTGGCAGGTACTACGGGGATGCGAAACTTGCGCGCGCCTAACTCAATACCAGCATCGCACTCGCTGCGCGACTCTACGCGGCACTTGCGTGGGAGCAGTAAAACATTGTCGTAGTCAAAAATTTCCATGGCAGTCAAGCTTTCTTCAAAAGATCCATTTCAGAATGATTTGAGCGCTTGGAATGTGCCGGTTTTAGTGGCCGTAAAAAACAAGCCAAAAAAAACCGGGCGCAATTGCTTGGGCCCGGTGATTGAGTTTATCAGCATTGGCCCGCACCGGGCCAACTGATACATGTAAAACGTGGATTATTTATCACTACCCAGTTTGGGCATCGCATTACCACTGCCCACCGCCAGCAAACCCGCCTTGGTGTAAATGTCCAGCTTGTCCCGCGTATCCACAATGTCCAGGTTGCGCATGGTGAGCTGGCCGATGCGGTCTGCGGGGGAGAAGGGGGCGTCTTCGACCTTTTCCATGCTCAGGCGCTCGGGTTTGTAGGTGAGGTTCTGGCTCTCGGTGTTGAGCAAGGAGTAGTCGTTACCCCGGCGCAGCTCGATGGTCACCTCGCCGGTGATGGCGCGTGCGATCCATCGCTGGGCGCTTTCGCGCAGCATGATGGCTTGCGGGTCGAACCAGCGGCCTTGGTAGAGCAGGCGGCCCAGTTTCAGGCCGTTCATGCGGTACTGCTCGATGGTGTCTTCGTTGTGAATCCCGGTGACCAGGCGCTCATAGGCGATGAACAGCAGGGCCAGGCCCGGGGCTTCGTAGATGCCACGGCTCTTGGCTTCGATGATGCGGTTCTCGATCTGGTCGCTCATCCCTAAGCCGTGGCGGCCGCCGATGCGGTTGGCTTCCAGGATCAGCAGGGCGGTGCTGGCAAAGGTTGTTCCGTTCAGCGCGACGGGCATGCCACCCTCAAAGCGCACGCTCACGGTTTCGGCTTTCACCACGCAGTCATCGCGCCAGAAGGGCACACCCATGATGGGGTTGACGATCTTCATGCCGCTGCTTAAAAACTCCAGGTCTTTCGCCTCGTGCGTCGCGCCCAGCATATTGCTATCTGTAGAGTAGGCTTTCTCGGCGCTCATCTTGTAGCCAAAGCCCTCCTTGGTCATGAACGCGCTCATCTCGGCGCGGCCACCCAGCTCGTCGATGAACAACTGGTCTAGCCACGGCTTGTAGATTTTGAGGTCTGGGTTGGTCAGCAAGCCGTAGCGGTAAAAACGCTCGATGTCATTGCCCTTGAAGGTGCTGCCGTCGCCCCAGATTGACACACCGTCTTCTTTCATCGCCGACACCAGCATAGTGCCCGTCACAGCGCGGCCTAGAGGCGTGGTGTTGAAGTAGGTAACGCCTGCGGTACTGATGTGAAAAGCCCCGGCTTGCAGCGCGGCGATGCCCTCGGCGGCGAGCTGCGAGCGGCAGTCGATCAAGCGTGCTTTCTCAGCACCGTACTCCATCGCCTTGCGCGGAATCTCGTCGTAGTCGGGCTCATCAGGCTGGCCCAGGTTGGCGGTGTAGGCGTAAGGCACAGCGCCCTTGTTTTTCATCCAGCGCAGCGCGGCACTGGTGTCCAGGCCGCCCGAGAAGGCGATGCCGACTTTTTGGCCGACGGGGAGGTTTTGCAAAATGGTGGCCATGGTGGGTACTTTTGAAAATTTAAGCGTAATGGCAAATGTAGTGGTAAGCCTCGGCTACCTTGATGTCGAATTTGGAATTGCCTGGCACGTGGAACTTTTCACCGGTTTTGGAGGCAAGCCAAGCATCGGTGCCAGCCAGCTTGTATTCACAGCTGCCTGCCACGCACTCCATGATCTCGGGCGCGCCGGTGCCAAAAGTAAGCGTGCTGGGCAACACCACGCCGACCGATTTTTTGGTGCCATCGGCCAGGGTGAAGCTGTGGCTGACGCATTTGCCGTCAAAGTACACGTTGGCGGCGGTGGTGAGGGTGACGTTGGGGATGGTACTGGTGGTCATGGCGCTTGGAGATGAGGTGGTAGGGGTAGCTGGAAACAGATGGAACCCCGATTTTACGTGTTGCATGGCACTGGCCAGGTGGTTTGGGCCGCATTTAGCGCAGCTCTAGCAGCCTGTCGGACTTAGGTCGTCGGCTGCAAATCGACCGCAGCGGTCTATTTTTCGCCGTTTTCTTACCC
>JAYVGI010000123.1:0-8842 GCA_043772355.1 Polaromonas sp.
TTTCTACATCATTAATGTCTAGGCGCGGAGCCGCAGACAGTGCTGTAGCACGGCAAGGCGACGCAACAACGACAGTAATGATTTAGAAATGGAATTAGAGTGTCATCTTCAAACCCAGCTCATGCAATCCAAACACCTTGGCGCTCACTCTTCAAACCAAGCCGATACAGCCCAATGCCTACGAGCAGCATCTTCAAGCGGTCAAACAATCTCCAGTCTATTGCAGCGGCTCTTTCAGCGCTTTGGGCAAGGGCAGAGGCATCACGTCGATGCCTTCATCCAGTAACTCCATCCGCTCGTCATGCGATGCCTGGCCACGTATGCCGCGCTCCTTGGCTTCGCCGTAATGGATTTTGCGTGCTTCTTCGGCAAACTGGGTGCCTACGTCTTCGGTGTTGGCCATGATCTTGCGAGCCATGTGCAAGTAGGCGGCTTGGAACTGCGGGTCTTGCAGCATCGCTTGCACAACCTCGTCTTTAGCCGCCTCCTTAGCCGGCTCTTGGCCGCTTACATTGGTAGATACTGGGCGAGCAGCTACTGATTCAGCAGCGTCTTGCGCAACCACCACCTCTCTCGATCCACTCAGATTCAAGCGCGGGGCGGAGAGCTTTTTGGTAATCGTGGCATCACCGCACATGGGACACTCTACCAAACCGCGCGCCAGCTGGCTTTGGAAATCACCCTCTGAGCCAAACCACCCCTCAAAACTGTGGGCATGCTGGCATTGCAGGTCGAGTACTTTCATAGCTGCATTATGCAGGTTTGCAGTGCTAAGCGGCGCGCGCCATACGCGGTACCGATTGCCAAGCCAAGGGGCGCTTGCCACTTAGATGGTTAGCCAGGTGCAATGCGCAAGCGAGCGTTTTAGCGTCGGTGACTGTGCCGTGTGCGCACCAATCCAGCAGTTGCTGCGCGGGCGCGGTAAACACGTCTAAAAACTCGCCGGCATCCAGCTGGCGCGCACCTAGCGACAGGCCACGCGCAAAGTAAATGTGAATCACCTCGGTGGAGTAGGCTATCGCCAGGTGCATTTGGCCCGCATAGGCCCATTCAGAGGCGCTGTAGCCGGTTTCCTCATGCAGCTCGCGCAGGCCGCACAGCAAAGGGGCTTCACCAGCGTCCAGCTTGCCTGCGGGCAGCTCGATCATCACTTGGCCAATGGGGTAGCGAAACTGGCGCTCCAGCACCACTTGGCCGTCGTCAAGCAAGGGCACCACGACGACCGCGCCCGGGTGCACTACGTACTCGCGCGTCGCATGCCTGCCATCGGGCAGGCGGACGGTGTCGCACTTGGCGTGCAAAAATTTACCTTTGAACAGCAGCTCGCTGCTGACCAGGGTCTCTTTTAAATGGTCCATACCGATCAATCGCGGTGTTTGAGCAAATAGCGCCAAACAAATCCCGGAAAAGCCAGGGTAATGAACAGCGTGCCGGTGATGGCATAAAACTCCCAACCCTGCGGCGCAATCTGGCCCAGGCGCCTTTCCAGCAACAGGCCGATACCGCCCACCACAAAATACAGCACGACTAATTCAGCCAGGCGAATGGCCAGGTTTTTACCAGCGGGCAGCGGCACTATGGCCAGCAAACGTTGTGACAGAAAGGGCAAATTAGCCGCTAGCAAGGCAAGCACGATCACCAGCCATACAAATGCACTTTGGCCCATGGTATCTTTGCGCGTGGGTGCAGAGCTTTGGGCTTAGCTGCCCAAAGTCTTCACGATGGCTTGCAGGCACAGGGTCATCAAACCGCTGGGGAACAAGCCGAGCAGCAAAATCAGCGCACCGTTGATGGTGAGCACTATGCGCACATCGCTTGACGCAACCACGCTGCTGGCGGTGATGGGTTTGTCAAAGTACATCACCTTGACTACGCGCAGATAATAAAACGCACCGACCAGCGACAGCATGACGGCAAAGACGGCCAAACCAATCATCATCGGCTGGCGCGAGTCCAGCAGGGGTTGCAGCACGCTGAGCTTGGCGAAGAATCCCACCATTGGCGGCACACCAGCCAGCGAGAACATGCAAATGGCCATGATGGCGGCGTACAAGGGGCTGCGCTGGTTCAGGCCGGCCAGATCAGCGATCTCTTCGCTCTCAAAACCCTCGCGCGACAGCAGCATGATGATGCCAAAGGTGGCCAGCGTGGTCAGCACATAGGTGATGGCGTAAAACATCGACGCGCTGTAGGCGGCAGCCGCGCCATTGGTGTTGCCATTGACGACCCCAGCCAACAAACCGAGCAGCAAAAAGCCCATTTGCGAGATGGTGGAAAAGGCCAGCATGCGCTTGAGGTTAGTTTGTGCGATGGCGGCCAGGTTACCGACCAAGAGCGACGCGACAGACAGCATGACCAGCATTTGCTGCCAGTCTGCAGCCAAAGGCAGCATGCCCTCCACCAGTAAACGGATACAGATCGCAAACGCGGCCAGCTTGGGTGCGCCGCCGATCATCAAAGTCACTGACGTAGGCGCGCCTTGGTACACGTCGGGTACCCACATGTGGAAGGGCACCACGCCGAGCTTGAAGGCCAGGCCGCAGACCACAAACACCAAGCCAAACACCAGCACCTGCTTGTTGATTTGCCCGGTAGAAATGGCTTTGAACACCGCGCCAATGTCCAGCGACCCGGTAGCGCCATACATCATCGACAAGCCATACAGCAAGAAACCACTGGCCAGCGCGCCGAGCACAAAATACTTCATCGCCGCTTCAGTAGACTGTGCATGGTCGCGGCGCAAGGCTACCAGCGCGTAGCTCGATAGCGTGAGCAGCTCCAGCCCCATGTAGATCACCAAAAAGTTGTTGCCCGAGATCATCACGCACATGCCCAAGAGCGCAAACATGGACAGGGTAAACATCTCACCGCCGCGCAGCATGCCGCGTTCCGCCGCATACGGGCGGCCATACACCAAGGTGACGGCCATGGCGATGCTGGCAAAGCACTTGAGCCAATGGCCCATCGGGTCGCTGACAATCATGTTGCTGAAGCCGTAGAGGGTGTTCTCGCCTACCGCATACAAACCGTTGAGCAACGCCACCACGCCCAAAGTGAGCAGGGTGAGCACATAGGTGGCCGTGCGGCGTGGGCTTTTGACAAACAGGTCTACCAGCAAGATCACGCAGGCCATCACCAGCAGCACGATCTCGGGGTAGGCAGCAATCCAACTGGCTTTATCTATCATTTGCGTTCTCGTCAGTTTGCTTGGGATTAATTCAACTTGGTCAGCGCGACATGCTTGAGCAAATCGGCTACTGAGCTGTTCATGATGTCGGTAAATGGCTTGGGGTACAAGCCCATCCACAGCGTCGCAGCGGCTAGCAGACCGAGCATGAGGAACTCACGACCATTGATGTCGGCAAGACCTTTTACGTCGTCATTGGTCACTGGCCCCAGATACACGCGCTTGAACATCCACAGCGTGTAGGCCGCGCCAAAAATTAACGCCGAAGCGGCGGCAAAACCAATCCAGAAGTTGTATTTCACGCCGCCCAAAATCACCATCCACTCACCCACAAAACCTGCCGTGCCCGGCAAGCCGCAGTTGGCCATGGCAAAGAACAGGCCGAGCGCCGCAAACTTGGGCATGGTGTTGACCACCCCGCCGTAGCTGGCAATCTCGCGCGAATGTACCCGGTCATACAGCACGCCGATGCACAGGAACATGGCAGCCGACACAAAGCCGTGGGCAATCATCTGCACAATGCCGCCAGCGACACCCAGGTCGTTAAAGATAAAGAAGCCCAACGTGACAAAGCCCATATGCGCCACCGATGAATAGGCCACCAGCTTTTTCATGTCCTCTTGCACCATGGCCACCAGGCCCACATAGACCACGGCAATCAAAGACAAAGCGATCATCAGCCAGGCGTACTCATGTGCGGCATCGGGTGCGATGGGCATGGAGAAACGCAAGAAGCCATAGGCGCCCAGCTTGAGCATGATGGCAGCCAGCACGGCAGAGCCACCCGTAGGGGCTTCAACGTGCACATCTGGCAACCAGGTGTGCACCGGCCACATAGGCACCTTGACCGCAAAGGCCGACAGGAAAGCGAAGAACACCAAGGTTTGCGCGGTGCTGCCCAGCGGCAGCTTGTGCCAGGTCATGATGTCAAAACTGCCACCTGACTTGGTGTACAAAAAGATCAACGCGATCAGCATCAAGAGTGAGCCGAGCAAGGTGTACAAAAAGAATTTGAAAGCGGCGTAGATTTTGTTGGGCCCACCCCAGATACCGATGATGAGGTACATGGGGATCAGCGTGGCTTCAAAAAACACATAGAACAAAATGCCGTCGAGCGCGCAGAACACGCCAATCATCAGGCCGCTCAAAATCAAAAACGCACCCATATACTGGTTGACACGCTCGGTGATCGCCTCCCACGCCGACAACACGACGACGACGGTGATGAAGGCGGTGAGTGGCACAAACCAGAACGAAATGCCGTCCAGACCCAAGTGGTAGTTGACATTGAAGCGCTCGATCCAGGGCGACTTCTCGACAAACTGCATGGCCGAGGTACCCAGCTTGAAGCCATCGTACAAAGGCAATGTGACCAAAAAGCTGGCCAGCGCGCCGACCAAGGCCACCCAACGCACGGTGCGCGCCTGGTCATCGCGGCCCAAGGCCAGTAGCAGCACGCCGAAAGCGATCGGCATCCAAATTGCAAGGCTCAACAAACCCATTATTTTTCTTCCTCTTTATTTGTTGAACCAGACGAAGTACGTCATCAGTACGAACAGCCCGAGAATCATGACCAGGGCATAGTGGTAAAGATAGCCCGTTTGCGCGCGTCGCACCAAGCCAGAGACCAAGCCCACCAGCTTCCACGACCCATTAACCAAACCGCCGTCGATCAAAGTCTGGTCGCCGCCCTTCCACAGGCCGGTGCCCAGCATGCGGGCACCGCGCGCCAGCACGTTTTCGTTAAACCAGTCCATGTAGTATTTGTTTTCCAGCAGCGTGTAGATCGGTTCGACACGGGCTTTGATTTTGGCAGGCAAATCGGGGTTGACGATGTACATGTAGTAGGACAAAGCGACCCCTGCGAACGCCAACCAAAAAGGTGCCGTCATCAAGCCGTGCAAGGCCAGTTGTGCCGCGCCGTGGAATTCTTTGGCCAGCTCCTGCATGGCCATATGCTTGCTGGCATCTACAAAAATAGAGTCTTTGAAGAAGTCACCAAACAACATCGGCTGGATGGCCATGAAGCCCAGGAACACCGAAGGAATGGCCAACAGCACCAGGGGCGCTATCACTACCCAGGGCGACTCGTGCGGCTTGTCAGCGTGTCCATGGTCACCATGCCCGTGGTCATCGTGGTGGGCATCCGGATTTTGGTCAAATCGTTCTTTGCCATGGAACACCAAAAAGTACATGCGGAACGAGTAAAACGCTGTCACAAATACGCCCGCCATCACAGCAAAATATGCAAAGCCTGAACCATACAGTTGGCTGGCCTTGACCGCCATGATAACTTCGTCTTTAGAGTAGAAACCAGAGAACAAGGGCGTACCAATCAACGCCAACGAGCCTAGCAGTGAAGTGATCCAGGTAATGGGCATGTACTTGCGCAGGCCCCCCATCCAGCGGATGTCCTGGTTATGGTGCACACCCATGATGACCGACCCGGCGGCGAGGAACAGCAGCGCCTTGAAGAAGGCATGCGTCATCAGGTGGAACACTGCCACAGAGTAAGCCGACGCACCGAGTGCTACCGTCATGTAGCCCAACTGCGACAAGGTGGAATACGCCACCACGCGTTTGATGTCGTTTTGAATAATACCCAAGAAGCCCATGAACAGCGCGGTGATGCCGCCAATGATCATGATGAGGCTCAGCGCAGTGTCGCTCAGTTCAAACAGCGGCGACATGCGCGCCACCATGAAGATGCCAGCTGTCACCATCGTCGCCGCATGGATCAGCGCCGAAATAGGCGTAGGGCCTTCCATCGAGTCAGGCAACCACACATGCAAGGGAAATTGCGCCGACTTGCCCATGGCACCGACGAAGAGGCAAATACAAATGACCGTGACCAGCATCCAATCGGTGCCGGGGAAACTGAGCTTGGCCAACTCGCTCCCTTTGCCAAACACCTCGGTATAGTTCAAGCTGCCCGTAAACGCGACGATCAAGCCAATGCCCAAGATAAAGCCAAAGTCGCCCACACGGTTGACCAAGAAGGCCTTCATATTGGCGAAGATGGCAGTAGGCTTGTTGTACCAAAAACCAATCAGCAGATAGGACACCAAGCCCACGGCTTCCCAGCCAAAGAACAGTTGCAGCAGGTTGTTGCTCATCACCAGCATCAGCATGGAGAAGGTGAACAAGGAGATGTAGGAGAAGAACCGGTTGTAGCCTTCGTCTTCTTCCATGTAGCCGATGGTATAGATGTGCACCATGAGTGAGACAAAGGTCACCACGCACATCATCATGGCGGTCAGGCCATCGATCAAAAAGCCGACTTCCATTTTCAAACCGCCGATGACCATCCACTCATACAACGTGGCATTGAAGCGCGCGCCGCCGACAACCGCCATCAAGGTTTGCGCCGAGATGATGAAGGCGATCAGCACGCCCAGAATGGTGAAGAAATGGCTGGCCCGGCGTCCAATCCAGTTGCCACCAAACTGCGTGCCCAGCACGCCTGCGATGAGAGAGCCCGCGAGAGGTGCCAAGGGCACCGCCAACAGGGTAGAAGCATTCAAAGTTGCGCTCATGTTATTCGTTAGCCTTTGAGCGTGTTGAGTTCGTCCGCCGCAATGGAGGCATTGTTGCGGAACAGCAGAACCAAAATAGCCAAACCAATGGCCGACTCAGCCGCTGCCACCGTGAGAATGAAGAACACGAACACCTGGCCGTGCAAGTCGCCCAAATAGTAGGAGAAAGCTACAAAGTTCATGTTGACGGCCAAGAGCATCAGCTCAATGGCCATCAGCAGGATGATGATGTTCTTGCGGTTGAGAAAGATGCCGATCACAGACAGGGCGAACAGCATGGCACCCAACGAGAGGTAATGGCCGAGCGTTAAGGTCATGCTTTGACTCCTGGGGCTGTGGCAGCGGGTACTACAGGCGTTGCAGGCAATACAGGTGCTGCGCTAGTCGCCACTTGAGGGGTATTTTGGTCAGTACCCAGCGTATTAGGTGCGTAAGCAGCTGCTTTTTTTGTAGCATCCATCTTGATGACTTCCATCCGGTCACGCGAGCGCACACGCACCTGGTCGGCGGGGTTGACGTACTTGCTGTCTTTGCGCTCACGCAAAGTCAGCGCAATGGCAGCGATGATGGCGACCAGCAGCAGCACCGCAGCCACCTCCAGCGGGTAGAGGTACTGGGTGTACATCAGCTTGCCCAGCTCTTTGGTGTTAGCCGCCTGGCCTGCAATGGCCGCAGCCGTCTTGGGCTCTTCCGTCAAGCGGAAACCACCCATCAGCACCAAGGCCATTTCAAAGGCAATCAAGGCACCGACAAAACCTGCCAGCGGAAAATGCTTCCAGAAGCCTTGACGGATACTCTCGGTATTGATGTCCAGCATCATCACCACAAACAGGAAGAGCACCATCACCGCGCCCACATACACGAGTACCAGGACGATGGCCAAAAACTCGGCCTTAAGCAGCACCCAAATAGCAGCGGCCTGGAAGAAGGCCAGCACCAAGTACAGCGCGGCATGCACCGGGCTGCGGGCGGTAATCACTTTGAACGCTGCAAACAGCAGCACCAGGGAGAATAAGTAGAAGAAACCGGTTTTGATATCCATTGTCATTTTTTTCTAAATGGGCTTATCGGTATTTGGCATCTTGCGCGCGGTTAGCAGCGATTTCTTTTTCGTAGCGGTCGCCTACGGCCAAGAGCATGTCTTTGGTGAAGTACAGGTCGCCGCGCTTTTCGCCGTGGTACTCAAAAATGTGCGTCTCGACGATGGAGTCCACCGGGCAGCTCTCTTCACAGAAACCGCAAAAGATGCACTTGGTCAGGTCGATGTCGTAGCGCGTGGTGCGGCGCGAGCCGTCGTCGCGCACTTCACTCTCGATGGTGATCGCCAGCGCCGGACACACCGCTTCGCACAGCTTGCAGGCGATGCAGCGCTCTTCGCCGTTCTCGTACCGGCGCAGCGCGTGCAGGCCGCGGAAGCGCGGACTCAGCGGCGTCTTCTCTTCCGGGTACTGCACCGTGATCTTGCGCGACCAGAAGTGCCGGCCGGTCAGGGCCATGCCCTTGAAAAGTTCGAGCAACAAAAAGCTCGACAACATGTCTTTGATGGAAGCGACTGCAGCCATGGTGAGTTCCTTCCGTTCTATTTCCAGATGTTCCAGGGCGACTGAATCCACAGCCCCACGACCACCAGCCACACGAGGGTGACGGGGATGAAGATCTTCCAGCCCAGACGCATGATCTGGTCATAACGAAAGCGCGGAAAGCTGGCCCGCACCCACAGGAACATCGTGACCACCACGAACGTCTTCAGGGCCATCCAGATCCAGCCCGGGATGGCATTCGTCAGCGCACTGTCGATGGGCGGCAGCCAGCCACCCAGAAACATCACCACGGCCAGCGTGGAGATGAGGATCATGTTGGCGTATTCGGCGAGGAAGAACATCGCGAAGGCCATGCCTGAATACTCGACCATGTGGCCGGCCACGATCTCGGACTCGCCCTCGACCACGTCGAACGGATGGCGGTTGGTTTCGGCCAGGCCCGAGATGAAGTAGACGACGAAGATCGGCAGCAGCGGCAACCAGTTCCACGACAACACGCTCAGGCCCATGTCGGCGAAGCGGCCCTTGCCCTGGCCCAGCACCACGTCGCTCAGGTTCATGCTGCCGGTGACCATCAG
>JAYVGI010000124.1:0-2516 GCA_043772355.1 Polaromonas sp.
CCAGGGCAGACGAGCTCACCCTCACACCGCTGGTACTGATCGAGCGCATCGCCGCGCTGGTGGTGAATTCAATAGCGCTCATCACGCACAGCGCCGATATCGGGCAAATGCTCAATCACATCGGAGTGCAGGCTGAGCCACAAAACATATCTCCGCCGCGTGGGCCACCGTTGTGGGAGGACTGTGATGCGCAGGCGCGCGAGGGTGGTCAAATCGAGCAGGATTGGGCCATTGACTGGGATGGGGCGCGACAACCGACACCCGACTATAAGGTCGATCAGCGCGTCAACTGGTGAGCGAGAGAAGCAGCGATTTAGACGCGCTGCGGGGGAGACCTGCGTGCGCCGCAGAGCGAAAACTAAATCGCGCCCAAGAACCCGCTCCTTAAGCGACTAGGGCCGCACAAATTTCACAGGTCAAAGGCCTTCGCTAGCCGTAAAGCCGTGCGATACTTGCGCTCATGTGGTTGAATTTTCTATCCGTCCCGATGCTGCGGGCGTGCCACATGCCGTTTGCCATTGTTATACAAGAGCGCGATCAATGGCTGGCCTGCATGAACCGCGTGATGAGCGAAACAGGCGTTGACGCAGAACTGCAAAAACGCCTGGGAGAAAGCTTTTTTCAAACCGCAGATTGGATGAGGAATAAAGGCGTGCCGCGATGAACCGACAAATCTATCCACGCCCCAAAATTTTAGCCTTCGATGTCTTCGGCACGGTTGTCGATTGGCATGGCAGCATTGCCGCCGAAGTCCAATCGTTGATCCCGAGCATTGATGCCGACGCGTTCGCGCTAGCTTGGCGCAAAGGCTATCAACCCGCTATGGCCAAAGTAATGGACGGCTTGCGCACGGGCACAGGCGACTTTGTCTTGATCGACGATTTGCATCGCCAAATCTTAGACAGCATTCTGATTGAGTTTAGCGTGACGCACTTGTCTGAATCGCAAAAGCAGCATCTCAATTTAGCGTGGCATCGCTTGAACGCATGGCAAGACGTGGTCGCTGGCCTGGCGCTACTCAAACAGCATTTCACCATTTGCACCCTCTCCAACGGCAACATTGGGCTCTTGACCAACATGGCAAAAAATGCAAATCTGCCGTGGGATTGCATCTTGTCGGCGGAGGTGTTTAAAGCCTACAAGCCAGATCCCACCACTTATTTGGGTGTGGCAAAAGTCTTTAATCTCGCCCCGCAGGATGTGATGCTGGTGGCTGCGCATCAAGATGATTTAGCAGCGGCAAGAGCTTGTGGATTGCAAACGGCATACATCGAGCGTCCGTTGGAGTTTGGGGTCAAGAGGCCGAAGGATGTATCACCTGATGCTGCGAATACCTATCACGCTACCGATTTTTTGGATTTGACTAGGCAACTTATTTCGCCTTAATCCCCGACTACAGGGTCAGGTCTCAATACTGTTCGCTTTAGTCGTCTCGCGTTGCTTATCATTGCCTGGTTTGTAGATGCCTGCTCATACTGGGTCACGTTGTTTATTGGGCTTTGAAAGCTTCCAATCTGTCTTGGTCGCATTGCGGCGATGGAGGAATTTTATTTCGTGAAAAATTTTATGAAAGCACGCGACTGCTTGGGTAGTGATCTGGAGGTTGTCCCCGCGCCTTTCTCCAGATTTTTCATCGCAAACACGCTCCATCACCGCTTGCTGATTGGGTCGCTTGCTATAGCGCGCCAGCTTTGTGACTGGTTCGCTTGCATGACGCGCCAGCCGTGTGACTGGGGAGAACTTGGTAGTGCATTGGCATCTGGGAGCGCGCTGGCCGGAGCATATTTCCGACTCCCTCTCCCGCATTGCGGGAGAGGGCTGGGGTGAGGGTGTCCCCAGCACCCAACCCATCAGGCGCTAAGGTGGTTTGCGCTCTGGCAATGCGTATACTCTCTTTACCGTAGCACTTCGTCTAAGCAGGACAGTGGGGTACACAGGGGGAGACTAAAAATTAGAGTTTTGTGCCGCACGCAGCCGCTGTGCACCGAAAATCTGCCCCACAGAAGGTTCACCGACCGCCTTCTACAAAACAGGCGCTCCACATTCCATAGCGTCTCCCGCATGTTGCTTGCTGGCTATAGCCCGATAAGATCCAAAATCAGCGCTCAAACAGGTGCATTTGCAGTGTGCAGCCGATACTCAGGCTCCCAAGGCCTCCCGGGCGCTCAAAAACGGCGATTTTGAGCCATTTTTGATATCTATCAGCTGTTAGCCATGGAAAAATATAACTAAGCCGCTACGCAATGCATAGCGGGCAGGTCCTCGTCGGGATCTGGTGGTCGTGGTTCGGGCGGCAAAAACGCTGTTCAGCGCCGCTGAAGCTGTAAACCCATCAATTATTTGATTTATCCTGTGTACCCCACTGGCCTGCTTAGACGGAGTGCTACGGTAAAGAGAGTGAGCAGCTTGCCGCAGTGCACACCAGCGTAGCGCCTGAAGAGTTGGTACTGGGGACACCCTCACCCCGGCCCTCTCCCGCCATGCGGGAGAGGGAGTCGGAAATGAGCTCCGGCCAG
>JAYVGI010000125.1:0-33095 GCA_043772355.1 Polaromonas sp.
GCGCTGGAACTCATGCACCAGATCATCGCCGCGCGCTACCCGTCTGACCAGTGGAACATCTACGGCGCGCAGGCCTCGGACGGCGATAACTGGCACCAAGACTCGGCCAAGTGCCGCGCCCTGCTGAGCGACAAGCTGCTGCCGCTGTCGCGCTACTACGCCTATGTGCAGGTGGCAGAGGAAGACCAAAACCTGTGGCATGAATATACCCAGGTGC
This sequence comes from Polaromonas sp., assembly GCA_043772355.1. Lineage (GTDB taxonomy): Bacteria > Pseudomonadota > Gammaproteobacteria > Burkholderiales > Burkholderiaceae_C > JAAFIP01. The sequence goes on from JAYVGI010000125.1 coordinate 218, forward strand.
TGGAGACTCACAGCAATTTTGCGATGCAGAAAATTGCCACGTCTGCGGATATCTACCCCGTGTTTCGGGAGTTGTTCAAGAAAGCAGGTGCGACATGAGTGCCCTTCCCGTTACTGCTGATCACGCCACCCACCAGCCGCTGCCCTGCCCGTCAGACTGGTCGTTTGAGCTGATAGAGGCCTACCATCAAGCGATAGAGCGCACTGCCCAGCGCTTTGGCCTGGACACCTACCCTGTGCAACTGGAGATCATCACGGCAGGGCAAATGATTGACGCCTATGCATCGGTGGGCATGCCGGTGAACTACCGGCATTGGTCGTTTGGCAAAGAGTTCATCAACACCGAGAAAAACTACCGGCGCGGCAATATGGGCCTGGCCTATGAGATCGTCATCAACTCGGACCCCTGCATCGCTTACTTGATGGAAGAAAACACCATGCCCATGCAGGCGTTGGTGATAGCGCATGCCTGCTACGGCCACAACTCGTTCTTCAAAGGCAACTACCTGTTTCGCATGTGGACAGATGCCAGCTCCATCATCGACTATCTGGTGTACAGCAAGGCCTATATCGCCGACTGCGAGGAACGCCACGGCCTGGACGCGGTGGAAACCTTGCTTGACTCCTGCCACGCGCTGATGAACTATGGTGTGGACCGCTACCGTCGCTCGCAAAAGCTGTCTCTGGCGCAAGAAGAGACGCAGCGCAAAGAGCGCGAGGCCTACCTGCAGCAGCAGGTGAACGACCTGTGGCGCACGGTGCCCAAAGGGGCCGAGAAAGAGGCCGAACCCAAGAGCCGCCGTTTTCCGCCCGAGCCGCAGGAAAACATCCTCTACTTTATTGAAAAAAATGCGCCTCTGCTAGAGCCTTGGCAGCGTGAGGTGGTGCGCATTGTGCGCAAGATTGCGCAGTATTTTTACCCGCAGCGCCAAACCCAGGTCATGAACGAAGGCTGGGCTACGTTTTGGCACTACACCCTGCTCAACACCCTGTATGACGACGGCCTGCTGACCGATGGCTTTATGGTGGAGGTACTGCGCTCGCACACCAACGTGGTTCACCAGTTGCCTGTCACGCACCCGGGCTACAGCGGCATTAACCCGTATGCGCTGGGCTTTGCGATGTTTACCGACATCAAGCGAATCTGCCAAAGCCCCAGCGCCGAAGACCTGCATTGGTTTCCAGAAATCGCCAACACCGACTGGCGCCAAACGCTGGACTACGCCATGCGGCACTACCGCGACGAGAGTTTTATAGGGCAGTACCTATCGCCCCGTCTGATGCGCGAGATGCGCCTGTTCTCTTTGGTAGACGACGCAGCGCAAAACGAGCTGGAGGTCTCCCACATCCACGACGAGGCGGGCTACCGCCATGTACGCGACGTGCTCTCACGCCAGCACGACCTGAGCTACCGTGAGCCCAACATACAGGTGTGGAACGTAGACGTACGCGGCGACCGCGCCCTGACCTTGCGCCACACCCAGCACAGCGGCAGACCGCTGAACGACGCAGCGCAAGAGGTGGTCAAGCACGTCGCCCGCCTGTGGGGTTTTCAGGTGCAGCTGGAAAGTGTAGACACCCACGGCAAAGTGCTGCAGCACTGGGATGCCATGCCAAACAAATAATTTTTCATAGCTCATCCTGCAGATTAATGCATGTCAATTAATTCCGTTCGGGCTGAGCTTGTCGAAGCCTTTGCGAACCCTTCGACACGCTCAGGGTGAACGGTGAGTGGGTAGTTTTAGGATCAGCCACGGGATGCAAGGTCAAAAATCAATCAGCGCGCAAGGCCTTGCGCAGCTCCACGCCAATCTCTGGCTTGTGCGCAAACGGATCCGTCGGGTTGCGCTGCTGCATGATGTCTTCCAGCCGGGCCTGCACTGAGCCGATGGACTTGGGGTGGCTGTAGATGTAGAACTGGCCTGCCTGCACAGCATCAAACACCTTTTGCGCCACATCGGCCGCGCTGACCTTGCCGCTGCCTACCGCCTTGTCGCTCATGGCTTGCCCTATCAGTTGGCTCTTGGTCGGCTTGACCCCGCTTTGCTTGAACTCGTCGGGGCGGTTGCGGTGGCTTTGGCTGATGCCGGTGGGTACGAAGAAGGGGCACAGGACGGACGCGCTGATCTGGTCGGTGACCAGTTTGAGGTCTTGGTACAGGGTCTCGCTGAGTGACACTACGGCGTGTTTGCTCACGTTGTACACGCCCATGTTGGGAGCGTTGAGCAACCCGGCCATGCTGGCGGTGTTGACGATGTGGCCTTGGTAGGCGGGGTCATTTTTGGCGGCATCGAGCATCATGGGAGTGAATACGCGCACGCCGTGGGCCACGCCCATGACGTTCACGCCAATCACCCACTCCCAGTCTTTAAGCGTGTTTTCCCAGATCAAGCCCCCTGCCCCGATGCCCGCGTTGTTAAATACGAAATGCGGTGCCCCAAAGCGCTTGAATACGGCTGCCCCCATGGCTTCGACCTCGGCAGCCTTGGAAATGTCGAGTTTGAAGGGCAGCACCTGCGCGCCCATGGCGGTGACTTCAGCGGTGGCTTTGTCCAGTGCGTCTTGCTGTACATCGGCCAGTACCAGGTTCATGCCCAGCTTGGCGCCTATGCGCGCGCACTCCAGGCCAAAGCCCGAGCCTGCGCCTGTGAGAACGGCGGTTTTGTTTTTGAAATCGGTGATCATGCTTCTACTTTCTTTAATATAAATCCAATGCGTGGGAAGTGCACATGCACCATGCCAGCGCGCGCGTCTTGGCGGCGCAGGGTGTAGCGGGTGCGTGTGGCGGCGACCAGTTCACCTCGCGTTTCTTCCAGGCCAAAGCTCTCGGCCTTGATGATGACCTGGCTGCCCAACGGGATGCCGTGATCGTCTTGAAAGACTTCATTTTTTACATCAAACAAGTGGTTGGAGCCCTGAAATGATGCGCAAGCAGCTATCGATTCAGCAGCATTACTCTTGACGATGTTGCCGTGATCCATGGCCTTGATGCGGTCCATCCAGGCCAGCACGGCGGGCGTGGCATCCAAAATACCCGCCAACGCGGGGATATTGCGGGTGAACCAAAGCGGGTGGTAGATGGAAAAATCTGCCACACAGGGCTGCTCGCCCAACACAAAAGGCTGCTCTTCCACCATGGTTGCAATGCGGCGCAAATAGCTTTTGTAGGCAGGCGTAGCATCCGCCGGGTGCATGCGCGGCGCGCCCCCACGCATAGCGGCGCGGTCGGCCACCAGGGTGGCGGCAGCATCGGGGTTGGCGGCAAAAATGTGCGCTGCCCCCGCTGGCGAAAAGTTGTAAGCCATGGCCACCCAAAACAAGGTGCTGTCAGCCCACTGGGCTACCGTGCGCGCTGCGCCCTTGATACCTTGCGGGTACAGCGTTTTGTCCGGGCTGATGTGCTCCAGCACGTCGCAAATCAACGCGGTGTCACAAATGATGTCGTTGCCTATTTGCAGTATCGGAATACGGCGGTAACCCCCCGTCAACGCCTGCATGTCTGGCTTAGGCATCACCATGGGCTGCATCACCGATTTCCAAGCGATGTTTTTGTAGCCGAAGATGGCACGCATCTTTTCGGCGAAGGGGGAGTTGGGGTAATGGTGGAAATAGATGTCTTGGGTCATTTTTTGTCTCCTGTTATAAGGGGGGGGGGATTTTTTGAACGCAGAGGGCGCGAAGGTTACGCGAAGTGCGCAGAAAAGAAATACCAGAAAAATACAAAAATATTGAATTGCATTTTGAGTATTTGGATTGACTATGCGGTTTGATTGGAATCGAAATATTTGAAAACTATTTTTTTGAATTTTTTGGTATTCTTTTGCGCTCCCTGCGAAACCTTCGCGCCCTCTGCGTTCAAAAAAATCCCCGTATCTAAACCTACATTCATCAAACCACCCTAGCTCGCCTGGGCGCAAAGATGAGTTTGAACGTATCCAGCACATCCCTCACCTCAGCGCCTTGCAGCGCACCTTTTTCTTGCAGCAGCGCATGCAAACGCGGCAGGTGATAGTGCGGCACAGCGGGGTACAGGTGGTGCTCCAGGTGGTAGTTGACATGGTGCGGGAAGAACACGGCCCGAAACAACCAATTGCTGAACTTGCCCGACGTGTTGTTGCTGCGCGCAGCGGTGAGAGGCGAGGACAAATCGGTCACCGCACCGTGTTCGCAGATAGCGCGAAGGCGCAGAATAGGTTGCAGCACGGTCACCAACGGCAGCATCCACAGCACGGCGTACATGGCCAGACCCTGCCAACCAGCTAGCGCTAACGCTATAAAAGGAGAAGTGATATGAAACCCCACCACCATCAATCGGTCTTTCCGCGCGCTGGCGCGCAGCTCGGGCGACGTGTCGTTCAGCGGGTTCACTTTGCCGCCGGTGTCTGCATTGATGGCGGGTGCGCCAAAAAAATAGGCGTAGGTTTTCCAGGCGTTCCAGCCCACCAAATCGAGCGTCAGCTTGCGCCACAAATACGCCTTGCCACGCGGGTAGCCGCCGTGGATAGCCGTGTCAGGGTCTTGCGGGCCATACAGGTTGTTGTGGTGCAAGCGGTGCGTCACGCGGTAGGTGCACATACTCACCCCGCCCAGCATACCTATCAAGCGCCCCGCCGCATCGTTGGCCGTGCGGTTGGTAAACATACGGTAGTGCGCCGCCTCGTGCGACAAAATAAACAGGCCATGCAACGCAATGCCCATCGCCAGCACGCTCAGCAGCACCCACGGCGTAAACCAGTTCACCACGCCAAAAGCTATGGCAGCGCCAATCAACAGCAAGGTTTGCCCAATACCGACCAGCGAGCGCGTATTAGACAGGGTAGTAAGCGGTGCCAGCTCCTGCGCCGACAAAATCTTGCGCGCAGCAGCATTGCCTGAGCCTGCCATGGGCTGTAACACCCGCAAGTCGTCTCGGAACTCTTCACCCTGCCTGTCTATAGGCAAGACAGTGGTACCTGAAGCTGAAGTAGATGCATTCATAAAAAAACTCTCTTCAAAACATCAAACTCGATGAGGTTTGGCATCAAATAAAAGCCATAAAATTCCAAGCAAGCCAGGAAAAATTACCGCTCAAATTTGGTATTCCTTTTGCGCCCTTTGCGAAACTTTTGCGTCCTCTGCGTCCGGAAGTCCGCCTTCGGAAGTCCGCCTTCGGAAGTCCGTTTTCGGCCCTCCGGTCACGCTCAACACATTAAACCAACTTAAGCACCTGCTTACCAAAATTCTTCCCCTTCAGCAGCCCCAAAAATGCCTCCGGCGCCGCCTCAATCCCCTGCGCCACCGTCTCACGCGGTTTGAACTTGCCGGTAGCAATCAGGCCGCCCAACTCTTTCAAAGCCTCTGGCCACACCTCCATGTGCTCGCTGACAATAAAGCCTTCAATCTTCAAACGACTCATCAAGATCAGCGCAGGCGCTGCCAGCGGCAAGGGCTTGCCATCGTAGCCCGCAATCATGCCGCACACCGCAATGCGGCCAAAGGCGTTCATGCGCGCCAGCACCACATCCAAAATCCAGCCGCCCACGTTCTCAAAATAGCAATCTATGCCATTGGGCGCGGCTTCTTTGAGCGCGGCGTTCAAAGCCTTGCCGTCAGTATGCTCTTTGTAGTCGATGCAGGCATCAAAACCCAGCTCTTTCACAGCGTAGTCGCACTTGTCTTTACCGCCTGCAATGCCCACCACCCGGCAGCCGCGCGCCTTGGCCAGCACGCCCACGGCGCTGCCTACTGCGCCGCTGGCTGCCGTCACACACACGGTTTCGCCCGCTTTGGGTTGGCAGATTTTCAGTAATCCGTAATACGCCGTCACACCCGGCATGCCCACTGCGCCCAGGTAGTGGCTGAGCGGGATGTGCGTGGTATCTACCTTGCGCAGGGCACCCACGGCATTGCCATCGACCACGCTGTACTGCTGCCAGCCGCCCATGCCCACCACTTTGTCGCCCACTGCAAACTTGGCGTTTTTAGACTCCACCACCTCGCCCGCAGTACCGCCACCCATCACCGCACCTACTTCTTGCGGTATGGCGTAGCTCTTGCTGTCGTTCATGCGCCCGCGCATGTAGGGGTCCAGGCTCATGTAGTGGTGGCGCACCAGCACTTGGCCGTCTTGCAAGGCTGGGGTATCGGTCTTCACCAGTTTAAAGTTGCTGGCTTGCGCCTCGGCAGCGGGGCGGTTGTCTAAAAGCCATTGTTGGTTGTGCATAGTGCGTCCTTGGTTACTATCTATTCAGTAGCTGCTACCACAATATTCTATTGGAATAGCGGCGTATTTGGTTAATAAAATACCTCTGATATCAATCAGTGGCCGGAGGATTTAAATCATTCACTGTGGCCGCACCCGTAGGCAAGCGCCGCACGTATTTAAAGGTGCCTGTAGCGTGCGAACACGCCCTGCCCTGCACGTCAAAAATCGTCGCCTCGGTAAACGCCATGCTGGAGGTGCGATGGATCAGCCGCCCCTTGGCCACCAGCGGCCCCACGGCGGGCTGCATGAAGCTGGTCTTCATCTCAATGGTGACGATGCCCATGGTCAGCTCCACACTGCGCGCCGCATGCGCCATCACCACGTCCATCAAGGTCATGCTGGCACCGCCGTGCGTCACGTTAAAACTGTTCAAGTGCTCAGGCAGCGCAGTGTAGTTAATCTGCGCCTCGCCGCCTTCAAACTTGACCAGTTCAAAACCGAGGTGCTCGACAAAAGGAATATGGACGCTAAATTTCATATTGCATTTTGGTTAAACTGATAGCGCTAGCTTGTTTAATACTGCTTTAAGTTCGCCTTCGAGGCGCATAAAGGATGGTAGTTTTCTCAGAGGTTCAATGGATGTCAATAACTCGGCAACTCGGGTTCGGTATTCCTCTGGTCGAAATCGACGGCGTCTCCTGCTATTCAAGTTCACAGCGTTACTTAGAGCTGAATCAAGAAGTGCTTTCGCGTCGCACGATTCAACTTTACTCAGATTGGGTAAACCTAGCTGAACAGTTAAGTCATTGCTTCCAACCGACCTACGGATAGCATCTGGATCAACTAATAGCCAAGCCTCTGTCATCCGAACTGGCACAATTGAAACCAAATGTTGGCTATCAAGCCTAGGCCGACTGGCATTGATTTCTGCATAGCGTAAATCTGATGCCTGATTTTCAGCATCGCGGTGAACAAAGATGATATCGCAGGGGTACTTCGTAACAGCTTGCGCCACCCGTTCACTTAAGGACCCCTTCCCGGTGGCAGCAAACACGATGTCCGCAAATCCAGTATCTTGAGACAACTCGGAAAGTAATTTCTGCAAGATTGGAATTAGCATCCGATCAGATGAGCCATCAGCAACTAACACAGAATGAATAACTGACATTTGAGTTAAAAGTCTAATCTTTGCGTTAAATTGGCATCGCTAAACAAATCACGAACGCGTTTGACACCTTTGCGTTTTGCAAATGAACTCGTCGGAATTCCACTTAAGAATGACTCAATTTCACCTGGGTAGACGCATGTTTCACCGGCTTTCAGCGCGCTTGCGCGCCAAGTATCAAGCAGGGGCTTGTATTCAACAGAGCGCAGACCACCTTGCTGCCAAGCTTGTGCAAATAAAAGATCTGCTGGATCTACTTCAGCCACGACCAAGGGCGAATGCGTATTGATAATAACTTGACGCAAAGAAGATGATTTCTCAGGATTTAACTCGTCAAGCAAATAAATGTCCGACAAATTTTTAACCAAATCAATCATCTCTGGAATTTTTGTTGGATGAATCCCATTTTCCGGCTCCTCCATACATACCAGTCCAGTACTATCTGGATCACATGACATGACACTTAGCGCGAGAAATCGCAACGTACCGTCAGAAAGAGCACTGGCAGGGAAAGCGGTACCGTTCATCGTGACCACCAAAGTTCGAAGCTCCAAAAGATCGTTGTTAACAACCTCTACCGTTTCAATTCCCCGTACTAATTTAGCTAGGTCAGTAGCGACATCAGCTTCAAGTGCAATTCTGAATGTCGCGGCAGGTAAATGCTCTCCACGCACAGATATATGGGAATCGCTTCTGTAAGAATCAGGCTCCCTCAATGCAGACGGCTCCAATTGGAGTAAATGCCAAGACTGCATTTCTCTTCGTAGAGCAAGTTGAGACGCGTGCGATATGGAGTCAACACCAGACAATACCGTACGAGGTGTCGTCAAAGGAACTCTAGGTGGAGCGCCGGAATTAGACTTATCGCTACTATCACTTCGTAAAAAAATTTTTGTAATTCCGGCATCAACTTTCGTTTCAATAAATGGCTGAGTTCTTCGCCCGTCTACAAAAGTTAGCGCTTTGTCTGCGCCTACAAACTTCCACTCTGCCTTGACTGCGGCTCGGCTTCTAGGCCTTAAATCTTCATACACAATTTCAATGCGATCAACATTCCTATTAAGTGGATCATTTTGCACTAGCCGCAATGCCAATTTATACTCAAGGCAAGTGGACGTAACCATCGCTTCCTGCGAATATTCATCCACAACTTTTTTCGCAACTATTGCCTCAACTAAAAACTCAATTTGCGCAGTAGTCCCATCTTCATTGAAACCAAATAGACTTGCTAGAGCAACAGATTTTCCAGACATTCCTCGCACTCGTTCAACAGCTTTTGCGATTGGCCAACTACTTAAATCGCTTAAAAACTGAATCGCGTCGAATAAATTAGATTTTCCGACGCCATTTAGACCAGCAATGCAAGTGAAAAAACCAAAACGCAAATCGATTGACCGCAAGTTTTTGAAACCGCTTACTTTAAGACGTGTGAGCATTTTTAGAAAATCAGATTAAAAAATCAATTGATTCAGTTCATTATCCACCAGCTACCACACTAACCCCACCGTCCACCGCCAGCCATTGGCCGGTGATGTGTTTACCCGCAGCGGATGCGTACAGCAGGCACAGGCCTTTCAGGTCTTCATCGTCACCCAAGCGGCGCAGGGGGGCGTTTTCTTTCAGTTTGTCTTCGCCCAAGGCCTTGAGTGTGCCGACCGTCATGCGGCTGGGGAAAAAGCCTGGGCAAATGGCGTTCACACGGATGTTGTATTTGCCCCATTCAGCGGCCAGTGCGCGGGTGAAGTTGATGACCGCGCCTTTGGAGGTGTTGTACGCAATGGTGTTCATGCCGCTGGGGTTGCCGCCCAAGCCTGCGATGGAGGCGATGTTGATGATGCTGCCATTGCGTTTGTCGATCATGCATTTTTTGGCGATGCGCTGGCTGAGCAAAAAGTAGCCGCGCACGTTGAGGTTCATCACCTTGTCCCACGCCTCGGCGGGGTGGTCTTCGGCGGGTGCGCCCCAGGCAGCTCCGGTGTTGTTGACCAAAATATCCACCGTGCCCAGGCGCTGCAAGGTCTCATCGGCCAAGCGGTTGATTTCTTCGTCTTTGGCGCAGTCAGCGGCTATCCACTGCGCATCAATACCAGCGGCTTTGAGTTCGGCCACCGACTCCTCCAGGTCAGACGCTTTGCGCGAGCTGAGCATGATTTTGGCACCGGCCTCGCCCAGTGCGTGGGCCATTTGCAGGCCCAGGCCGCGCGAGCCGCCGGTAACGAGCGCTGTTTTGCCGGTCAGGTCAAATAGTTGCTGAATTTTGCGTGGGGTCATGGGTGTCTCCTGTTGAAATAGGTTGAACTAAGGTGGGTGGAAATTACGGTAAAAAGCGAGCGCCTTGGGTCGCGCCGTGCTGGGTACGCTGGTCGTATTCTTTATCGCGGTTTTTCAGGTTGTTGTACAGTCGGTCAAACTCTGACTGGGCAATAGCTTTGGCTTGCCCGCAGGCCATGTCGCCATAGCCCAGGAATTTTTCTTGCACCAGTGCGGCCAGCTCGTTGCCGTGCTGTACGTGGCCTTCTTCGTGCTGTTGCAGCGCGGAGTAGTAGTCTTGCCAGCGCTGGCGTAAGGTAGGCGGAGCAGCGGCCTCGTCAGTCCACTTGGGCATCAAAATTTCACCTTTCACACTCAGGCGTACTGAGTCGAAACGGCACATGTTGCCTGAAGGCACTGTGGTGTACTGGTAGGAGATATCCCAGTTGGCCAAGCCATGAAAACCTTTGGGGCCATTGGCGCTCAGAGACCGCACCAGGCTGGCATAGTCTTTTCCGCTCACAGGATAGCGGTTCCAGATAATTTTGGTATCGAGTCCTCCACTTTTGGAGGGCATGTTTTTTAATGTCATAGGGGTAGATGGTAAGCCCTGCGCGCAGGGAACATCGGTAAATATCTTGCGCCCATTCTCGGTACATTGGAATACCTGTGCCCAGGCTGCGTGTGGCGCAACGGTGCAGAGTGCGAAGGCCAAGCCTGCACGGGCTAGCCAAAACAGTTTAGGGGCATTAAAGACGGGCTCTAAGCGTCGCGCAGTCGCTGCAATAAACGGGAGTAAGGGCGACAAGGCGCATGGGTTTATTTCATTCGAGAACGAATGTAAATCAACAGCACGCCCAGCGCTACCCCCAAGCTGCCTAGCAGCATCAGCGTGTCTGCGGTAGCCCAGCCAGGCGCTCCATGGGTTTTGCCGATCTGCCCCATGGCGTAACCGGTAATGAGTGTGAGCAGGCCCACGTAGATAAGCAGCCACACCGCGTTTTGCACCCGTTTTTGCAAACTGGTAGCGGATAACTTGACTTCTTTGATCAACGGCATGGCATGGAATTCCTTGCCCCGATTGTGAACCAGTTTGCAGCATGGTCTGCTCGGGCTTTAGAACGCGTCTTCTGGCGTCGCGGCGCAGGTCATGTCGCGACTACTCACCACCGCCAGCCATGCATCTATTTTGGGCAGCTCGTAATGGTAAAAATACTGGTTTGCCGCCGTGATGCCTGCGCGAGCAGCTACGGTTTGCGCAGCATCGCCCTGCCTGCTGGCAAGTGATACATCCAGCCACACCCAAGCCAGTACGGTATGCCCAAAGGCCTGCATGTAGGGCACGGCATTGGGCAGTGCTTCTAGCGGGTTGCCGGTGGACCAGGCAGCTTGGGTCGTGACTGTTACCTTGTGCAATGCATCTGCCAGTGCGCTGGCATGCGGTGCCAAGGCAGGCACCTGCATAGCACGCGCCACGGTGGCGCCGATGCGTGCAGCCAAGAGTTGCAAGCCTTTGCCACCTTCCATCAACACCTTGCGGCCTAACAAATCCATCGCCTGTATACCATGCGTGCCTTCGTGGATCATGTTCAGGCGCTGGTCGCGCCAATACTGCTCTACCGGGAAGTCACGCGTGTAGCCGTAGCCACCATGTATCTGGATGGCCAGGCTATTAGCTTCCAGGCAGTTCTCGCTCGGCCAGCTTTTGGATATCGGGGTGAGCACTTCCAGCAACAAGCGCGCTTCGTCGGCAGCTTGCGGCTCGCCTGTGTGCTGCTCATCGACAAGCATGGCGCAATACAGTTGCAAGGCCAACGCACCTTCGCAGATGGACTTTTGCGAGAGCAGCATGCGCTTGATGTCAGCGTGCTCGATGAGGCGTACTTGGGGCGCACTCGCGTCCTTGCCACCCGCGCCCATGGGGCGGCCCTGAGGACGATTTTTAGCGTAATCCAGCGACGCGTAGTAGCCTGCCAGCCCCAGCATGGTGGCCGCCATGCCAATGCCAATGCGCGCCTCGTTCATCATGTGGAACATGCTTTTAAGGCCTTCGCCGGGCTTGCCAACGAGGTAGCCCACAGCACCAGCGCCTTTGCCATACGGCCCTTCACTGCCGATGGGAAACTTGCCTTCGCCAAAGTTAAGCAAGGTATTGGTAGTGCCGCGCCATCCCAGCTTGTGGTTCAGGCCTGCCAGTGCTACGTCATTGCGCGCGCCCAGTCTGACTCCCTCTCCCTGCGGGAGAGGGCTGGGGTGAGGGTCTTTAAGCTCCACCAAGTACTTTGGCACGATAAATAGCGATATGCCCCGCACGCCTGCCACCAGCTTGCCATCCGCATCGGGAATCTTGGCCAGTACCAAATGCACAATGTTCTCCGTCAGCTCGTGCTCGCCGCTCGATATCCACATTTTGTTGCCGCGCAAGCGGTAGCGCGGGCCCAGCGGGTCGCTGGCAAAATCCGCACCATCCGGCAAGGCCTTGGTCGCCACGTCACTGAGTGACGAACCTGCTTGCGGCTCGCTCAAGCACATCGTGCCCGCCCAGCGTCCGCTAAATTCATTGGCCGCAAACACATCCTTTTGCATCTGCGTACCCGTCGCCATGATGCAGTTGGCATTGCCCGAGGTCAGCAAGTTCGAACCAATCGAAATGGAGGCCACCGCAAAAAACGAGTTCGCCGCCGCGCCTACGGTAAACGGCAGTTGCATACCGCCCAATTCGTAGTCTTGCGCCGCCGCCAACATGCCCGACTCCACATACGCCCGGTGCGCATCATGCGTAGCCTGCGGCAAGATCACCTTTTCACCATCAAAGTGCGGCTCTTGCGTGTCCACCAAGCGGTTAAATGGTGCGTACTTTTCGCGCGCGATGCGTTCGCAGGTGTCCAGCACCGCGTCAAAGGTTTCACGTGAGTGATCGCTAAAACGGGTTCGCTGGTTCAGCGATGCCGCAGCAAGCCAGTCATAAAGCAAAAAGTCCAAAGTGTTTCTTAACGACATAGCTTTTGTAATCTCAATCTATGGATTTAGCTGGAAGTTTGGAGTCGGCGATCTTGTTTTGCATTGCACAAAAATAGTCTGACAAAGTATCAAAGCGCCTTTTACCACCTGCACGCAAATAAGACAGTGCATCCTCAGACTGTTTTAATGCATCCAAGGTCTCGGCATTGGGCCACTTCAATTCAGGCTGCAAAGTGTCTTGCACAACAGGCATCTGAAATTCAGAGCTGGGGAGATGACTCATGGGCCCATCCGATAGTTTCTATAGGCTGCCCCAGCAACATTGCGACCTTGCTCCCGCCTTGTTTTGCCAATTGAGGGTTATTGCGCCACATCTCCACCATGAATTCCCGCGTGTCATCGCAGCGATTTAGCACAGCCAGCAGCACTGGTTGCGTAATAACTTTAGGTAACACGACTGGGCTTTGGTAGTTAGACATTAGGATCCTCGCCACGTTTGATTTTTTCCAATGCAATAATGTCCAATTGATCTTTTGGACGATTGGCAATGCGTTTCATTTCCAGCAGATGGTCAACAGATGCAATCTTGATTTTTCGTCCAAATAGCTCACCATCCACTGCCTCAGCCACTAAACGCTCATAAGAGACATCTGGTCGTACCAAAACGTCAACGATACTGCCGGCTATCGTGGGCTCTCTCAAAGCAAACGCCAGCATTCCTTTTTCGCTATACCAGCGCTCAATTTGCTCCGCATCTTTAAGCGCCTCAATTGACACCGGAATCACAGGAACAAAACCGAGTCCTTTTGCCGCATCAATAAATCGCGTCAGATTTTCATCACTCATAGCCAAGACTAGATCGATGTCATACGTCATACGCATATAGCCATGCAACTGCACAGCCAAACCGCCTACCAAGACAAAGTCAACAGATTGGGTAACGAGCGTATTTAAAAGTTGCGCTGTTTTCATTTTTTCCAGGTCTCAAGGTGACGAAAACAGCAACCCTCATGGAAGTTCACGCACCATTCATTCACTTACTAAATTTGATTTGACCGTACTTTCGCTCTCGGTTAGCCGCCAAGTCAGATGGCGCGAGAAAAATTGCATCTTCAAATTTCCACAGCGTACGGCACCAATTTTCCTGCTCTGGTCCCCCTACCCTTGGCCTCCACTCGATTTGAACACAATACTGTCCGTTTTCAGTCAATTTCCATTCTCCAGAGCCTGATACAGAATTACTTCCACCGCTTGCAGCAACTCTGGATGCAATAAATTTTCCATCAGCGCTATTCTTCCAGCGCCGAATGCCACCTGTACTTCCATGAATTTGCTCCACATCGGCATCACTAACTATGATCAATTTAACTTCATCGACACTTAGCTTTTTACCGTTATCGAACAACGCCCCGCCCAAAATCGTCGACTCAGCGGCTGCCACTGAAAACGAAGCTAGGGAAAGACAGACAGACAGACAGACATATTTTTCATAAATTTCTCTCTGAAGGTTTACAAAACTTCGAAAATTCCAGCCGCGCCCATGCCGCCGCCAATGCACATCGTCACGCACACGCGCTTGGCACCACGGCGTTTGCCTTCGATGAGGGCATGGCCGGTCAGGCGCTGGCCGCTGACGCCGTAGGGGTGGCCCACGGCAATAGCGCCGCCGTTGACGTTGAGCTTGTCATCAGGAATGCCCAGCTTGTCGCGGCAATAGATGACCTGCACTGCAAAGGCTTCATTGAGCTCCCACAAATCGATATCACTGACTTTTAAACCCAAGCGCTTGAGCACTTTGGGAATGGCGTACACGGGGCCAATACCCATTTCGTCAGGCTCGCAGCCCGCCACCGCAAAGCCCAGAAAGCGACCCAGTGGCTTGAGACCGCGCCGGGCGGCCAGCTCTTCGCTCATCACCACGCAGGCACCCGCGCCATCAGAAAACTGGCTGGCATTGCCAGCCGAAATCAAACCACCGGGCAAGGCGGAGCGCAGGCCGGTGATGCCCTCAAAAGTGGTGCCTTCGCGGATACCTTCGTCTTTGGACACGGTGAGTTCTTTGGTCATCAAGCCCATCACCTTGTCGGCCACGCCAGCTTTCACAGTAATCGGTGCAATTTCAGCATCAAACAGGCCAGTAGCCAGCGCTGCCGTGGCACGCTGTTGGCTGCGCGCGCCGTAGTGATCCATGGCATCGCGCGAGATGTTGTAGCGCTTGGCGACTTGCTCGGCAGTTTGCAGCATGTTCCAGTAAATCTCAGGCTTCTTTTTGAGCAGCGCGGGGTCGGTAATCATGTGGGTGTTAGCCTCTTGCTGCACGCAGGAGATGCTTTCAACGCCACCGGCCACATACACATCGCCCTCGCCCGCGATGATGCGCTGGGCGGCCAGTGCAATGGTCTGCAAACCCGATGAGCAAAAACGGTTCACCGTCATGCCCGAGGTGGTGATGGGGCAGTCGGCCATCAGCGCGATTTGGCGCGCGATGTTCGAACCCGTAGCACCCTCAGGTGTGGCGCAGCCCATGATCACGTCGTCCACCTCGACAGCCTCAATGCCTGCGCGCTGGATGGCGTGTTTGACTGCGTGACCGCCTAAGGTAGCTCCGTGGGTCATGTTGAAGGCACCTTTCCAGCTCTTGGCCAGGGGGGTGCGGGCGGTGGATACGATTACTGCGGATGTCATGGTTTGGTCCTTTGGTTGTTCGCTGCGGAGGCAACGCTAAATGGGGTCAGAGCCCAATTTCGTTTAGCGTGTGTGCCTCCGAAAGAATTGTTTTCCTGAATTGGGATCTGACCCCATTTAGCTCTTCTCAGACTAGCTCGCTTGGCTGAAGGTTTTGCCTTCAGATGCCAAACGTGCCAGCAGCGGTGCAGGCTTCCAGAAGTTGGCATCGTCGTTGGGGTTCTTGGCAAAGCTGTTCATGGCCAAGCACACGTTAAACAAGCCAAGCTGGTCGGCGTAGTGCATCGGGCCACCACGGTAGATGGGGAAGCCGTAGCCAGTCAGGTACACCATGTCGATGTCGCCCGCTTTGCTGGCAATGCCGTCTTCCAGAATGTGCGCGCCTTCGTTGACTAATGAAAACACCAAGCGCTGCACGATTTCTTCGTCGCTGATTTTGCGCGGCGTGATACCAACAGCCTTACGGTGATCTTCGATCATTTTCACCACTACATCGGATGGAATCGCATCGCGTTTGCCCGGAACGTAGTCATACCAGCCTGCGCCAGTTTTTTGACCAAAGCGGCCCAGCTCGCACAGCAGGTCTGCGGTTTTACTGTATTTCATGCCTGGACGCTCGATGTTGCGGCGCTTGCGGATAGCCCAGCCAATGTCGTTGCCAGCCAAGTCGCCCATACGGAAGGGGCCCATGGCAAAGCCAAATTTTTCTACCGCTTTGTCCACTTGTGCAGGTGTGCAGCCTTCTTCGATCAAAAAGCCTGCCTGGCGGCTGTATTGCTCGATCATGCGGTTGCCAATAAAGCCATCGCACACGCCCGATACCACCGAGGTTTTCTTGATCTTTTTGCCCAATGCCATGACCGTGGCCAGCACGTCTTTGGAGGTCTTCTTGCCGCGCACTACTTCCAGCAATTTCATCACGTTAGCCGGGCTGAAAAAGTGCGTGCCAACCACATCTTGCGGGCGCTTGGTGAATGATGCAATTTTGTCTACGTCCAGCGTGGAGGTGTTGGTCGCCAAAATAGCGCCCTCCTTCATCACCGCGTCGAGCTGGGTAAACACTTTTTCTTTCACGCCCATCTCTTCAAACACGGCCTCGATCACCATGTCGGCATCCTTCAGGTCTGCGTAGCTCAGCGTGGTGGACAGCAATGCCATACGCTGGTCGTACACGGCTTGCTTGAGCTTGCCTTTGGTGACTTGCGACTCGTAGTTTTTGCGGACGATGGCAATGCCTTTGTCCAGGGCTTCTTGCTTCATCTCCAAGATTTTGACAGGGATACCCGCATTCAAAAAGTTCATGCTGATGCCGCCGCCCATGGTGCCCGCGCCAATCACGGCAATCGACTTGATCTCGCGCTTGGGCGTATCTTCAGGCACGTCAGGTATCTTGCTGGCAGCACGCTCGGCGATGAACAGGTGGCGTAGCGCTTTGCATTCTGGCGTCCACATGAGGTTGGTAAATATCTCGCGCTCAATCGCCATGCCTGCGTCAAACTTGTTCTTGGTGGCGGCCTCTACGGCATCGACACACTTGGCAGGTGCCGGGTAGTTTTTGCTCATGCCCTTTACCATATTGCGCGCAAACTGGAAGTACGCGTCGCCCAGTGGGTGGCGGCACGGCAGGTTGCGTACCAGCGGCAGGGGTGACTTGTCTTTAGCATGTGCGTCGGCTTTACCACGCGCAAGTGCGATAGCTTCGTCCATCAGCGACTCGGGCGACTTGGCAAGCAAGTCGATCAGCTTTTGACCGGGTAGCATGTTGAGCATTTCGCTCTTCACTGGTTCACCACTGACGATCATGTTCAGCGCAGCTTCTACACCTAGCACGCGCGGCAGGCGCTGTGTGCCACCGGCACCGGGAATCAAGCCCAGCTTGACCTCAGGCAGTGCCACGTTGCAGCCAGGGGCCATCACGCGGTAATGGCAGCCCAGTGCCAGCTCCAGGCCACCACCCATGCAGGTGGTGTGCACGGCGGCGACGACCACTTTGGGCGAGTTTTCGCAGGCCAAGATCAGCGCCAGCAAATTGGGGTCTTGCACCGCTCTGGGTGAACCAAATTCTTTGATGTCCGCGCCGCCTGAAAAGGCCTTGCCAGCGCCCGTGACGACGATGGCTTGGATCTTGCCGTCTAGCTGCGCCTTGGCCAGCGCCACGACAAACGCTGTGCGCGTAGACAAGCCCAGTCCGTTGACAGGAGGGTTGTTCAGGGTGATGACCGCCACGTCGCCGTGGGCTTTGTACTCTGCCGTCATGGGGAGTCCTTTATAGATGTTGAAGACTAGCGTTAAAAAATCGGGAAAGACGATAGTGTGCTGCAAACTGAAAAATAGTACGACCGTTCTTTTTTAGTATTCTATGCAGGTTTTGAGCCTTGGCGGCAGGAAATCTGTCTCACAAGCGGCTGGAAGACCAATTTTTGATACCTAATTAGGCTGCAGCCCCATAGAATATCGCGGGAGCAGCTATGTAATTTATAGTGAAAAAATTAGCCACTCTTACTATTCTGGCGGCCCATTACACCTCCAGCCACTCTTTACGTGTGTACGCATCTGCGCGCAAACTGTCTGGTGTGCCTTGAAACACAATGCTCCCGTGCCCCATGACCAAGGCGCGGTCAGAAATGGCCATCGCGATAGTGAGCTTTTGCTCGATCAACAATACCGAAATGCCGCGCCTTTTGAGCTCTTGCAGGTACTTTGCCACCAGCTCGACAATCTTGGGGGCCAAGCCTTCGGTCGGCTCGTCGATGATGATCAAATCTGGGTCACCCATCAAGGTGCGGCACAGGGTGAGCATTTGCTGCTCTCCACCCGATAGCACGCCGGCCTCGGTGTGCTGGCGCTCTTTAAGGCGCGGGAACAGCTGGTACATGTCGTCAAAATCCCAACGCGAGTTTTTGGCCCCACTCTTTTGGCCCAGCATCAAATTT
This sequence comes from Polaromonas sp., assembly GCA_043772355.1. Classification (GTDB taxonomy): domain Bacteria; phylum Pseudomonadota; class Gammaproteobacteria; order Burkholderiales; family Burkholderiaceae_C; genus JAAFIP01. The sequence goes on from JAYVGI010000125.1 coordinate 18,395, forward strand.
TGATGCACCGTGAGCGTTGGGAAAATATCGCGGTTTTCAGGCACATAGCCAATACCGCAGTGCGCCACTTCAAAGGCTTTTTTTCCTGTGATTTGCTGGTCTTTCCACAGCATGGAGCCGGTGCAGTCCACCAAACCCATGATGGCCTTGGCCGTCGTGCTGCGCCCAGAGCCGTTACGGCCCAGCAGCGCCACAATTTCGCCCGCATCCACATGGAAATTCACGCCATGCAGCACATGACTTTTGCCGTAGTAGGCATGCAGGTTGTCGATGGTTAGGAGTGTTGACATCAGTGCCCTCCTTGGGCGTCGGCAATGTGCGAACCTAGGTACGCCTCTTGTACTTTGGCGTTGGCGCGCACTGCATCTGGCGTATCGAACGCCAGCACTTCGCCGTACACCACCACGGCTATTTTGTCGGCCAGGCCAAATACTACGCCCATGTCGTGCTCCACCGTCAGCAGGGTTTTGCCTACCGTCACGCTTTTGATCAAATTGATGAAGCGACTGGTCTCTGATTTGCTCATGCCCGCCGTCGGTTCGTCCAGCAAGATCACGTTGGCACCACCCGCAATGGTGATGCCAATCTCCAGCGCGCGCTGCTCAGCGTAGGTAAGGTTAATGGCCAGTACGTCGCGCTTTTTGTCCAGCTTGATCATCTCCATCAGCTCGTCGGTACGGGCGTTGGCATCGTCCAGGTCATTCAAAAACTTGAAGAAGGTGTACTTGTAGCCCAGGCTCCACAGCACGCCGCAGCGCAGGTTTTCAAACACGCTGAGCTTGGGGAAAATATTGGTAATTTGAAAGCTGCGCGACAGACCCATGCGGTTGATCTCAAACGGTTTTTTGCCGTTCAAGCGTGCGCCATTGAGCAGCACATCACCCGAGGTCGGCTCAAAGCGCCCACTGATCAAGTTAAATAAAGTGGATTTACCCGCACCGTTGGGCCCAATGATGGCAATCCGTTCACCCGCATTGACAGCCAAGTTGACACCGCGAATGATCTCGGTTTTACCGAAGCTTTTTCTCAAATCTTTGAGCTCTAAAGCGTAGGCATGCGCCCCCGCGTTTGCGGCTTGTCCCACTGCACTACCCCCCTGGGGGGTGCTCATTTGCTCGGGGCGGCCCGTCGCTGCATTCGTCATAGCAATGCCTCCCGGCGCTTCACTTCTTTTTCAATATCTTGCTGTATCTCGCCCCATTGGTGCAAGAACTGCCTGCGGCACAGCTCAAACAAACCAAGGCCTGTGAGCAGCACAAAGCCTGCGCCAAACCAGCTATTCAGACCCTTCGCATTCAGAGGCATGCCCATAAAGACCATATCGGGGCCCAGGGCAGCGTTGAGCTGCAAGTGGTAGACCATCTCAATCATGGCTGCTGCACCCAGCAATGCCACCAAGGCCGTCACGGCCAAGGCCAAATAACTGACCCATAGTTTTCGTAAAAACCCAAACGCGGCCACGCGCAGGTTCATCATGATGAGGGAGGCCACGCCACCGGGTGCATAGATCACCATGAACAGGAAAATCAAGCCCAGGTAGAGCAGCCAGGCCTTGGTCAGCTCCGACAGGAGCACAAAGGCCAGTACCATCATGATGGCACCCAGGATAGGGCCAAAGAAGAAGGTAGCGCCGCCCAGGAAGGTAAATAGCAGGTACGCACCCGACCTGTCGCCCCGCACCACCTCAGAGGTGACGATCTCAAAATTCAGCGCGGCCAAACCACCCGAGATGCCTGCAAAAAAACCAGCCGCAATAAAGGCCATGTAGCGCACCTTTTGCGTGTCGTAGCCGACAAACTCCACCCGCTCGGGGTTGTCACGCACAGCGTTAAGCATGCGGCCCAGCGGCGTGCGCGTAAAGGCAAACATCAAACCCGTGCAGATAAAGGTGTAGATGGCAATCAAGTAATACAATTGAATTTGCGGCCCAAAAGTAACGCCCAGCGGCTTGCTGCCAGCCACCCGGTTACCACTGACACCACCTTCACCGCCAAAAAACTCGGGGAACATCAAGGACATGGCAAACACCAGCTCGCCCACGCCCAGGGTGATCATGGCAAACGGCGTACCGGCTTTTTTGGTAGTGACGTAGCCCATCACAACGGCCACTAACAAACCAGTCAGACCGCCTACGATGGGAATCAAACTGACCGGGATCGGCAGCGTGCCTGAGGTCACCATGTTCAGCGCGTGGATGGCTAAAAACGAACCCATGCCGGAGTACACCGCATGCCCAAAGCTGAGCATGCCGCCCTGCCCCAATAGCATGTTGTAGCTCAGGCAGACAATGATGGCGATACCCATCTGGCTGAGCATGGTGTGACTCAGGCTGGATGTAAACAACATGGGTGCTACCAGCAATACCAGTGCAAACAGCCCCCACACTGCCCACCGTCCAACATTCAAGGGCTTGAATTCGTGATGTGTTTTTTGCATTTTTTTAACCTTCCCGTGTGCCTAGCAAGCCTCGGGGCCGGAAGATTAATATCAGCACCAAAAACAGATACGGCATGATGGGCGCGACTTGGCTGATCTTCAGCTTCCACAGTGGATAACCAAAAGTCTCTGGCGTCACGCTCAGGCCGATTTGCTGCAGGCCACCCATCAAGGATGAATCAATACCCACAGCAAACGTCTGCACCAAGCCAATAAGCAATGAGGCAACAAAAGCCCCCGACAGCGAGCCCATGCCCCCTACCACCACTACCACGAAAATCACTGAGCCCACGGTAGTGGCCATGCCTGGGTCGGTGACAAACGCGTTGCCGCCAATCACTCCCGCAAGGCCCGCCAGCGCCGCACCGCCGCCAAACACCAACATGAACACGCGCGGCACGTTGTGGCCCAGCGCCTGCACCGCATCCGGGTGCGTGAGCGCAGCCTGGATCACCAAACCAATGCGCGTGCGCGTGAGGAGCAACCACACCGCCACCAGCATTACCAAGGCCACCGCCATCATGAACGCACGGTATTTTGGAAACTGGGTACCAAACACCGTGAACAAAGGCCCGTCCAATTCCAAAGGTACCCGGTAGTCCACTGAGCTGCGGCCCCACACCAGTTGCACCAGCTCCAGGATGATGTAGCTCAGACCAAAAGTAATCAACAGCTCAGGCACATGGCCAAAGTGGTGCACCTTGCGCAAGCAGTACTTCTCAAACCCGGCACCCATCAATCCCACCAGCAAAGGCGCAATGACCAAGGCGGGCCAGAACCCGAGAAACAAGGTGACGCTGTATGCGAAATACGCCCCCAGCATATAGAACGAGGCATGCGCAAAATTGAGCACGCCCATCATGCTGAAAATCAGCGTCAGGCCTGAGCTGAGCATGAACAGCAGCAGCCCGTAACTGATGCCGTTGAGCAGAGAAATGGTGAAAAACTCCATGTGCGGATCTTTTCCAAAAAATACTAAAACTGTTTTGTAGCAAAAAAGCCGGGCGAACCCGGCTTTGTAGTGTCACCTAAAGCGCAGCAAAAAGCGCGTTGGCAACATGCGGAGCCTTGCAGTTTATGCAGGCCGCTTCATCTGGCAGCTAGTGGGCGTGCTGGCTACATAAGGATCCATCTGTTTGATCGGAACAAAAGTATAGCCGGTGTTCTCCACGCTGTAGGGGTTTTTACCATCAACTTTTTGCCACTTGGTGATGAACATTGACTGTTGCAACTGGTGGTCATTTTTGCGCATTTGCACTTCGCCTGCAAAGCTGGATACGGATAAGCCTTCCATCGCGGCCGCTACCTTGGTGGGGTTGGTAGATTTGGCCTTCGCAATGGCTGCGCCCATCAGGTTAATGCCGTTATAGGTAGCGAGGGAGTAGTAGTCATCGTTAAATTTTTTCTTGAAATCAGCGGTCATTGAGCCAATTTCACCCGTATGGTTGGCGTGACCATAGGCCACGACATACACCTCGCTGTCGCCGCCTGCCGCCAGTGCAGTAGGCGTGCCCGTCACCTGCGCGTAGTAGGTGTACATCGGCAATTTAAGGCCAGCTTCGTTCAGCGCCTTGACCAGCAAAGTCAAATCGGTGCCCCAGTTGCCTGTCACGATGGTGTCCGCGCCGGACTGCTTGATTTTGGCCACATACGGAGCAAAGTCCTTGACCTGGCCAATCGGATGCAGGTCTTCACCGGCAATTTTCACGTCAGGACGCTTGCGGGCAATGCCTTCTTTAAAAAACTTGGCTACTTGCTGACCGTGCGAATAGTTTTGGTTCAACAGGTAAACGCTTTTAACCTTGGGTTGGTCTTTCATGAAAGCGGTCAGGGCCTCCATCTTCATGGTGGTGTCAGCGTCCAGGCGGAAATGCCAGTAGTCGCACTTCTCGTTGGTCAGCGCTGGGTCTACGGCTGCGTAATTAAGGAACATCACCTCTTTGCCGGGGTTGCGCTCATTGTGCTTGGCCACAGCGTCAGACAGCGCTAGCGCAGCGCCAGAGCCGTTGCCCTGAGTGATGTAGCGAAAGCCTTGGTCAATAGCGGCTTTCAGGGAGTTCAAACTCTCTTGAGGAGAACCTTTGTTGTCAAAGCCCGTCACCTCAAACTTGACACCCGCTACGTTTTTGGTACCGCTGAAGCGGTCTGCCACAAACTGCCAGCTCTTGAGCTGGTTTTGGCCTACGTTAGCAAACGGGCCGGATAAGGGGTCAATAAAAGCGATCTTGACGGTCTCGCCTTTTTGGGCAAATACGCCAGTTGCGCATGCAAATACGGCGCAGGCGGCTACTAATTTCATAGTGAATTTCATGAACGACTCCGAGTGGTTAACAACAGTCCACAGCGTACTAGACAATAGCAATCAAACACCTAGGGGAATGCCCGTAATGTCTATCTCTTTTGCGACGATTCTGAATTTTATTTTGAGAGTGAGACTAATCAAGCCGCATAAAATGTCCCCTATATCGGCAGAAACCTGTCTATCCTGGAGATTGTTTTGAAAATAACCCCATTGAGCGCCCATTTCGGCGTACAGATCGAAGACGTAGCGCTGGGCCACCTTAGCGACTCAGAGTTTGCGCAAATTAAAGCCGCTTGGCATGCGCACCGCGGCTTGGTAGCTTTTACCCGCGCTTTTGTCTCGGATGACGATTTGCTGGTTTTCTCCAAGCGCCTGGGCAAGCTGGACTCTCCACCCAATCAGGAACACGGCCGCCAGTCGCCAGAGGGCTATCCGCAGATTTACGTGGTGTCTAACGTGAAAGACGATGCAGGCAAACCGATTGGCGCACTGGGTGATGGCGAGGCCGTGTGGCACACAGACATGAGTTACGAGGCCATGCCGCCCCTAGCATCCATGCTGACTGCATTGGAGATTCCCAACTCGGGGGGAAGCACCTGGTTTTGCGACATGATTGGCATTTACCAGGATCTGCCCAAGGAGCTTCGCGAGCGCCTGCTGGGCTTGCAGATTAAACACGACGGCACCTATAACTCGGGAGGCTACTTGCGCGCTGGCGTGACGGCGACCGACGATCCCATCGTGGCCCCAGGCACCTTGCATCCCGCCGTCACCCTGCTACCTGAAATGCAAGCTGCGGCACTGTACCTGGGCCGCAGGCGCATGGCCTATGTCTCGGGGCTTGGCCGCGCTGACAGCGAAGCGCTGCTCGATACCCTATGGCTGCATACAGAGCAGTCGGCACGGATCTATAAACACCAATGGCAATTGGGCGACTTGGTGCTGTGGGACAACCGCTGCACCATGCACCGGCGCGACCCGTTTCCTGCTGACCAGCGCCGCGTCATGCACCGCACGCAGGTGGCTGGGCAGTCGCGCCCGCAGGCTTTTCAGGTGGCCTAGGCTTCCGGTTACAAACTGGAATCACGCGGCCTGGGTTTGCCAGGCCCAGGCGGTGTTGGTCTGCGTCGTAGGGGCGTAATCAGTCCGCAGTGATACTGCGGTCTTTCACCAACTTTTCCCACTGCACAAGTTCTTTCTTGACTACCGCATCGAGTTGTGCGGGCGTACCGCCGACACCGACTGCACCCTGGAGCAGCAGCTTTTCTTTGATCTCCGGCATGGCAACCACTTTGGCCAGCTCCGTTTGCAGTCGTTGAACAATCGCTGCAGGCGTGTCATGGGGCGCAAACATGGCGTACCAAGAGTCCACCTCATAGTCTTTGAGGTTCAAGGCTTCCGCTACGGTCGGTACATTGGGAAAGCTGGGATTGCGCATTTTAGTAGTCACCGCCAGCGGCTTGACGCGCCCTGCTTTGGCTTGGGCCGCCACGGCCGGAATAGACACGATGCCCAAGTCCAGCTGCCCAGCCATCACATCGGTCACCGCTGGGCCACCGCCACGGTAGGGGATGTGCACCATATAAATGCCCGTCATTTGCTTGATCATCTCACCGGCTATGTGCGAAGGAGAACCGTTGCCCACTGACGAAAAGCTCAAGCGCCCCACGTTAGTACGCGCGTAGGCAAGCATCTCCGGCAGGGTATTGAATGGGGCTTTGGGACTGGCAAAAATCATTTGCGGCAAACTCGCCACCATCGAGATGGATGAAAAATCGTGCTCCACGTTGTAGTTGACTTTAAACACCTTGGGGTTGATGGTGTGCGAGGATAAGGTAAACAAAATGGTGTAGCCGTCCGCCGCAGCTTTGGCGACAAGCTCAGTCCCCAGCGAGCCACCGGCACCGCCCCGGTTGTCAATGATGATGGGCTGGCCTAAGGCGCGCGACAAAGGCTCTTGCACAATACGGGCTATTACATCAGTACCGCCGCCTGGCGGGTAAGGCACCACAAAGCGGATAGGTTTGGCGGGGTAGGTTTGCGCAGTTACCCCCGATACCAAAGCTGACAGACCCATCAAAGCGGCCATTTTGAGCCATTGTTTTCTGTTCATGGAATATTTCTTTCAAAAATTGAATTAGAAGACTGCGAAGCGGGCTAAGCGGTGACGATTTCAGCGCTTGAATTTGCCATCGTAGCCGATGATACTCAGGTCCACAAAGCTCAACCCCGTGTGGTTTGCTGGACTGAAGGATAAAGTCAAACCACCCAGATCAACTCGCTGCATGCTGTCTAGCGCGCTGATGAGACTTGCACGGTTGGGAGAGCCCTTGATGGACTGGAGCGCAGCCACTAGAACCTTGGCAGCGGCAAAACCCTCCATCGTTGCGGGTGATACGTCCACCTTGCGCGCCTTGGCCAGCACCAACAGCTCATTGATCATCGGCAAAGCAGAGGCGTGCTCACCGGGGAACACTTGGCTTACCATCACGCCCCGGGCATGTGGGCCCAAGGCTTTGACAAACCCTGTGGAGGCGCAGTTCGATAAAGTGATGACTTGACTTTTCACTCCCGAAGCACGCAGCTCGTGCACGGCCCGCGCGGTGGTAGCGGGGGCCTCAATAATCAAGATGGCTTGAGGGTTCAAGGCCACCGCTTTGGCGATAGCGCCAGCAAAGTCGGCCTTGGTTTTATCCACTTTCTCCACGAACAAGGGCTTTAACTTGGCGCTGGCAAAGCCTTTGTCGGCACCGGCCATGCCGTCTTTGCCAAACCCATCGTCGCGATATATGACGGCAACTTTAGTCAACCCGCTCGAGGCCAATTGCAAAATGCTTCTGCTCGACTCATTTTGGTATGGTGCCCGCACGTTAAACACGTGGGGATTGACGGGATCGTGCAGACTCATGGCCCCTGTGGACGGCGCCACCAAAGCCACCCCGTTCTGGGCCAGCACCGGCAGCACAGCCTCGGTCTGCGAAGTCCCCCGGCTTAAGAACAAGGCCAGTACATTTTGCTTTTCCACCAGCTCTTTGGCGTTTTGCAGCGCTAGCGCTGCATCAAATTTATCGTCCAAGCTCACCATTTTGACTTGCTCACCTTTGATGCCACCTTTTTTATTGACGGCATCAAAATACAGACTGGCACCCTCATTGATTTCCTTCATGGCTGCGGCGGTAGGGCCAGTAAAGCCTGCGGTCTGTCCAATCAAAATCTCGGCCTGCGCCATCGGCACAACCAACAAGCTTAGTGCAATTGCAAATACCGTTGCAAAGGTGTTTGCAATAATTTTTTGTTTCATATCGCCAAGTTTTCCGAGTTTATCGTGGGTAAATCATACCCACAAATACTTATACTCAATAAGTACTCATTGAATCATGCAAGTGGTCGTATTTCAGACGCATACGCAGCCAAACGTTAAGCACTTTTCATACTGCACTAAACGGTAGCGCCGGCATTACCGTAGGGTGATATGGCGATCTATTCAATCGAATGGCGCTGATTCATTCGCCGTGCACTGCAAGAAATAACCAGGAACTCCGACTGACCACCATAATCTATGTAACGACCTTGCAGATCCATTGTGCAAATGGTCGATGATTCATTCCATCTATGCCTCACATGACCCCTCACCCGATCTGGAAACGTGTATTGCAAGGCACCCTGGCCCTGTTTGTTCTGAATGCATTTTTGAGCATGACCAACTGGTGGCCCACGCCGTTTGTGCAGCTAGACAAGCGCCTTGCCCCAGAGTTTGTGCTGCTGTGGGTCACAATTTTGCTGCTAGTGTGGCTACGGGGTCAGCTTACGCGTCGCACTGTTGTGGGTTTGACGCTGGGCTACATGTTGCTAGTAGCTGGCCGCTACTTTGACACCACCGCCCCTGCGCTATTTGGGCGCGATATCAATCTGTATTGGGATGCGCTGCAAATCCCGCGCGTCCTGTGGGTCACCCTCAAAAGCTACCCTGCTTGGGTTTCCGTGCTTATTTTGGTCGCTCTCGTCGCCTTCATCTGGCTGGTGTACCGCGTACTGCACACCTCCATTGCCGTGGCGGCCCGCGAGGCAGCGCCTTATGCTTTAAAAAGCAAATGGGCTTTGGCTCTGACGCTGGCCGCGACTGTTTTGGTTACCGCCAATGTCTATGGTGTGCGCGAGACCTGGCCCTATGTGTCCAAACCCGCTATCCCTACCTATCTTCGCCAAGCCAAGTTGCTCAGCACTGCCTTTGCAGAGCGCGATGTACAGCGCACGCTACCGCCCTCGCCTGCTTTTGACTCTGATTTGGGCGCTTTGCGCGGTCAGGATGTGAATCTGTTTTTTTTAGAATCGTACGGCAGGATTGCATTTAGCAATCCTGAAATTTATGCCCCGCTCAAACCTTCGCGTGATGCGCTCGCAGCGCAGATCAAGGCCAGCGGGATGCAGGTGGTGTCGGCGTATGTCAACTCCACCACGTTTGGCGGTGGCTCAGAGCTGGCGCATGTAGCATTGCTGTCGGGTATCGACACTGGCGACCCGATGCGCCATGATTTGCTGCTCACCACAAATCGCCCCACCTTGGTAAGTATGTTTCGCGCACGCGGCTACGAGACCCATGGTTTTTACCCGGCACTGACATGGGATTGGCCCGAAAAATCTTTCTACGGTTTCGACACATTTATCGACGCTCGCGACCTGGGATACAAAGGGCCCAAGCTGGGGTACTGGACAGTGCCCGACCAGTTTGCACTGGCGCGCTACAGCCAACTACACCCCATCACTGCGCAAAGTCCCAAGCGCTTTACTTTTTTCACGTCTATCACCAGCCACATGCCTTTTCACCCCGTGCCACCCTACCAGACGGACTGGCAAAAGGTGTTGTCCGACACGCCGTTTGACGAAGCGCAAATGGCCAAGGTGCATGTGCAAAAAGAAGACTGGTTCAACATGCGCCCGGGCTACACCGGCATGCTGGACTACAACTACCAATGGCTCACCGGCTACTTGGCACAGCCCAAGGCGCGCGAAAGTGTGTATGTCCTGCTGGGCGACCACCAGCCCGCAGCTAACGTCACAGGCGAAGGTGCCACCTGGGATGTGCCAGTCCACATCATCAGCGCACAACCAGCGCTTTTGCAACGTTTTATGGAGCGCGGCTTCAAGCCCGGTCTGGAGCCCACGGAGCCACGCGTTGGAGGCATTTTTGACCTGACGCGGATGTTGAACGACGGCTTTGATTCAGGTGCCAACAAAACTGCCGCTGCACCAAACCCAGCCGCGCCATCTGCTCCTGTTGTTGGTCCCACCACCTTGGCTGCCGGTTCGCCATGAATGCCTGCAGGTCATTGGCACTCGCCCTTGCGATCTGCATTGCAGCGCTGGGGCTAGCGGCACTAGCGCGGCATCGCCTGATAGAGCCCGCCGACATGACGGCCTATTGCGATGGCGGCGCAGGTGGCAGCTTATGCGTGCTGCGCGCCTGGATTATCCAGGCCTTTGTACACCAGCGCATCGGCTGGTTTGCACTGGCCTTGGCTGTGCTGGCCACGGCCACAGCATGGCGCAGCGTGGCCGCCCTAGCCCTTTTTTCGGCCTGTGCAGGCATGGTGCTCTACACCACCGAGCTGTGCGCTCCCGCCGCGCTGCTGGCTGCGCTGGTCTTTGTGCGTGATGGCCAAGCCGCTGCGGCAGCCAGCACCAGCAACAATGCGCAATACACCAAAGCTTGAGCGTTGTGCCAGCCCTCGGTGATAGCGATAACCACCGAGCAAACCGCCAAGATACACGCCAGCACTTGCTGCTTATGGGCCTGTGCGCCGAAGGTTGCATAGCCAGCTAGGCGCAAAGCGAGCACGCTGGTAGTGGGGGCAACAAACCACCACCAAGGGAAAGGGCGGTAGCGCGAGTCTAGTAGCAGCACCAGCGCTGCGCTTGCAGCGGCAAACAGCAAAGCAAAGCGCAGGCCATACTCTACTTTGGCAAGAGGTACCTGCCAGCGTGTTGGCCGCGCCAGACGTTCGCCCCGCCCCGCCTGCAATACCCCTTGCACACCCAAGCCCTGCATCCAGCGCAGTGCACAAACCCAAGTCACCAGCGCACTGACCAAGGCAAGCGCACCGCTGACGCTCTGCTCTAAGCTGGTTCTGTCCCATTGCTGCACCATCAACCACTGCGCGGGCACCAAAGCCCCCAGAGTTGCGCAAGCCAGGGCAGGTAAAACTATCACGAGTCCAGCACCCTGTACTTGCCCAGTGACCCCACCACTGCGCATACGGGCAAACCTAGTCCAGAGCAGTCCCCACAGTATCCCCACCACCGCACCAGCCAAAGCCCCCAACCCACCGCGCCACCAGCGTGCATCTTCGGTCACCGCGCCAGACATTGCCGCATGCGCCTGACCATTCGGGTCAAACAGCCCCCAATAGCCGCCCATCGCGCCCTCAAACGAGCGTTTCCAAGGCTGGTCAAAGGCTTCAATAAAGTTGTAGTCCAGCGCAGCACCGTTTGCGCCCGACGTGCGCTGCAACAGTTCCCGCAAAAAACGCGCCTGCTCTACCCGCCCCGGCACCGCACCAGCGCGCTGGCGGCCCGCGGCGGGCCAGCCCGTCTCTCCCACCCATACCGGCTTGCCTGCAAAAGCTTTTTGCACTTTTTGCGCAACGCTCAGCACATGCGCCACAGCATCGCCCACTGCCACGGGGTCGTCTTCCCAATACGGCAAGATATGCACGGTGATGATGTCCACATGATCGGCCAGCTCGGCATGGCGCAGCCAAAACTCCCACACATCGGCATACGTCACTGGCACTGGCGAGTGCTGTTTGGCGTAGTCCAGAATTTTGCCCAGCGCATCGGGTGCCATCTCGCGGCGCAGCAGCACTTCATTGCCCACCACCAGGCGGGTAACTGTGCCCTTGTACTGTTGGGCCAGTTCCAGCCCGCGTTGTAGCTGGGCTTGGTTCTGCGCCGCATCGCGCGAGAGCCAAACACCCAGGTTCACGCGCATGCCAAGTTGCGCGGCTACGGCTGGCACGCCATCCAAGCCCTGGCTCAATCCGTAAGTTCTGATGCAGTTGGTGCGCGTTTTAAGCAAGCGCAAATCGGCTTCGATATGCGCCGGAGTCACACTGGCTTGGTAGTTAAAGGGGTTAATGTCGCCGCGGTGAAAGGGCGAGTACGACACGCAAGGCAGCGTGGCTGCCTGCGCACTTGGCAATTGCGCCAAGGGGATAGCCCGGCCACGCACACCCCACCACCCCAACACCAAACTCAAGCCCACCATTTGAATCAGTACGGCCAGCCAACATCGAGAGTGCATTTGCAGCATGTGAAAACGATACATTTGTCACGCATCGCAAAAATTGATTAAATTGTAAGGGAACAAGCCGCTACGCAGACTACCTAACACCCGCGCCAGTATCATCTGGCCTCATTCACTCGCATGCACCCGCCTATCTCGTTACCACCCTCCCTGCAAGCCAGCGCCAGCAAGATGCGCTCGGCCCTGTTGCTGGCTATTGTGGTGGCTGCCATCAACTACCTCTTGTGGTCATGGGTCGGCGCATCCGTCCCCGCACCTGCACCCGATGTAGCCGCACGCGTCAACGGTTTAACCTATGCCCCCTTTGGCCGCTCCGACGCGCCCTGGGTTCGGCACGCACCGGCTGGGCAAACCATTGCCGCAGACATGCAGCAACTGGCCCGCATCACACAAAACATTCGCACCTACAGTGCATCTCAGTTCCCAGAGTTGCCTGCATTGGCAGCGCAGAGCGGCTTGCAAGTCACCCTGGGCGCTTGGTTGGACAAGTATTTCGATAACAACGAACGGGAAATCAAAGCCGCGCTGAGCATGGCTGCCCAACATGCCAACATCACCCGCTTGGTGATAGGTAACGAGACCGTGCTCAAGCAAAACCTCACGCCAGCGCAACTCATCGGCCACCTCGAGCGCGTGCGTGCTGCCACCAAATTGCCCGTATCTACAGCAGAACCGTGGCATGTATGGATCAAGCACCCCGAGCTGGCCGAGCATGTGGACTTCATCACCATCCACCTGCTGCCTTACTGGGAGGGTGTGGGCCTGGACACGGCGGTAGACGAGTCGATGGAGCGCATGGCACGGGTGCGTGCACGCTTTCCCGGCAAGCCGATTGTGATTGGCGAGATAGGCTACCCCAGCAGCGGCGACAGCATCAAACGCGCCCAGCCCTCGCCTGCCGCCCAAGCAGCGTTTACCCGCCAATTCGTTGCACGCGCCGCCAAGGACAAGCTGGACTACTTTTTGATCGAAGCCTACGACCAGCCCTGGAAGCAAACCGAAGAGGGCCGCGCTGGTGCCTACTGGGGTGTCTTCGATGCCGCGCGCCAGCCCAAGTTTGCCTTTAGCGGCCCGGTGGTGCCAGACCCCTACTGGCGTGCCAAAGCCTTGGGTTCTTCGGCTGCAGGGTTTGTGTTTTTGTTGTGGTTCCTCACGCGGTTTGCCACCTTGAGCCGCCTGGCACGCACCGCCTTTGCCGCCACCGCACAGGGCGTGCTTTCTGTTGCCACCATCGTCGTCACCTTGCCGCTGCTGCACTACATGGCAGCAGGCGATTGGGTGATGCTGGCTTTGTTAATCCCCACATCCCTCATCATGGTGGCGATTTTGCTGGCGCATTTGTTTGAGTTTGTAGAGCTGTTTTGGCATGGCAGCCTGCGCCGAAATTTTCAACCCATTCCCTTGCCAGATTCAGCAGCGCAGCCCTTTGTCTCCGTCCACCTGGCCTGCTGCAACGAGCCGCCCGAGATGGTGATCGCCACCATCCAAAGCCTGTGCGCGCTGGACTACAAATCCTATGAAGTGATCGTGATTGACAACAACACGGCAGACGCAGCCTTGTGGCAACCTGTGCGCGATTATGTGGCCAGCTTGCCTGCGCACTTTCGCTTTATCCACTTGCCACAATGGCCAGGCTACAAAGCCGGTGCACTCAATTTTGCACTGGGCAAGGCCGACCCACGCACCGAGGTAGTGGCCGTGGTAGATGCCGACTATGTCGTCAAACCTGAATGGCTGCGCTCGCTGGTGGGCTACTTTGCCGACACCCATGTGGGCATTGTGCAGGCACCCCAGGCGCACCGGGACTGGGGCGCCAGCGTGTTTCGCAAGATGATGAACTGGGAATACGACGGTTTCTTTCGCATCGGCATGCACCACCGCAACGAGCGCGATGCCATCATCCAGCACGGCACCATGACGATGATCCGCGCCAGCGCACTGAAAGAGCACGGCCAATGGTCTGAGTGGTGCATGTGCGAAGACACCGAGCTGGGCCTGCGCCTGATGCAGCAGGACCTGCGCACCGTGTACGTAGACCAAGTGATGGGCGAAGGCCTCACGCCCAACAGCTTTGCCGCCTTCAAAAAGCAGCGCCAACGCTGGGCGCAGGGTGGCATGCAGATTCTGAAGGCCCATTGGCGTGTGCTGCTGGGGGGCGGCTTGCGCCAAGCTAGCGCGCAGCCAGCGCAGCAGCGCGGTGCACTGCAAAATGCACCGATCCACACGTCCCTTACTTTGGGGCAGCGCTACCACTTTCTGGCTGGCTGGCTGCCGTGGATAGGTGACCTCTTGCATTTTGTCTTCGTTTTTGCAGCCTTGGCTTGGACAATGGGTGTGCTGGCGTTGCCGCAGTACTTCTCGCTACCCGTCATGCTTTTTATGTTGCCACTGGCCGTGTTTTGCGCCGCCAAGCTGGTGATGGGCCCTCTGCTGTACTGGCGGCGGGTGCCCTGCTCTGCGGGCGGCATCGTGGGCGCTGCTATTGCAGGCATGGCGCTATCGCATGCCATAGCGCGCGGCGTGTGGGCAGGGCTGTTCTACAAGACAGGGGTGTTCCAGATTACAGCCAAAGGCAAAGTTCCCTCGAGTTCTAGCGCCGTTGGTTTGCCAGCAGAGCCAAAGCCCCATGCCTATGCACAACTTGCAGAGATGTTGGCACC
>JAYVGI010000126.1:0-6863 GCA_043772355.1 Polaromonas sp.
CCCTTAGCCGTCTAGAATAAAGCGGGAGCAGCTACGTAATACATAGCAATTATTTCCCGTTGGAAACTCACTGTCGAGTACGGTAGAGGCTCCCCCAACGGGGACGATGGCCTGGCGGTGCGGGCAGTGCGCCCAAGCGGCTTGCCTGCTAAGCCGTCCAGGCCATACTGGATGCCAAATCCCCAATCGACTTCTCTGTCTCCTGCCCCGCCGTGATCAGCCATTCGTTGAAGCTGTCGATCACTGGGCTGTTGGGCAGGGACAGGGGGGAGTTGGCGTAGTAGCGGCGTTGGCGGGCGGCTAGCATGCCGAAGGGCGCGCACAGCTTGCCTGAGATGATGTCGTCTGCCACCAAAAACAGCGGCACCAGCACCACGCCCAGGCCCTCGGCGGCGGCTTGCAGGGCGAAGTACATCTGCTCAAAGCGCAGCTGGTTGTCGCTGTGCAGGCCGGGTACGGCGGCGGCGGCCAGCCAGTCGGGCCAGGTGAGGGGCTCGGTGTCGTAGTTGATCAAGGTGTGCTTGGCCAGGTCTGCGGGGCTTTGCAGGCGCCCGCGCTCCAGTAAATCCGGGTGGCAGATGGGCACGATGGTCTCGGTCATGAACGGGATGGAGCGCAAGCCGGCCAGGGGTTGGTCGCTCGCGCGGATGGCGATGTCGTAGCTGCGCTCCTGGAAATTGACTGGCGCGATGGAGGTGGTGAACTTGATCTCGACGTCCGAGCGTTTTCTTTGGTACGACGAGATGCGCGGGATGAGCCAGCGCATGGTAAAGGTCGGCGGCGCGTTGATGCGCAGGGCAGACGGTGAGGCCTGCTCTAGCAACTGGGTGGCTGCGGCGGCGATGCGGTCCAGCGCGGGGGTGGAGGCGGCCAGCAGGGTGCGGCCCGCGTCTGTCAGGCTCAGTTGCGAGGGCGAGCGGTTGAACAAGGGTGTGTTCAGCCACGCCTCCAGGATCGCTACCTGTTTGCTGACTGCGCCATGCGTCACGCTCAGCTCGCCAGCGGCTTTGGTAAAGCTGATGTGGCGGGCGGCGGCCTCGAATGCACGCACGGCATTCAGGGGGGGAATTTTTCTCATGGTTGACGTCGATCTGGTCGTTTAGTTTTCGGTGAAATGTGTGAGTTTTTCTATTGCTGTCTCCATAATAATACGACATTGCCCAAGGCTTGTCGCCTCGGAGATAGTTTGCAGATTTACACCAGAAAGTTAACCGCCGTGAGAACAATCCAGTCCAGCCCCGCAGGGCGCAGGTGCAAGGTGCGCGCGTGAAGGCGGCCCCTTTTAACTACATTCTTGCCGACAGCCTGGAGCACGCCCTAGGCCAACTGGCCGAGCACGGCGGCGACGCCAAGCTGCTGGCCGGTGGCCAAAGTCTGGTGCCCATGATGGCCATGCGCCTGGCGCGGCCCGCGCTGCTGGTGGACATCAACCGTCTGGCTTCGCTTAAAAGTATTCAACCTGGCGCGAGTACCGTCACCATGGGTGCCGGTGTGCGCCAGCGCGATGTGGAAGATGCCTGCGCGCTAGACGCTCCCCTGCCTCTGGTGCAGCAAGCCCTGCGCTGGGTAGGCCATGCGCAAACCCGCAACCGGGGCACGGTGGGCGGCAGCCTGGTGCATGCCGACCCCTCGGCCGAGCTGCCCTTGGCCGCTCTGGTGCTGGAGGCCACGATGCGCCTGCACAGCCAAGCCGACGGCGAGCGCAGCGTAGTTGCGCAAGACTTCTTCCTCGGCCCGATGTTTACCGCCGTGGGCGAGACCGAATGTTTAACAGCTATTGACTGGCCCGTGTGGCAGGGTGGCCGTGTGGCCAGCGCCTTTGACGAGTCCGCTATTCGCCATGGCGACTTTGCCATGGCCTCTGCGGCTTGCCAAGTGCAGTTGGATGCCGACGGCTTGGTCAGCCGGGCCAGCCTGGGTGTGGGCGGCGTGAGTGGTGCGCCGCTGGCCTTCCCGGTGTTTGCTGCGCAGCTGGTCGGCCACCGCATCACCCCCGCGCTGGCGCAAGAGCTGGCGCAGGCGGCGGCAAAGCAGTGCGACCCCGGCAGCGACATGCACGCCAGCGCCGAATTCCGCAGGCACTTGGCCGCTACCTTGCTGGCGCGGGTGCTGGTGCAGGCCGCCGCTGCTGCAGCTTCACAGGTTACAGGCTAGAGGGGACAGGATAAAATGATTAAAAAATTGGCCATTCAAATTACTGTTAACGGCGTAGCGCAGGCACGCGATGTCGAGCCACGCACTACGCTGGTGGACTTTTTGCGCGACGACTTGGGGCTGACCGGCACCCATGTGGGCTGCGAGCACGGCGTGTGCGGGGCTTGCTCGGTGTTGCTGAGCGGCGACCCGGTGCGCTCCTGCTGCATGTTTGCCGTGCAGGCTGACGGCATGCAAGTCACCACCGTGGAAGGCCTGGCACCGCAGCGCGGGCAACTCTCCAAAATACAAGACGCGTTTTGTGAAAAGCACGCCTTGCAGTGCGGCTACTGCACGAGCGGCATGCTGATTGCCTGCCATGCGTTGGTAGCGCACAACCCGCACCCGGATGAGGCGCAGATCCGCGAGGCGATCAGCGGCAACTTGTGCCGCTGCACCGGCTACCAGCAGATAGTGGATGCGGTGAAACACGCTACGCAGCCCAACG
Organism: Polaromonas sp.; assembly: GCA_043772355.1. Classification (GTDB taxonomy): domain Bacteria; phylum Pseudomonadota; class Gammaproteobacteria; order Burkholderiales; family Burkholderiaceae_C; genus JAAFIP01. The sequence goes on from JAYVGI010000126.1 coordinate 2,642, forward strand.
CCAAGCAGCCCAACGCCAAGCAGCCCAACGCCACGCAAGCCGAAGGAGCCAAGCATGGCTGATGACACAACCGGTTTCCGCTTCATCGGCAAACACCGCCGCGCGGTAGAGCACAAGCGCTTTATCGTCGGCAAAGGGCGCTACGCGGCCGACATTCAAATGCAAGGCATGCTGCATGTGGCCCTGGTGGCCAGCCCGTATGCCAGCGCCAAGATTCTCTCGATTGATGCCAGTGCCGCACTGGCCATGCCCGGTGTGCACGCCGTGCTGACAGGTGACGAACTCTGCGCCGCCACCGAGCCCATGCTGCCCGGCGTAGATGCCCCGCAGGTCACACGCTACCCGCTGGCCAAGGGCGTGACGCGCTACGCAGGCGAGTGGATCGCAGCCGTCGTAGCCGAAAGCCGCGCGCTGGCCGAAGACGCGGCTGAGCTGGTGCTGGTGGACTACGAAGCCCTGCCACACGCGGGTGACCCTGAAGCCGCCATGGCCGCAGGCGCGCCCCTGGTGCACCCCGTGCACGGCAGCAACACGATTTTTAACCGCACCTTCGTCTGGCCTGCAGCCAACGGCGAGCAGCCCGCCGCGCAGATGGCCCAGTGCGAACACCAGTTGAGCTACCGCGTGCGCTGGTCACGCAACTCCACCGTGCCGATAGAGACCTTTGCCGTGGCCTGCGCCTGGAACGATGCAACGGAAATTATGGACGTGTGGGCCTCGATCCAGATGCCCAAGTACCCCGACCAGTTGGCCAAGGCGCTGCGTTTGCCCGGCAGCGCGGTGCGCGTGCATTTTGATGTCGATGTGGGCGGCAGCTACGGTGTCAAGCGTGGCCTGAAGCACACTATTTTGGTGGCTTACCTGGCCCGCAAACTCGGCCGCCCGGTGCGCCTGGTAGAAGACCGTTTGGAGAATATGCGCGGCGGCGATATGCAGGGGCCGGACCGTATTTTTGACGTGACCTTGGGCTTTAACGCACAGGGCATTGTGCGCAGCATGCGCATGCGCGCAATAGACGACATCGGTGCCTACGCAGGCCGCTCGCCGCTGCAACTGGGCAAGCCCGTGGGTGCCATCGTGGGGCCGTACCGCATTCAAAGTGTGGAGTACGAAGCCATCGCGGTGATGACGAATAAAACCCCGCAAGAAGCCGTGCGCGGTTTTGGCCAAGCACCGACCAATTACGCGATTGAGACGGGCATGGACAAAGTAGCCCGCTTTCTCAAGCTAGACCGCATTGAGTTAAGACAGCGCAACTTGATCGGTAAAGACGAGTTCCCGTATTTGATCCCCAGCGGCACGCACTACGACAGCGGCGACTACGCTACCGTGCTGGGCAAAGCACTGAGCGCCGCGCCGTTTGCCAGCATAGTGCAGCAGCGCGATGCTCTGCGCGCCAGCGGCCAACTGGCGGGCATTGGCTTTGCCACCTGCCTGGAGCCCTCGGGCGGCAATTCATCGTTTGAACCCTTGTTTAACCCCAAGAACCAGACCACGACATGGATGGAGTCTTGCGTGGTGCGCATCGATTTATCAGGTGCTGTCATCGCGCTGATGGCTACCTCCACCTCGGGCCAGGCGCACGAGACCATGGTCTCCACCGTGCTGGGCGAGGTGCTGCACAGAGAGCCCGACAGCATCCGCGTGGTGCATGCTGACTCGCTCAACGCGCTGCCGTCCAACAGCCCGGTGGGTAGCCGCATGGCCATCATGCTCGGCGGTGCGGCGGCGGGTGCGGCGAAAATTTTGCGTGCCAAACTGCTGCGCATTGCCGCGCACAACCTGCAAGTGCCCGAGAGCGATCTGGTGTACGAGGGCGGCCATGTGCATGTGAAGATCGATCCGCAACGCAGCCTGAGCTGGGACGCACTGGTAGAAATCGCCCACCGCAAATACCACCAGCTCCCCGCAGGCATGGAGCCCGGCCTGCAAGAAAAGTTTGTCTGGGAAGTACCCACCGGCGGCCAAATGCCCACGGCGGACGGCCGGGTGCAAATGTACCCTTGCCACTCGTTTGAGGCGCATGTGGTGCTGGCCAGCATCGACCCCGCTACCTGCAAGGTCAGCATCCAGCGTTACGTGTGCGGCCACGACTGCGGCGTGATGATCAGCCCCGACGTGGTGCACGGCATGACCTATGGCGGCATCTCGCACGGTCTGGGCGCAGCGCTGATGGAAAAGTTTGCGTACTCCGATGAAGGCCAGTTGCTGTCCGGCACCTTGATGGACTACCTGATCCCCAGCAGCATGGAAGTGCCCGCCATCACCATCGTAGACCATTGCACGCCGTCGCCGCTGACCGAGTTCGGCCAAAAAGGCTCGGGGGAAGCTGGCTACCTGGGCAGCCCGGCGGCGATTGCCAGCGCTATCAACGATGCACTGTCGTTGCGCGGCGCGTCTATAGATTGTTTGCCCATGACCCCGCAAGCTATTTGGAGCGCGTTGCGCGCGGGGGTGGTGTGAGCGATACCGCCGCCCTCACCCTAGCCCTCTCCCGCACGCGGGAGAGGGGACAGCTTCCTCCCTTGCAAGCGAGAGATTGCATGGCTCTCCTGCAAGCCAGAGCCTGTCCGGCTCCCTCTCCCGCTTGCGGGAGAGGGCTGGGGTGAGGGCCGCCCGATCCTGCTAAAGCATCAAAACATCCATTGACCCAAGAGAGTTCCCACATGAGCACTATCACCCGACACACCATCCCCGGCCCCGGCGGCAACATTGCCGTCTATGTGCAAGGCGACCAAGCCGCACCCGTGGTCTTTATGACGCACTCCATCCTCTCGGCCAGCATGATGTGGGAGGCGCAGGCTGAGTTATTGGCTAAGGAAGGCTGGCGCGTGGTGCGGGCCGACACGCGCGGGCACGGCGCATCGCATGCGCCCATAGCACCCTACACCATGCAAGACTTAGGCGACGACACCATCGCCGTGCTCGATGCTCTGAAGATTGAGCGCGCGCACTACGTCGGCCTGTCCTTGGGCGGTATGAGCGGCCTGGGCCTGGGCATTGCGCACGCAGACCGCTTGCTCAGCCTGTGCATTTGCGATGCCCGCGCCGACGCACCGCCTGCCGTAGCCGCACCATGGGACGAACGCATCGCCATCGCCGCCGCGCAAGGCTGCGGCGCGCTGGCTGCGGCCACGGTAGAGCGCTGGTTTGGTAAAGCGTTTTTAGAGGCTAATCCAGCAATTGCACAGCGCTTTATCGACACCGCTACGGCCAATCCGGCCGAGGGCTTTACCGGTTGCGCCCGTGCTATCCAGGGGCTGAACTATTTGGCCGATGTAGGGCGCATCACTACGCCCACCACTTTGGTCGTCGGCGGTAACGATGGCGTGCTGCCGCAGGTGATGCGCGAGCTGCAAGCCTTGATTCCTAACGCCGTGTTGGCCGAGATTCCCCATGCGGGCCACTTGCCTAACATTGACCAGCCCGAGGCGTTTAACACCGCGTTGCTACGGCATCTTAAGTGGGCCTTCAGCGGGAAGCCATTGGCGCGCCACGCTACGTAAATCACCGTCTCCCTCACCCCAGCCCTCTCCCGAAGGGAGAGGGAGCCAAGTTACTCTTCACTTCTTTTAGGACTCTCCATGCACCCCCAACTTATCATCCAGCAAGATGGCCGCGCCCTGCGCATCAGTTTTAACCGCCCTGAAGACAATGGCGTGTCTGACAGCATGGCCGCCGCCTTGTCTGCCGAATTAAACAAAGCCCATGAAACGTCGGACTGCGTCGTCATCCGCAGCATCGGGCCGGATTTTTGTACCGGACGCATCCGCGACCTGCCTGGCCCAGCGTCGCCCGAGGCCTATAGCCGTCGCGATGAATACGATTCGATCTTTGGCAGCTACCAAGCCGTGCGCAACTGCAAAGTACCCGTCATCGTGGCGCTGGAAGGCCGCGTGATGGGCTTTGGCACCGCGCTGGCGGCACTGGCCGATGTGTCGTTTGCGGGCAGCGCCACCACCTTCAACATCCCCGAGATCGAGCACAACGTGATGCCCACCATGGTGATGTCGGCCATTTACGACCGCATCGCCCGCAACGCGATTTTGTGGATGGCCTACAGCGCAGAATTCATCAACGCCGAGCGCGCGTTGAGCTTGGGCTTGATCAGCAACGTCGTGCCCGCCGACAAACTCAGCACCGAGCTGGAACGCTTTATTACCGTGCTGCTGAGCCGCCCGCGCCCCGCCATTCTGGGCCTGAAGGAATACATGCACAACGC
>JAYVGI010000127.1:0-1757 GCA_043772355.1 Polaromonas sp.
ATGGTGGTTCCGATGGCTGAAAAGCATTCAAGCGCTTCAAGCGGTCTCCATCGGGCAATTTGTAGCGCTATCCTGTGTACCCCACTGGCCTGCTTAAACGAAGTGCTACGGTTTAATGAGCAAGCTTGTTTCCAGTCACCTACCCCACCAGGTCTGTGCCCCAGGAACCCAGCCTGCAAACCCAACTCACTACCCACCCACGGCAAATCACACAGAGCTGACTTTTTAGCCGCCAGAAGTACGTTGGCAAGCCTTCTTTGAAAGCTAGTTGCCATGTATTACGGAGCTGTAGCCGCATATTTTTCCATGGCTAACAATTGACAGGGGCATAAAAATACCCAAAATCAGTGTTTTAGGGAGCGGACAATGGGTAACACTTGTTGCCCAATTTTTTGCAACTATGGAGTCTACAGACCCGCTCGCGGGGTATTCTCAGCGACTTGTTGAAACGTTAACCAGCCATGCACACAGACACCACCCTCCAAGCCGAGCCGATTGCACAGATCGCCAGTGCGCAACCCGCGCCCCCTCCACGCAGCCACGATAGCGAGACCTTGGCGCCGGCCACGTTGTCGCTGCTAGCGGCCGCACTACTGGCGGCCTGCGGTGGAGGCGGGGGTGGTGATAGCCCCGCGCCCCCTACAGCCGCCAACCCGGCCGGTACGCCAGCGCCAGCGCCAGCGCCAGCGCCAGCACCCGCTCCAGGGGCGGCACCCAGCCCCGCGCCAGCACCGGGCTCTTCGCCCGCACCAGCGCCCGCACCCGCACCCGCACCAGCCCCTGCCGCACCCGGTTTCAACAACTTCCCGTTGCCTAAAAGCAATGAAGAGGCGGCCCGCTTCTTGATGCAAAGCCAGCTGGGCGCTACCGATGCGGGCATCGCGGCCGTGCGCGGTGGCGACTTTGCCAGCTACTTGCAGCAGCAGTTCAACACGCCCACCACCAACACAGCCTACGAGTGGATCGAGCAGCGCGGCTACAGCACCTCAAACGCCAACCGCTATGTCTACGCCACCTACCCAGCCGAGTTTGTGGTGTGGAAAGAGCTCTTCAGCGCACCTGACAGCATGCGCAAACGCACCGCATTGGCGCTGTCCGAGTTTTTTGTGGCCTCCATGCAAACGGCGGAGTTCGACTGGCGCGGCCATGCCTACGCCAGTTGGTGGGACATGCTCAGCCGCAATGCGTTTGGCAACTTTCGCCAGATGCTGGAAGATGTCACGTTGCACCCTGCGATGGGGTACTACCTCAACACCAAGGGCAACCAAAAAGAAAACCCCGCCACGGGCCGGGTACCCGATGAGAACTATGGCCGGGAGGTGATGCAACTCTTCACCATTGGCGTGCTCCAGCTCAACTTGGACGGCACACCCAAGCTGGGCGGCGATGGCAAGCCACTGGAGAGCTACACCCAAGACGATGTGACTAACCTGGCCCGGGTATTTACAGGCTACGACTTTGACACCTCTGACGGCGTGCGCCTGCCGGTGATCAAAGCCGATGGCACGCCAGAGACCTTCACATCACTCAGCCGTGACTTCACGCGCAAGCCGATGGCGCTTACCGCTGCACGGCACTCCACCTTGGAGGCCAAATTTTTAGGCACCACGGTGGCGGCTGGCACGGCAGGCCCAGCGGCTTTAAAGATCGGCTTGGACACCCTGTTTAACCACCCCAACGTCGGCCCCTTCTTTGGCAAACAAATGATTCAGCGCCTGGTCACCAGCAACCCCAGCAAAGCGTATGTGGCCCGGGTG
>JAYVGI010000128.1:0-1800 GCA_043772355.1 Polaromonas sp.
GCGTGCGCAAGCTCTCGCGCGCCAGCCAAGACCGCATGGCTGACAGCAGCGCCATAGCGGCTGAAGTGCTGAACGCCATCCCCGTGGTGCAAAGCTACACCGCCGAGGCGCGCGAGTCGGCGCGCTTTGGCGCGTCTACCCAAAACGCTTTTATGACCGCCAATCGCCGCAACAAAACCCGCAGCGTGTTGGTGGCCTTCATCATCATCGCCACCAGCGCCGCACTGCTGTGGGGCCTGTACCAAGGCACGCAGGCCGTGATGCAGGGCAAGATATCGGCCGGGCATTTGGGGCAAACCGTGGTCTACGTCATCATCCTGGCCAGCGCCTTTGCCGTGCTGGGCGAGGTGTATGGCGACCTGTTGCGCGCCGCCGGGGCGACAGAGCGCTTGATGGAGCTGCTGCATGCACCGTCGCACATCATTTCCAAGCAAAATAAGGCATTAGCCAGCGAAAATATAGCGGGACCAGCTATTGAACTGGTAGCAATTAACTTTCACTACCCGTCCCGCCCCAGCCAGCTTGCGCTGCACGACTTTAGCCTGCAAGTGATGCCCGGCGAGACCGTGGCGCTGGTGGGCGAAAGCGGTGCTGGCAAAACCACCGTGTTCCAGCTTTTGCAACGCTTCTACGACCCGCAGCAAGGCCAGATCATGCTTAGCGGCACCGCATTGGCCGACCTGGCCCTACCAGCCCTGCGCGGCGCGATAGCCGTGGTGCCGCAAGACGGCGTGGTGTTTTCGTCCACCGCCATGGAGAACATTCGCTACGGCAGGCCCGGTGCGACCGACGCCGAGGTGATGATGGCCGCCAAAGACGCCTTTGCCGACGAGTTCTTAAGCAAGCTGCCCGAAGGCTACAACACCTTCCTGGGAGAGCGCGGCGTGCGCCTGTCCGGCGGGCAGCGCCAGCGCATCGCCATTGCCCGCGCCATCCTGAAAAACGCGCCCATTCTGCTGCTGGACGAAGCCACCAGCGCGCTGGACGCGCAAAGCGAGCACATGGTGCAAGCCGCCCTGGAGCGCGCCATGCAAGGCCGCACCACCCTCGTCATCGCCCACCGCCTGGCCACAGTGCAGCAAGCCGACCGCATCGTAGTGATGGAGCACGGCCGCATCGTCGAGGTAGGCAAACACGACGCCCTGGTGCAACAAGGCGGCGTGTACGCACGGCTGGCGGCGCTGCAGTTTACGAGCTGATGGGCGTGTTGACGCGCACCTGCAAAATTTAGGGTCTATGTGATTTGTAGCGGGCGGGTCCTGCGCAGTCTGCGGTGCGCCGGGCCCGCCCCGCAGCCCAAGCGTCAGCCGCATAGACCCCTGCAGCGCAGGCCTGCGAGTAGGCCGCTTGGACATATCGTTGAAAATGCACTTGAAAATGCACTTATTCCATTTCCAAATCATTAGTGTCTAGGCGCGGAGCCGCAGACAGTGCTGTAGCACGGCAAGGCGACGCAACAACGACAGTAATGATTTAGAAATGGAATTACTCATTAAATAATAGCACGTCGTCTATACAGGCCAGTGGGGTACACAGGGTAGAGGGTAAAAATGAAGGTTTTCAGGCTACAGCGCCGCTGTAGGCAGAAAATCTGCCCCACAGACCGTCCACCAACCAGGTTCTGCAAAGAAGGCACTCCCTATTCCATAGCGGCTACCGTATGTTTCTTGCTGGCTATAGCGCGATAAGATCTAAAAATAGGTAACTACTCAGGTCCCAGTGACGGACCTCAGCTATTGCACGCTACAGATTAATGAGCAACAATAGAGGTAATGACCGCACTGCCCGACCTCAGCCAAC
>JAYVGI010000129.1:0-2012 GCA_043772355.1 Polaromonas sp.
TCCCGCAGATGGCCCACCATCACCGCGCGCAAAATGCGCTGGGTCTTCTGCAGAGTTTTACGCTCTGTAGTGGACTGCAACACCACATGGGTTTTGGCATGGTACTTTGGGGGCAGCTCATGGATTCCCAAAGATTGCAGAACTATCAAGCGCGAGGCCAGCTCCAACGAGCGCTGCGCCTCTGGGTCGGTTTGGATGTCCCGGTACAAATCTGTCCCGGTCAGGGCCAACACCAGCCCTTTGGAGCCGCGCTGCGCGTGCCAAGCGGAAATCGAATCGGCACTGCGCCGAGCGTGTAAGGCCAGCAGGATGTCGTCCGACTGAGCTGCATCATCAGGCCACTGCTTGATGATGCGCGTGCGATACTGCTTGCCTAGCAGTGTGGCCCAGCGTTTGGCGGTTTGCCAGTTGCCGTTATTGGCGTCTGACAAGGCGGGACTAACGATAACGATGTGTTTGAAGACCATGACTGCGCAAATTATGCACCGCGAAACCAATAACTTACCGCCCGTTGAAGATTCACCTACCGCACGCATGCACAGCGGGCCAGGCTGGCGTACGGCCAACGCCGCTCAGATTGCTGCGGCGCTACGTAGCCTGCGCAGCCGTACCTTGCAAGTGTTTGATGCCTACGCCGCTGCGGGCGCATTGCATGTGCCCTATAGCGACGCGCTGAACCCCCCGCTGTGGGAGCTAGGCCACGTAGGCTGGTACCAAGAATCGTGGATCGCCCGCAACCCGCAGCGTGACGGGGGCGTGCGCTACAAGCACGCGCTGCCCCTGCTGCCCTCCATCCTGGAGCAGGGCGACCCGTGGTACGACTCCAGCACCGTCCCCCACGATGTTCGCTGGAGCTTGCCGCTGCTCGATAGCCAAGCCTGCAAAGCCTATCTGGCTGCCACGCTGGCGCAAACCCTGGCGCTGCTGGCCAAGGCGGGCAGCACTGACGACGCGCTGTATTTTTACCGCCTGGTGCTGTTCCATGAAGCCATGCACCTGGAAGCTGCGGTGTACATGGCCCAGGCACTCGGTGTGCCGCTCCCGCAGGCGGCGTATGCCGCGCCGCTTGAAGGTACTGCGTTAGGCGCTCAAGGTGCTATGCATTCAGTAGTTTCTTACGCCAATAAATACAGGGCTACAGCCCAATTACATATCCAAAAGCAGGCCTGGACACTTGGCCGCAGCGGCCCAGGCTTTGCCTTTGACAACGAGCTGGGCGTGCACCCGGTACCGTTGGACAGCTTTGATATTGATGCCGCGCCCGTCAGCTTTGCGCAGTACCTGGCCTATGTGGAGTCCATCGGCTGCGCCCTGCCGCGCTACGTGCAGCGCAGCGCCAGCGGCTATGCGCACCAGGTGTTTGGCCAATGGCAGGCTTTAGATTTGAGCAAGCCCGCCGTGCACCTAAGCCAACACGAGGCGCTGGCCTACTGCGCCCACGCGGGCCGCCGCCTGCCCACCGAGGCCGAATGGGAATGCGCCGCCATGACGCAGCCCCAGTTTGCCTGGGGCGAGGTATGGGAGTGGACGGGTAGCACCTTTAGCCCCTACCCAGGTTTTGTAGCCCACCCCTACCGCGACTATTCTGAGCCCTGGTTTTACACCCGCCCGGTACTGCGCGGTGCCTGCACCGCCACGCAGGAGGTGATGCGCCACCCCCAATACCGCAACTACTTTATGGCCGGGCGCACGGATATTTATGCAGGCTTTAGAACTTGCGCGCGGCAGCGCTGAAATCGTTAAGACTTCAGCGCCTGCGCTCCTGGCAGCTTAGCCAGCACCCGGTCAAAAGTGCCCAGCGGCACATGCCCCGCTTTGCGGGCAATTTCCAGCACCAGGCAATCCGAAAACCCCAGTGCAGGTTTTTTTTGAAAATGCGCCAATGCGGCGGTGACCGTGTCCGCATCTTGCAGCACCAAATTTTCATGGCCGAGCAGCATCTCTACGATGGTGATTTGTTGCGCTGCCGTGGTGTCGTACACGGCGCCCAGCACCCACAAGGTTTCGGCTAG
>JAYVGI010000130.1:0-6419 GCA_043772355.1 Polaromonas sp.
AGGCGGCGCGCGGCAGGGCGTGCCCGACGCCCGGCCGCGTCGTCTTGCGCCTTCTCGCAGTGCCCCGTGCCCTGCGCCGTGTGCCCCGTGCCCCGTGCCCCGTGCCCCGTGCCCCGTGCCCGCGACCCGCCCGCGGCCTTGCTGGTGGCGGTTCTTCTTTTGGCGTGGAGAAGAGACACCGGCTCCAAAGGCCCGAGGACGGTGCGGCGACCGAGCGATTTCTGGTACCCCGGCATGAGCGCGGGCGCCGCGCCGTCCTCGGGCCAAGCGCGATATCGACGCATAAAGCGGGCCTTGAATTTCGGCAACGGGGCTGTTTGCAGGCCGCCGTTGTCGTCCGTTCAAACGCGAATCCGTATCAGTCCTTGTGGTGCACCGGCCCCTGCCCATAGACGGGCGTGGCCAGCCCGACCTGGCGCGCCTTCAACTGCAAGGCGAGGAACTGCGAGTAATGCCGCGACTGGTGCAGGTTGCCGCCGTGGAACCACAGCGCCGGCTGCGCGGTGGGCTTCCACATATTTCGCAACTCGCCTTCCCAGGGCCCCGGGTCCTTGGTGGTGCCCGAGCCCAGGCCCCAGCACTTGCCCACCTTGTCGGCCACCTCCTGCGAGATGAGCTGGGCGGCCCAGCCGTTCATGGAGCCGTAGCCGGTGGCGTAGACGATCAAATCGGCGGGCAGCTCGGTGCCATCGGTGAGGGTGACGGACTTGGGGTTGATGCGCTCAATGCTCACGCCGCTCTTGAGCTTGACGCTGCCGTTGGCCACCAGCTCAGACGCGCCTACGTCGATGTAGTAGCCCGAGCCGCGCCGCAGGTACTTCATGAACAGGCCCGACCCGTCCACGCCAAAGTCGAGCATGAAGCCGGCCTTCTCCAGCCGCGCGTACAAATCAGCATCGCGCTTTTTCATCTCGTCGTACACGGGTACCTGCATGGGGGCCATGATTTTGTAGGGGATGGAGGCGAAGATCAAATCAGCTTTGTCAGTGGTCACGCCCGCTTTGACGGCGCTCTCGGAATACAGGCCGCCGAGCGCCAACTCCATGAGCGAATCGGATGGCGCTATGTGAGTAGAGCTGCGCTGCACCATCGTCACATCCGCGCCGCCCTCCCACAAGGCGGCGCAAATGTCATGCGCTGAATTGTTGGAGCCTAGCACCACGCATTTTTTGCCTTTGTAGGCCTCGGGGCCGGGGTGCTTGCTGGAGTGGTGTTGCTCGCCGGTAAAGCTGTCGGCCCCCGCGATGGTGGGCGACACGGGGTAGCCGGATACGCCCAGGGCCAGCACCAGTTGCTTGGGCCGCAGGGTGATGTCTTTGCCGCCTCGGTTGACCACCACTTCCCACTCTTGCTTGGCCTCGTTGAACGTGGCCTTCTTGGCCGTGGTGCCGCCCCAGTAGTTCAGCTCCATCACCTTGGTGTACATCTCCAGCCAGTCGCCAATTTTGTCTTTGGGCGCAAACACGGGCCAATGGTCTGGGAAGGGCAGGTAGGGCAAATGGTCGTACCACACGGGATCGTGCAGGCACAGGCTTTTGTAGCGCTTGCGCCAGCTGTCGCCCGCGCGTTCGTTTTTCTCCACGATGATGGTGGGCACGCCCAGCCTGCGCAGGCGCGCGCCTAGAGCGATGCCGCCCTGCCCGCCGCCTACGATCAGCACATAGGGCTGCTCTGTGTCGGTCAGGCCCAATGTCGCGGCCTCATGTTGGCGCTTTTCCAGCCAGCTCTTGCGGCCTTTTTGCGCGCCGTGCTCCGCACCTTTTTCGCGCTGCGTGCCGGTGGGCTCTTCAAAGCCTTTGAGCTCTGTCATCGTGGTCAGCAAGGTCCAGGCTTTGCCGTTTTGCAGCCGCAGGTGGCCGCGCCCGCGTGCCACCGCCGTCTCAAACGTAAACCATGCATCCACCACACCGCCTGCCTCGGTGGCCTCGCCTTCAATCTCAAACTTGCTGGGCATCACATCCATCAGCCGCGCCTTGAGCATCGTGCGTATCGCCTCTGGATTTTCTTGTGTGCAAATATTCCAAGTAAAGGCTACCAAGTCGCGCCAATAGCTGTCGGGCGCAAACAGCGCGATGGCGGCATCGACATCGCGCCGCTCCAGCACAGTGCCAAAGTCGGCCAGCCAGGCGCTGGCGATTTGGGTGGGGTGGGTGGAAAGATCGGTCATCAGAGCGCTCCTTGCAGGTGCGCAGCGCGCCGGAATGAGCCCGCTAGCGACAATAGATCATTCTGCCAGCGCTCCCATCCTGCGATAGGGAAAACCCTGAACTTACCGATGCGTATGCACTCTGTTACTGGGCGCGCAAAAGCCCGAGCAGGTCGGCTGTGCAAAAATTGCGCTTTTAAGAACAACAAGCCAAGCGTGATACCTCCTAACGATGCTGCCGATGCAGCCCAGTGTTTTCAAGCCACCACCACCCCACTCATCATCGTCGCCACCTTCGGTACCGGAGGGGACATGGCACCCTATGCGGCGCTGGCCCAAGGCCTGCGCGAGCGCGGCCACCGCGTGTTGATGTTGGTGCCCGCTTTCCACGAAGCCCTGATGCAGTCCGAAGGCTTGCCGTACGCGCTTTTTGGCAGCGTCAGTGAATTTCACGCCGCGCTCAATGACCCCCATCTGTGGGATGAGCGCAAAGGATTTAGCGTCGTGTGGAAAGGCCTACAGCCTCATTTTGGGGTGCTGCGCGACCTGGTGCAACGCCAGCCAGCCGATACCCAGTGTGTGGTGCTGTGCCACCCTATGCTGGTGCCAATGGCAGCCATTGCAAAACAGTCCCGCGCAGACACACGCATAGTCTGCGCTTACTTGGCACCATCGAATCTGTGTGGCAGCCATGACTTTTTAACCGCCGGCTCGCTGCCCATTCCCCGCTGGGCACCCTTGGCCTGCAAGCGCATGCTTTGGCGGCTCATCCACAAGGTGTGGATCGACCCTGGCACCCTGCCCAGCTTGAACCGCTGGCGCCTGGCCCACCAATTGCCAGCGGTTCCCAGCATCTTTGCACATATCCATCAGTCGCCCGACGCTTCCATTGGCCTGTTTCCAGACTGGCTGGCTGGAAAGCAAGCCGATTGGCCCACGCCATTTACCGAGGGGCATTTTCCTTATGGCCCGCACGGCAACACCTCGCAGCTGCAGCCCGACCTTGAGCAGTTTCTGGCGCAAGGTGAGGCCCCCCATTGGCTTTACCCCCGGCACCGGGCATCGCCACGCAGCAGGACTGAGCGTCAAGCGCCTGCACCAAGGCTTGGCCCGACTGCTGGCGTCCGAGCAGGTAAAGCAGCACTGCGCCGCGATAGCCCGCCAACTGCACCAAGGCCCTGCGCCTGCATGGCTCGTCCAACGGGTTGAGGCGGCCATGGGCCTTGGGGGTTGACGGCCCCGTTTTTGCCGCCAAAGCTGTCTGAGAAGGGCACGTATTCTGCTCCTTATTCAATAGCTTATACCGCTTTATTTTAGAGGGCTTCAGGCCAATAGGTATATCAAAACCCGGAAAAAACAGCGTTTTTAAGAGGCTTCGCAGGCGCTGGCCGCTTGAAAATCGGCTGAAACCCGAAAACTGGCCTGTTGGGGCACTGTTTTTGAGGTGCATATCAGCCGGTAGCCGCCTAGAATAAAGCGGCAGAAGCTACGCTATACATAGCGTGTCAACTTCCCCGGGCGTGCGCTTGCAGCCGGTTTTGTCGGCTCACAAGGCAGCGGACGGCTCCCACTGGCAGAAAAATGCAGATATTGATCGAAAACCCTTGTACCCCACTGGTTCTATTAAATAGCGTGCTATTGTTTGGTGAGTAACCATGGCTCCAGGGCTTGCCCACCGCGACTCCTGCCAGGCCATCTCCCCGGCCCTGTGCCTGAGGGAGCGGCAGCCAGACCGCTCCCCCGCCGGGCTGGCACGCAGCCGGTTCACCCGCGGGAACGCTGCACCACGCCTGGCCAGGCGCATCCAGACCCAGCTGGTGCATCGGGTTGACGGCCAGCCACGAACCACACCTACTCACCAAAACGTAGCACTCCATCTATGTAGGACAACGGGGTACATAGGTAGACGTTAAATATTGGTATTTTCAAGTGCCGCAGCCGTTTTGCACCACCAACCGGCCCAGCAGCGCTTATATAGCCTATGTCGGGCACCCCAGGAACTATTTATTTCGTAGCTGCTTGCGCACTATTCTAGGGGGCTACAGCGCGATAGGCATCTATAAATCGGTGCCAAAACCGGCAATTTTTCGGTTTACAACCGATTTTTCGGGCTCCTCAAGCTCAGGGCGCCTTCAAAACCGCAATTTTCAACGGCATTTTAGGTATCAATCAGGCTGTAGCCTTCTAAAATAATGCGGCAGCAGCTACCCAATACATAGCGATTGTTTTGCGTTGAGGGCCTGCAATGGTCGTACTTCCGGCTCAATACGCCGCTGGATGCGCCACACCGTGTGGGCCAGCAGAATTTTAGCGTTATGCCTTATACCCTGCTGATTTACATAGATAGAGTGCTACTGTTTATAGAGCAATGCTGTTCAATTTGCACCGTTCGCTCTGAGGCATCGAAGGGCTCCCATCAGGCTTCGATACCTCAGCCCGAACGCAAAGCGCGTTAAGCGAACAGCATTGCGTCAGGAGGGGCAATGCAAAATTATTTAAACCCAATTTACAATACACCCACACCAATCAATATGGGCACCCATATGAAAACCACTTTAGACATCTCCGACCCGCTGTTCAACGCCGCCAAAGCTCTCGCCCAGCAAAGCCACACTACGCTGCGCGCGTTGGTAGAAGAGGGCCTGCGCCGCGTGTTAAGCGACTCGCCTGGCAAAGCCAAACCCGCATTCAAACTGCAAGATGCCAGCGTGGGCGGCGGCCAGATCTTGATCACCGACCCACGGCAGTGGCAGCAAATGGAGCAAGACCACGTCACCGGGCGCGCCATACAGCCCTTGGCCTGACCACCCCATGACGACCCCATGATCGCCGTCGATACCAACGTGCTGGTGTACGCCCACCGCGCCGAATCCGCCTTCCACACCGCCGCCTACGCTTGCCTACAGCAACTCGCCGAAGGCGGCCAGCCTTGGGGCCTGCCAGTCAGCTGCCTGCACGAGTTTTTAGCCGTCGTCACCCACCCCAAGATCTTCAGCCCCGCCAGCACCCACGAGCAAGCCTTGGCCCAAGTAGACGCCTGGCTCGCCTCCCCCACCGCCCAGGTGCTGCACAGCGGCTTGCAGCACTGGCAGGTGTTGTCTGACATCACCCGCCAAGCCAAGCTGCAAGGCGGCCAGTTCCACGAAGCCCGCATAGCCGCCATCTGTATGGAAAACGGCGTGTCGCTGCTGTGGAGCGCGGATCGGGATTTTGGGCGGTTTAAGGGGTTGAAGACGGTGAATCCGTTGGTGTGACGCAAAGACGCCTTATTACGCTGCACTGCATCCCTTATATTCAACCTCATGACACAAGACGTATTACGACACCATTGGCTAGCCAACACATTGCTAGATGATGGCTTTATTGCACAAAAAGCCAGTCAACTGCTGGCAAAGCCGATTCCTTACAGTTTGGATACGTGGCTAGCAGAGCATTTCAACCGCGCCAGCTTGTCAGCCCTCAACGAAGCGCAATTGGAAGACAAGCTCATCGGCCCTTTGCTGGCCCAGATTGGCTGGATCCAGGTCACCCAAGAAAGCCTCATTGTGCAAGGTAAACAGGCCAAGCCTGACTGGTGCTTATTGCTAGAGCCTGGGCAAGACACCGCACTGAGCAAGACCAAAGACCACACGCTTATTACCGCCATTTGTGAATCCAAAGCTTGGGACAAAACACTCGACACCGGCAAAGCAGATCGCCAAGACAACCCACACCACCAACTGCAAGACTACCTCAGCACCTTGCGTGTGCGCTTTGGCTTCTTGACCAATGGCCGGCTGTGGCGGGTGTATGACACTGACAAAATCACCGCCAAAAAGACTTTTATCGAGTTTGACTTGCAACGCCTGTTGGCTGTTACCGATGCCAACGAAAAAGCGCAAGGGCTCGCCTTATTTGCCTTTTTCTTTGGCCGCGACACCTATGTGCAGCCCACAGAGGTGGGGAAAGTTAGCGCCATTGAGCAGGCCATTGCTGCGTCCGCCGACTTCACCCTGGACGTAGAGGAAAACCTGAAAGCCGTCATTTACGGCTACGCGGGTGAGGATTCGTTGTTTGAGATCATGGGCAAAGCCATACACAAAGCCAACCCCAAGGCCAGCCTGGCCAGCGTGTATGAAAACAGCGTGGTGCTGCTATTTCGCCTGCTGTTTGTGGTGTATTTCGAAGATAAAAACTACGCGCTACTCAACAAGCACCCTTTTTACCAGCGCTACAGCCTAGCCCATATTTTTAAAGCGCTGCTGGAAACCGCAAAAGATCAGACCTCTCAGCG
>JAYVGI010000131.1:0-8991 GCA_043772355.1 Polaromonas sp.
CCGGTCATTTCATCAGCGACGGCAGCCAGAGACTGAGCTGCGGGAAGGCGACCAGCAGCGCCAGCATCACGACCAGCACAAAGACGAACGGCCAGCAGCCGCGGTAGATCGCGCCCAGGCCAACGCCGGGCAACAACGCATTCAGCACGAACATGTTCATGCCCACCGGCGGTGAGATCAGGCCGATCTGCACCACCATCACGATCAACACGCCAAACCAGACCGGGTCGAATCCCAGAGCCGTGACGATCGGGAAGAACAGCGGAATGGTGAGCAGCACCATGGTGAGCTCTTCCATCACGGTGCCCAGCACCACGTAGACCCCCATCATCGCCACGATGATCATGGTGGGCGACATGCCGCTTTGGGTGATCAGATTCTTCAGGTCGTTGGGCATCGACGTGAAATTCACGAAGTTGGCAAACAGCGTGGCTGCGATCAGCAACGTGAACAGCATCGCGGTGGTGCGCGCCGATTCGATCAGCACCTCGGACAGGATCGCCCAGGTGAGGCGCCGCCGGGCCAGGGCGAACAGGAAGGCACCGGCGGCGCCGAATCCCGCGCCCTCGGTGGCGGTGAAGATGCCGCCGTAGATGCCGCCCAGCACCACGATCACCAGCAGCAGCACGCCCCAGATGCCGCGTAGCGCCTGCCAGCGCTGCGGCCAGGTGCTGCGCTCTCCGGCCGGCGCATGGGCCGGGTCGCGCGCCGTGATCCAGGTGATGCCGACCATCATCAGCAGGGCCGACAGCAGGCCGGGAATCACGCCCGCGGCGAACAGCTTGCCGATGTTGGTCTCGGTGATGATCCCGTAGATCACCATGATGGTGGACGGCGGAATCATGATGCCCAGCGTGCCGCCTGCGGCCATCACGCCGGTAGACAAGCTGTCGCTGTAGCCCATTTTTTTCATGCTGGGGTAGGCCACCTTGCTCATGGTGGCTGCCGTGGCAATGGACGAGCCGCAAATCGCTCCAAAGCCCGCACACGCAGCCACGGTGGCATGTGCCAGGCCGCCGCGAAAGTGGCCGATGAAGGCGTAAGCCGCAGCAAACAGCTCGTGCGCCAGGCCTGCGCGGGCGACAAAGTTGCCCATCAAAATAAACAGCGGAATGACCGAGAGCGTGTAGGCAAAGCCCGTTTCGTGCACCACCTGCGCGGTGCTGGCCAGGGCGGGCAGCCAGCCGCGCGTGAGGCCAATGCCTGCCACGCCCACGATGCCCATGGCAAAGGCCAAGGGCACGCGCAAGAGCGCGAGAGCGAAGATGGCCGCGAAGCCTAGTAGAGATTCAATCACAATGCCGCCCCTTCGCCTTCTTGCAGCTCTTTGGCGGGCTTGCTGATCAAGCCGATATGCACCAAGCCGGTAATGCCGCACAGCAATGCCATGCCGTAGATAAAAGGCGCTTTCGCAAACTTCAGCTGCGCGGTCGTCTCGCCGTTCTGGGCAAACTGGTTGCCTGTTTTCCACATGAGGTAGGCCAGGCCGATCATCAGCCCCGCGCACAGCAGGTGCACTAATGCGCCTTGCACTTTGAGCAGCCACGCAGGCATATAGCTGTCCAACGAGTCAAACACCACATGTTCGCCACGCTGCGACACCAAGGGCATGCCGGCAAAGATCACCACCACCATCAGCAGCTCGGTCAACTCCAAGGAGCCCGGGATGGAGTGTTCCAGCAGCTTGCGCCCGATCACGTCAAAAAAAGTAAGTGCCATGATGGCAAACAGCGCGCTGGCGCACAGCAGGCTACAGAAAATTTCTAGATATTTACGCATAGAAGGCACGGTGGGTGGGTAGCGTGAAGCATAAACGCTAAAGCATAAAAAACGCGGCACTCATGGGCATGAGGCCGCGTCTGCGGGAGTTCGACAAGGGAGGGGAAGCGAAGAGATTACTTCTCAGCTTTGGCAATCTCGGCGCGGAACTCGGCCAGCACTTTAGCTGCATTTTTCAAACCCTTGGCTTCGGAGTCGGCCACCCACTTGGCTTCCAGGCCTGAGGTTTTGGCTTTCACGTCGCTCACAAATTTGGCATCGGCCTTGGTGATTTGCACGCCGTTGGCTTGCATCAAGCCGGTAGCGCGGCGGTCAACTTTGTCCCAGCTGCGGCCAAACATGCGGGCCACGGTTTCGCCGCTGATGGCGTCGACCGCGCTTTTTTCCTCTGGCTTTAGGCTGTCGTATTTGCTCTGGCTCATCACAAACGCAAAACTGGTGTTGTACAGGCCACCGGGGAAGGTGGTGGCGTACTTGATGATTTTGTCGATCTTGAACGACTCGGTGGATTCGGCGGGGAAGAGGGTGCCGTCCATCACGCCGCCAGAGAGCAGCTCGTACGAATCGGGTGCGGGCTTGAGCGTAACGTTCATGTTCAGCGTTTTACTGATCTCGTTGACCATGCCGCCGCCGATGCGGAACTTCAGGCCGTTCAAGTCTTCAATCTTGCTGATGGGGCGCTTGGTGTTGAACACAATGCCGGGGCCATGGGTGAAAAAGCTCATCACCTTCAGGCCGGCATGTTCGCCCACAAACTCAGGGTTTTTGGTCGCCACACGGTTGTAAGCCACCGAGATGGATTCAGAGCTGTTGCCCAAAAAGGGCAGTTCCGCCATTTGCGTGTACTGAAAGCGCCCGGGCGTGTAGCCCTGCACCGAGAACGATACGTCGGCCAGACCGTTTTTCACTGCATCAAAGGTGCCGGGTGGGGCAGACACGGCGCGAGGCAAAATGTTGCATTTCATCTTGCCGCCGGTGTTTTTCTCCAGCAAATCGCACCACTCCTTTTGCGCCACGCTCAGGCCATGGGTGGGTGGCACCCAGCTGGACACGGTGAGTACGGTTTGCGCGCTGGCAACGCCCACGCCTGCTAAGGCCAAAATAGAAAGAGCTATGCGAGATGCTTTCATACGGGATCCTTGAGAAAAATGCTGCGGCGCAAAATGCGTCGATGCATGACTTTAACGGCTGCGTTTCAACACCACCGTACAGGTTTACCCGGAATAACCATCCAGACGGTCGGTTAATTGTCGTTAGGTTGACGCTTTTGGAGATGAAGACCTAAATTTTCACCAATCTCACTCTATAATCCGAAAATAGAACGATCGTGCTTTTTTGATTTGCGCATTTCGGTTTGCTGCACTGCGGCAACTACAAAGCCGGGCGCATACAATGGGCTTAGTTGACGTGCACGTCAATTCAATTAACTTCTTGGAGCGAGTGATATGAAGGTTTTGGTAGCAGTCAAACGGGTGGTAGATTACAACGTGAAGGTTCGGGTCAAATCGGACAATACCGGGGTCGATATTGCCAACGTGAAAATGAGCATGAACCCGTTTGATGAGATTGCGGTGGAAGAAGCCATGCGCCTGAAAGAAAAAGGTATCGTCACCGAAGTGATCGCCGTATCCTGTGGCGTGCTGCAGTGCCAGGAGACTTTGCGCACCGCCATGGCGATTGGCGCAGACCGGGGCATCTTGGTCGAGACCACCGAAGAGCTGCAACCCCTGGCCGTGGCCAAGCTGCTCAAAGCATTGATCGACAAAGAGCAACCTGGCTTGGTGATTTTGGGCAAACAAGCCATTGATGACGACTGCAACCAGACCGGCCAAATGCTGGCCGCACTGGCCGATTTGCCGCAGGCTACCTTTGCCTCGAAAGTCGAAATCGTCGATGGAAAAGCGCAAGTGACCCGCGAAGTAGACGGCGGTCTGGAAACGCTGTCCATCACCTTGCCCGCCATCATCACCACCGACTTGCGCCTGAACGAGCCGCGCTACGTGACCTTGCCCAACATCATGAAGGCCAAGAAAAAGCAGCTCGATGTGTTCAAGCCGGAGGACCTGGGCGTGGATGTGAAGCCGCGCATCAAAACCCTCAAAGTGATGGAGCCACCCAAGCGCAGCGCCGGCATCATGGTGCCCGATGTGGCTACGCTGGTGGATAAGCTGAAGAATACGGCCAAAGTGATTTAAGCACTTTCTTTATCTAACGCAAAAAACGCTAAAAAAGACACGCAAAAAAACGCCAAAAAAAGGAAAAAATTCTCTGTTTTTTTGCGTCTTTTGTTTTCACTTTTGCGATTTTTGCGATTTATCCCTCCCTCTCGTTAAGGATTCAACATGACAAGTTTAGTAATTGCAGAACACGACAACGCCACCATCAAAGGCGCAACTTTGAACACCGTGACCGCAGCCATCGCCTGCGGTGGTGACGTGCATGTGCTGGTGGCGGGCTCGGGCGCTGGCCCAGCAGCGGCCGCAGCAGCGCAGATTGCCGGCGTCAGCAAAGTGATTCACGCCGATGGCGCGCACTTTGCTCACGGCCTGGCCGAGAACATGGCTGCGCAGGTGCTGGCGATTGCGCCGAGCTATTCGCACATCCTTTTCCCCGCCACCGCATCGGGCAAAAACATCGCCCCACGCGTAGCTGCCAAGCTGGACGTAGGCCAGATCAGCGATGTCACCAAGGTAGATGCCGCCGACACCTTTGAGCGCCCCATCTATGCAGGCAACGCGATTGCTATCGTGCAAAGCCTGGACGCCACCAAAGTCATCACCGTGCGCACCACAGGCTTTGACCCTGCAGCCGCTACCGGTGGCAGCGCCGCCGTAGACGCAGTGGCAGGTGTTGCTGACAGCGGCAAAACTACCTTTATGGGCAGCGAAATCGCCAAGAACGATCGCCCAGAACTCACGGCCGCCAAGATCATCGTCAGCGGTGGTCGTGCTTTGGGTTCTAGCGAGAAGTTTACCGAAGTGATGACACCTTTGGCCGACAAACTCGGTGCCGCCATGGGTGCATCACGCGCGGCAGTGGACGCGGGCTACGCCCCCAACGACTGGCAAGTAGGCCAAACCGGCAAAATCGTCGCGCCCCAGTTGTATGTGGCTTGCGGCATCAGCGGCGCTATTCAACACTTGGCGGGCATGAAGGACAGCAAGGTGATTGTGGCAATCAACAAAGACCCCGAGGCACCGATATTCAGCGTGGCCGATTTTGGCTTGGCCGCTGATTTGTTTGTCGCCGTGCCGGAGCTGGTCGCGGCGCTTTAATTCGGGGGCAGGACGCAGAGGACGCAAAAATTACGCAAAGGACGCAAAAAAGAAAATACCAAAAAAATTCAAAAATGAATTGTTAAGCGGTTCGGATTTTTTTAGTTGCATTCAATTTTGGTTTTATTTTTCTTTGTCTTCTTTTGCGTCCTTTGCGTAACCTTAGCGTCCTCTGCGTCCGGAAGTTCTCCCCTCTTCATCCAAGTTAATTCGAGACAAAGACATGACCTACAAAGCCCCCCTCAAAGACATGCTGTTCGCGATCAAGCACATCGCCAACATTGACGCGGTTTCCAAGATCCCTGGCTTCGAAGAGGCTGGCTACGACACCGCCGAAGCCGTGCTGGAAGAATGTGCCAAGTTCAACGAAGGCGTAGTGGCCCCGTTGAACTGGACGGGCGACATCAACCCCAGCAGTTTCAAAGATGGCAAGGTCACCACCACGCCGGGGTTTAAAGAGGCCTACAAGCAGTACGCCGAAGGCGGCTGGCAAGGTTTGCAGCACCCAACTGAATACGGTGGCCAGGGTTTGCCCAAGACGATTGGTGCGGCGTGTGGCGAGATGCTCAACAGCGCCAACATGAGCTTTGCGCTGTGCCCGTTGCTGAGTGACGGCGCGATTGAAGCGCTGTTGACGGCTGGCAGTGATGAACTGAAAGCCACGTACCTGGCAAACCTGGTCAGCGGTAAATGGACCGGCACCATGAACCTGACCGAGCCGCAAGCAGGTAGCGATTTGGCCATGGTGCGCACCAAGGCCGATCCTCAAGCCGATGGCACCTACAAAGTGTTTGGCACCAAGATCTACATCACCTACGGCGAGCACGACATGGCCGAGAACCTGGTGCATCTGGTGCTGGCCCGCGTGGTGGGCGCGCCTGAGGGCGTGAAGGGTATTAGCCTGTTCGTGGTGCCCAAATTCATGGTCAATAAAGACGGCTCGCTGGGCGCGCGCAACGATGTGCATTGCGTCAGCATCGAGCACAAAATGGGCATCAAGGCATCGCCCACTGCCGTGCTGCAATACGGTGACCACGGTGGCGCTGTGGGCTACCTCGTCGGCCAGGAAAACCGTGGCCTGGAATACATGTTCATCATGATGAACGCCGCCCGCTACGCCGTGGGCATGCAAGGCATTGCGATTGCCGAGCGCGCGTACCAAAAGGCCGTGGGCTACGCCAAAAACCGCGTGCAATCGCGCCCCGTGGATGGTTCTATCGCCGCCAGCGCCCCCATCATCCACCACCCCGACGTGAAGCGCATGCTGATGACCATGCGCGCCTACACCGAAGGCTGCCGCGCCATGGCCGCCGGAGCCGCCGCAGCCTACGACGCAGCGCACCACCACCCCGATGCGGATGTGCGCAAGCAAAACGCCGCGTTCTACGAATTTATGGTGCCCTTGGTCAAAGGCTACAGCACCGAGATGAGTTTGGAAGTGACATCGCTAGGTGTGCAGGTACACGGCGGCATGGGCTTCATCGAAGAAACCGGCGCGGCGCAGTACTACCGCGACGCCAAGATTTTGACCATCTACGAAGGCACCACCGCTATCCAGGCCAACGATTTGGTAGGCCGCAAAACGGCGCGCGATGGCGGCACGACTGCCAAGGCCATCGTGGCGCAAATCGAAGCCACAGAGACAGAGCTGGCTAAGCGGGCTAGCGTGCAAGGCTTGGCTGTTTTGAAGCGCCTGACCGCTGCCCGCCTGGCTTTGATTGATGTCATCAACTTTGTCGCAGGCAACACCAAAGCCGCGCCGAATGCCGTGTTTGCCGGCAGCGTGCCCTATCTCCTGCTGGCGGGCAATGTGTTTGCCGGCTGGCAAATGGCGCGCTCACTGTTGGCAGCTGAGGACTGCTTGGCTGCTGGTGACGATGTTGCGTTTATGCAGGCCAAAATTGTGACGGCACGCTTTTACGCGGACCATATGCTGTCGAAGGCACCGGGGGTGCGGGACAGTATTGTGGAAGGTGCCGACTGCGTAACCGCTTTGGCGCTCGAAGCGTTTTAAAGCGGACATCTGGACGCAGAGGACGCAAAAGTTACGCAAAGGACGCAAAAAAGAAAATACCAAAAAAATACAAAAATTTAAAAATTGGAAGAACTCAAACACTTGTTATAAGTTGTGCATCAAATCGTTGAATTGCTCCCAATTTCTGTTTTACTTTTGTATTTTATTTTGACTTCTTTTGCGTCCTCTGCGTAACCTTCGCGTCCTCTGCGTCCGGAAGTTCTTCCCCCTTTTTTTTCCTCCTTCAGTATTTAACAAAGGTCAACATGTCAAAACTGCCCCCCATCCTGCAAAACCTGCCTTTCCCTGTCATCGGTAGCCCTCTGTTCATCATCAGCAACCCCAAGCTGGTCATCGCGCAGTGCATTGCCGGTGTGGTGGGCTCCATGCCTGCGCTCAACGCCCGTCCGGCGGCGCAGCTGGAAGACTGGTTGGCGGAGATCACCGAGACCTTGGCCGCGCATGACAAAGCCAACCCGCACAACAAAGCCGCGCCCTTTGCCATCAACCAGATCGTCCACAAATCCAACGACCGCCTGGAGCACGACATGCAGGTGTGCGAAAAATACAAGGTGCCCATCGTCATCACCAGCCTGGGCGCGCGTGAAGATGTGAACAAAGGCGTGCAGGCCTGGGGCGGCATTACCTTGCACGACGTGATCAGCAACGTGTTTGCCCACAAAGCCATAGAGAAGGGCGCTACCGGATTGATACCCGTCGCAGCCGGCGCGGGTGGTCACGCCAGCGTCAAATCCCCCTTTGCCATGGTGCAGGAAATTCGCGAATGGTTTGATGGCCCCGTGGTGCTGTCCGGCTCCATTTCCACAGGCGGTGCCGTGCTGGCCGCGCAGGCCATGGGGGCCGACCTGGCCTACATCGGCAGCGCCTTCATCGCCACCCACGAAGCGCGCGCAGTGGACGGCTACAAAGAAATGATCACCCAGAGCAATTCTGACGACATCGTCTACAGCAACTTCTACACCGGCATCCACGGCAACTACCTCAAAGGCAGCATCAAAAACGCCGGCATGGATCCAGACAACTTGCCCGAGAGCGACCCCAGCAAAATGAATTTCGGCGGCGGTGGCGAAGCCAAAGCCTGGAAAGACATCTGGGGCTGCGGCCAGGGCATCGGCACCATCAAGGAAATCACCAGCACCGCCGATTACGTAGCCCGCTTGCGCCGTGAGTATGCTGCCGCCCAAGCAAGATTGCTATAAGTAAAATAGCTGCTCACGCTCTATTTTATTGGCCTGCGGTTCGAAATGCAGGCTCTATGTGATTTTTAGTGGGTAGCGCCCTGGATCCGGAGGGCTTGGTGCTGCGTCCGAGCCAATGGGGCGGTAGCAAGCGGGAAAGCAAATGGGGTCAGATCAAAATTCAGGAAGACCCTCAGTTCGGAGCGCGTAACGCCCTGACGAAATTTTGCTCTGACCCCTTTTGCGCAGCCTGCGGCGCAAGAGACCCTCGCCACGCCCAGCGTCACCCGCACAGACCTCGCAGCGCGCGCCTGCGAGTGGGCCGCTTGGAAAACTACCTGGAAATACAGTTACTCATTAAATAGTAGCACTCCGTCTAAGCAGGCCAGTGGGGTACATAGGGTAACGCCCATATTTTGCTGCGCGGTACGGTTTGGCGCGTTGCGAAGACTCTGGCGGCTTGAGCATCGGCCAGAAACCGTGAATTTACTGCTTGGAGTACCGCCATTTTTAGATCACTCTATATGCCTTTAGCCCTCTAGAATAAAGCGGAACTAGCTATGGAATAAGTAGTGCCATTCAGGCCAGAAATGCGCTGCAAGAGGCCCGGCAGGCAGGTTTTAGGCTGAAGTTCCTCCCCCAAAAAGCCGAGTTTTCCCAATGAAATCCGCATTGAATTCGGTTCCACGTTCTGTCTACGGTTTGATCTGATTGATCAAATCAA
>JAYVGI010000132.1:0-13727 GCA_043772355.1 Polaromonas sp.
GTGAGCGTCATGCCTTGCTCTTTGGCTTGCTGGTCTAGTGTGGGATTGGTATGGCGCGATATGCACAGCAGCGCATTGCCCGGCACCGCCAGCCGCTGCGCCAGCGCCAAGCCCATGCCGCGCGATGCGCCAGTGATGATGGTGAGGTGGGTAGTCATGCCCTCCATCCTAGCGCATAAGGCTCAGACAGAAAAAATGGGCGGACCCAACACTGCTCCCTTATGCTGTGTCATGTTGCTGATCTGATCTGATCTGGCTTGAAGCCGCCTGTTCATAGTTGGCCGCGCTGCCTCATGGGCTTGGAAGATTCCCAATCTGCCGTGGTCACATTGCGGTGATGGAAGAAATTTGCTTTCGCGAAAAATCCTGCGAAAAATCCTGCGAAAACACGCGACTGGTTGAATGGTTATCTTGAGGTGAGCCTCGCGCCTTTCTCCCGATTTTTCATAACTACTCAGATTCCAGTGACAGACATCATCTATTAAGCGCTACCAATTAAGGAGCAACAATAGCGCTCATGACCCAACGGCCCGATCTCAGCCAACTTAGCTATGCGCAAAAAGACCAGCCGCCCCTGGCGCGCACCGCCGCCTTGCTCAGCGACCGGTATGGCATCAGCGTATCCCTGGCCAGCATCCAGACCTTTGCCCAAGAGGCCGCTGGACGGCCCAGCGCCAAGCTTATTTTGAAGCCCGCTGGAGTGCCTTGCTGGAGCGCGGTGAGGAGCTGAACCAGCCCGTGCTGCGCGCGGACACCTCGGCCGATGTGTGGCGCTTTATGACGGACAGAGATGTGCCCTTTACCAACAAGCTGGCCGAGCAGGCGCTGCGCATGTGCAAGGTTAAACAAAAGATCTCGGGCTGCTTTAGAATGCGGCACGGCGCGGACACGTTTTTTACCGTCCGCTCCTCCCTGGCGACGATGAACAAGCAAAAGGCCAATCTGCGCGCCTGCCTGGTCAGCGTCTTTCAGGGGCAGCCGATTCAGCCTTCTTTTGTGGCTTGACCTGAGCAGGTACTAAAAAATGAAATTCATTGACTACACCGCCTACCAAACCCTGAACATCATCCGCCGTGGCGCGGACGGTGCCGTGCTGGACATCCAAATGAAAGCGCTCAACGGCAAGTTGCCCACAGCAGGCCATGCCGGCCACAGCGAGTTGACTGAGATTTGGCGCGATGTAGGCGCTGACGATTCGGTCAAAGTGGCCGTGCTGCGCGGTGAGGGCCTGGGTTTTTCAGGCGGTGGCGATTTAGGCCTGGTACAAGACATGGCCAGTGACTTCGCCGTGCGCACCCGGGTGTGGAAAGAGGCGCGCGACTTGGTGTACAACGTGATCAACTGCGACAAGCCGATAGTGAGCGCCATACACGGCCCAGCCGTAGGCGCGGGCCTGGTGGCAGGCCTGTTGGCCGATATCTCTATCGCCAGCAAGACCGCCAAAATTGTCGACGGCCACACCCGCCTGGGCGTGGCGGCGGGCGACCACGCGGCTATCGTCTGGCCGCTCTTGTGCAGCATGGCCAAGGCCAAGTACTACCTGATGCTGTGCGAGCCCATCAGCGGCGAAGAAGCCGAGCGCATTGGCCTGGTGTCCTTGTGTGTAGACGAGGCGCAGCTCCTGCCTAAAGCCTACGAGGTGGCCGACAGGCTGGCCGCTGGTTCGCAAACCGCCATCCGCTGGACCAAGTACAGCCTGAACAACTGGCTGCGCCAGGCGGGGCCGACCTTTGACACCTCGCTGGCGCTGGAATTCATGGGTTTTGGCGGGCCCGATGTGCACGAAGGGGTAGCCAGCTTGCGTGAGCGGCGCGCTCCCAAGTATTGATTTCTGCCATAAAGCCTGCAAACATTGCGCATAAAGCTATGCAATTAATAGTAACGTAGTTGCGCTCCAAGGCAACAATATGTAGTGTTCCTCTCTGGTTGTGAGAACCGCTTGCGCCCGGGTAGGTGTTGCACGTAAGGTAATCCCTTGTTCAACTTCACTGCCGCCTCGCTGCGGTGCCTATGCCATGAAATCGACCTCTTACTCTGCACGCCATGCGCCGCGTTCCCGCGCACCGATGCCTCAGGCAATAGACCTGGCAGCCTGGTTTGCGAAAGCCACAAGTCTGTTGCTGCTCACTATCGCCATGCTGGCTTTGGTAGCGCTTACCGCCTGCAAGGACGCTGGCAAAACCGGCGCTGCAGGTGGTGGCCCGGCACCGGGCAGCCCGCCCCTGTCGGCGCCGCCCACAGCGCCTCCCGCGCCGGCGCCCGCAGCAGAGGCTCCTGCCGGCGGTGGCATGACAGCGCCCGCACCCAGTGGCGCAGCCAGCGCGACCAAGCCATAAAAGCTTTGACCTGAGCATTCATGCTGCTTGCGCGCCGTAGCCAGGCGCCAGCTTCGCCGCGGTGATCGCTATGGTTTTTAGTGGCAATGTGGGGTAAGCTGTGGGCACACAGCACATACCACCCCACGGAGCACACCATGAGCGACGCAAACCCCTTTGGCAAATTTGTCCCAGGCTTTGATTTTTTGCAAAATCTCGCCAAAGGCGCTGCGGATAATATCCCGCAGATGCCCAACCCGGCCAATTGGGTCGCGCCCACGCTCAACGTGGAAGAGCTGGACAAACGCATTGGCGAGCTCAAGGCGGTGCAATTTTGGCTAGACCAAAACGCCAAAGCGCTGGCCGCTACCATCACTGCGCTGGAAGTGCAAAAGATGACCTTGGCCACGCTCAAGGGCATGAATTTCAATATGGGCGACGTGGCCAACGCCTTCAAGCTCAAAGCCGCCGACTCCATGGCCAGCGCCGTGACCAGTGCCAAAGATAAAGTGGCGCAAACCATGACGGGTAAAAAGCCACCCGCCCGCAAAAAATCCAAAGCCACCTCGCCGGCCACTACCGGCATCATCGACCCGATGCAACTGTGGAGCTCATTGACCCAGCAGTTTGGCCAAATTGCCAGTGGCGCGATGAAAGACGCAGCCGCGCAAACTGCGATGGACACCACCAAAAATATGGCCAAGGCAATGACGAAAACCGCCTTCAATACCGCCAAATCCACCGCTGGACAAATGGCCAAAACGGCGGGGAATGCCGCCAGCCAAACCATGCAGCGCATGGGAGCGGCGCCTGCCAGCAAAAAATCAACCGCTACAAAAAAAGTAGCTTCTCGCGCAAAAAAGTAAGCCGCCTTAAGGCCTTAGCCAGAAAAAACCACAGTGAAAAAACTCTTCCCTTTCGGCCATGCCACGCACCCCCAGTGGCGCATGGCCGCCGGGCTGGTGCTGGCGCAGTTGCGCGCCCAGATGGCCCTGCATGACTATGCCCGCCAGCCCACCCTGGCCATCATTTACATTACCGACCATTACGCCGCCCATGCCGAGGCTATTCTTGAGCATCTCAGCGCCGAGCTGCCTACCGTGCCCGACTGGGCCGGTACCGTAGGCGTAGGCATTGCGTCCAACAACGTGGAGTATTTTGACGAACCCGCCATGGCCGTCATGCTGTGCGAGCTGCCGGGCGACCAGTACCGCGTGTTCAGCGGTGTTGCGCCCCTGGGTTCACACCGGGGGTTTTTTGATGCGCATACCGCGCTGGTGCATGCTGACGGCAACACGCCCGACCTGCCCGAGCTGCTGCAAGAGCTGGCCCAGCGCACCGATGCAGGCTATCTGTTTGGGGGCCTGGCGGCCAGCCGCAGCAGCACCGTGCAGTTTGCTATCAGCGGCAACGGCAATGTGAGCGGCCAAGGCAAAGCCAGTGGTGTGTTTCGCGGCGGCCTGAGCGGCGTAGCCTTCAGCGAAGGTGTGGCCATGCTCTCGCGCGTGACCCAGGGCTGCGAGCCCGTGACCACGCCTGTGGGCAAGCGCTCGCCCCCGCGCACGGTGACCGCCTGTGAGGGCAATGTAGTGACCGAGCTCAATGGCGAGCCCGCGCTGGACCTGCTCTTGCAAGACCTGGGCGTGAGCCTTGCGCAGCCCCGCGAGGCAATGGAAAAGCTGCGCGCCACCTTGGTAGGTATCACCGACGCGGGTACGAATGCGCTGACGCCCGTAGGTAATTTTGGCTCGGATAGCCGCGTGCGCCACATCATTGGCCTGGATCCGGTGCGCAAAGGCGTGGCGGTGGCGGATGTGGTGCAGCAGGGTTCGAGCATGGTGTTTTGCACCCGCAATGTAGAGGCCGCCCGGCGTGATTTGGTGCGCATTTGCGCTGAGATCCGCGAGGAGCTCGAACCTGCGGAGTTGTCCTTGGAGGCCGCAACCAATTTACTGGCCGACCGCGCAGACGCAGCGCCTGCGCCAGGGCGCAACATTGCCGGTGCCATCTATGTGAGCTGTGCAGGCCGGGGTGGCCCGCACTTTGGCGCGCCCAGCGCCGAGCTGCAACTCATTCGCCACGCATTGGGTGACGTGCCCTTGGTAGGCTTTTTTGCAGGCGGCGAAATAGCGCACCAGCATGTGTATGGGTATACCGGAGTGTTGACAGTGTTTACGAGGCAGTGAGATGGCTGCTTGCCAGTAGCTTGGCTTGTTTATCTACCGTGATAGTGGACATCTCCGTACGCACAGTTGGGTGTTTATCGCCAGCCCTCATGCTGGAGTACCAGAAATCGGTCAGTCGATAAACGCCCAACTGTGCAGCAACCATGGTGGTGTGCTACCCGTGCGTTCCGGATAGGTTTTCCCACCGATGCCGGTAGCGCGCCGTAGTACCGGCGGTAGTTTGGCGAGCCGCTAAGCGATCTTTTTCCCGGCAACTGCCAAGTGCTTTCACACTCCCGCACATGTTCAACAACTTGCGCTCGAAAGCCATGGCCACCCAACCACTTCGCTCTGTCAAAACCCGTCAACATCCCTCGCATACCGCGCACGTAGCGCACATAGCGCCGCTGTCCGCCGTAGAGCAACGCCTGTTCACCATCGGCACTTGCCTGCTGGCCTTGGCCTTTGTGGGTGCGCTGTTTGGCAGCGACATAGCCCAACTGCTGCATTTGCAGCTCAACGCCCACGGCCATACCCATGTGTATGCGCATGGCCATCCGTTTGTGGATGCGCGCGTGCTGTGGGGCATACCCAATGCGCTGGACGTGTTGAGTAACTTGCCCTTTGTTGGCATGGGCGCGTGGGGCCTGTACGCTTTGCATCGCGCGCCGGGAGTTGCTAGCGCCACACGCCAGGCAGCCACCGTGTTCTTTGTTGGCTTGCTGCTCACTTGCCTGAGCTCCAGCTTCTACCATTGGGGCCCCGACGCTTGGGGCTTGGCAGTGGACCGCGCAGGCATGGCGGTGGCTTTTGCGGGTGTGTTGGGCTTGGCGGCCGCAGAGCGCGTGAGTCAGCGTGCAGCGCCGTGGGTGTGGGGCAGCGTGTTGGCTGTAGGTATGTTCGCCATCATGGTTAACTTTGCGGCCGGTGTGGTGGGACCGTGGGCGGTAGTGCAGTTTGGCGGCATGGCTGTGGTGCTGTGGGCGGCTATGCAGCGCGCACAGAGCGGCGCTTCAGATGGTTCGTTGGGCATCCGCTGGACGGTGTTGATAGCCATTTACGCAGTGGCCAAGCTGCTGGAGCTGGGTGACGAAGCGGTGTTCCACGCTAGCCAAGAGCTTATCTCCGGCCACAGCCTTAAACATGTCGCCGCCAGCCTGGCCGCGCTGCCAGTCATCCGTGCTCTGCGACATAATGCCAAGCAGGGTGACGCGGCGGCTGCAAACCATGCCTGATCATCACCACACTTATAACGACAGGAGCGCCATGCAGTCCACACCCGCCACCCCGGTTGCTAAAAGTAGCAATAGCAGCAACAGTGCCACCCCGCACGACGAGCACCCCAACCAGTTTGCCCTGCTGCGCCAGCGCCGCTTTGCGCCTTTCTTCTGGACGCAGTTTGCCGGAGCGGCGAACGACAATCTGTTCAAGTTCGCCTTCACCGTGATGGTCACTTACCAGCTCAGCATCAGCTGGATGCAGCCGGCCATGGCGGGGTTGGTGATCGGTGCGCTGTTTATCTTGCCCTTCTTGCTGTTCAGCGCCACCAGCGGCCAGGTGACGGACAAGTATGACAAAACCAAGGTCATCCGCTTTGTGAAAAACCTGGAAATTGGCATCATGCTGCTGGCCGCTTATGGCTTTGCAACGGCCAACGTGCCCGTGCTGTTGGCCTGTACGTTTTTAATGGGCCTGCATTCCACGCTGTTTGGCCCTGTCAAGTTTGCCTACATGCCCCAGGTGCTGAGCGAGCGTGAGTTGACAGGCGGTAACGGCATGGTAGAGATGGGCACCTTTGTGGCCATCTTGGCTGGCAACATCGTTGGGGGCTTGTTGGTGGCCATACCGCAAGTGGGGCCTACCTATGTCGCTATTGCTTGCGTAGCAGCGGCGTTGATCGGGCGGGTGATAGCGCAGTACATCCCGTCTGTGCCTGCCACCGATCCGAATTTGAAAATCAACTGGAACCCCATCACCGAAACCATTGCCAACCTCAAGCTGGCGCACGGCAATATTGTGGTGTTCCGCTCGCTGCTGGGCATCAGCTGGATGTGGTTTTTTGGCGCGGTGTTTCTGTCGCAGTTCCCCAGCTTTGCCAAAGAAGTGCTGCACGGCAGCAGCCAGGTGGCCTCACTGCTCTTGGTCGTGTTCTCCATCGGCATCGCCATCGGCTCACTGCTGTGCGAAACGCTGAGCCGGCGCCATGTAGAGATTGGCCTGGTGCCACTGGGTGCGATTGGCATGAGCGTGTTCTCCATCGACCTGTACTTTGCCTCGCGCGGCTTGCCCATGAGCGGCGAGCTGAGCGCCAGCCAGTTCATCGCCATCAGCGCCCACTGGCGTGTGATGGCCGATCTGGCCCTGCTCAGCCTGTTTGCTGGCCTATACAGCGTGCCCATGTACGCCCTGATCCAACTGCGCAGCCAGCCCACGCACCGCGCGCGCATCATCGCGGCCAATAATATTTTGAACGCACTGTTCATGATCGGCAGCTCGGTGATCGCCGGTGCGCTGCTGGGGGCCAAGTTCACCATCCCGCAAATATTTTTGTTCACCGGCCTGGCCAACGCCGTGGTGGCCTTCTACATCTTCATGCTGGTGCCCGAGTATTTCTTGCGCTTCATTGCCTGGATAGCCTCACGCTTTGTATACCGCTTCAAGGTCACTGGTGACCAGCACATTCCGGTTGAAGGCGCTGCGATTTTGACTTGCAACCATGTGAGCTTTGTTGACGCGGTGCTGCTCATGGCCGCCAGCCCCCGCCCTATCCGCTTCGTCATGGACCACCGCATTTTCAAAGTACCCGTGCTCGGCTGGATGTTCAGATTAGCCAAAGCCATCCCCATTGCCTCCAAAAGCGAAGACCCAGTGGCCTACGAGCGCGCCTTTGCCGATGCGCAAAAGGTGCTACAGGAAGGTGACCTGCTCGCCATCTTCCCCGAGGGCGGCATCACCAAAGACGGTGAGCTGCAAGAGTTCAAAGGCGGCATCATGAAAATCCTGGAAACCGCCAAATCCCAGGGCATGGAGCCGCCCGTGATCCCGATGGCGCTGACCAACCTGTGGGGCAGCTACTTTAGCCGCGTAGAAAAAGGCAACGCCATGGTGCGGCCCTTCAGGCGCGGTGTTTTCAGCCGGGTGGGCTTGAATGTGGGCGCGCCGATGGCGGCCAGCGCGGTGCAGCCCGCCATGCTGAAAGAGCGTGTGCAGGTGCTTTTAAAGGCCTAAAGTACCGCTAAACAATACTTGGCGCGCCACGGGCAGGCACTCTTTACATCACGCTGGCGCTACGCTCAAAACCTTAGATACTTCACTCACCTTAACTACTGAAAGACAGATATGCAGCAACCCATCGTTCAACGCGACACCAAAGCTTGGTTGGCCCAAGTGTGGATTTCCTTCGGCATTGCCGTATTTTTGTGCGGCACGGGCTTGGCCTATTTGCCGGGGCAGGATTTGGACCGCGCGTTCATGGTCATGGGGTATATCTTCTGCTTATCCACGGCTTTCTTCTTGGCCAAGTTCATTCGTGACAACCAGTACAAAACGGTAGACACACCGATGTGGCGCATGGTGGTGTACACCGCTTTCGGTATCGCCATGACGCTGACGGCGTGGGGCCTGTGGCGCATGAATTTGAACGAGACCTACAAGGCCTTCTTGTTGGTGAGCTGGTTGTACCTGATCACCACCACCTTCACCCTGGCAAAAACCCTGCGTGACAAACACGAGGCCGACTTGGCCGAGACACGCCTGTCCGCCCGCATGGAAGCACGCCGCGAGATGGCCGCTGAGCAACAGTAAATGCCTTTCAACTACCCATTGAAGGAGTGCGTTATGAAAACTTTTGTGATGAAACCTATCGCGTTAAAGCAAAAATTTGCTACGCTCTTGGTAGCTACTTGCGCAATCATCGCGCTGGCTGCAAGCCCTAAAGCTCATGCGCAAAGTGAGGCATCTGTGGCGCTGTCGATGCTGCCGGTAGCCTCCATCGTGGTGGTGGTTGGTGCCAGTGCAGCGGCGGGTGCAGTGGTGGCCGTGCCGGTGATATTGTCAACAGCGGGCGCAGTGCTCGTGGTCAAGACCGTAGAGAGCACTGCACGCGGCACGGTGTATGTGCTAGAGCGTGCCTCCGACGGCGCTACCGCCAGCGTGGAGCTGGTGGGCAGGGCGGCTGGCGGCGCGTCCATCGTGGCAGGTACCGCAGTGGTGGTGAGCGTGATCGGTGCGGGCGTGGTGTTGTCTGCTCTGGGCGAGGCCATTGCCTTTATTCCCAACGCATTGGGAAAATCGCTGCTGCATAACGAACGTATCACTTTCTAATAACTTTGTGGGACAGAGGAGCGGACGCGCGTGGCGCCCCGTTGCTCTGTCCCCAACAGATTAAGAGGTTTCCATGAAGCCAAACCATATTGCGGTCCTAGCGGCTGCCACGGTAGCGCTCGCTCTTTTTTCGGGCACGGCCACGGCAGGCCGCTCTTGCGAGGCTGCCAAACCACCCGCACCGCAGGCCATAGAAAAAGGCATGAACCTGGCCGAGCGCACCATGAAAGCACTGGACGCAGAGCATGCCAAGAACGGCACCAAGGTGGTGGTGCTGGCCCGCGCGGGGCAAGACCTGAGCAAGTATGGCCTGCGCTACTCGCACTTGGGCTTGGCCTATAAAGCGCCTGACGGCCAATGGCTTGTGGCGCACAAGCTCAACACCTGCGGCACGGCAGAGGCATCGCTGTACCGCCAAGGCTTGGGTGAATTTTTCCTGGATGATTTATTCCGCTACGAGGCCGCGTGGAGCGTGCCCACCCGCGAGGTGCAGGACAAGCTGCACGCCACCTTGCTGGACAAAGGGCGCACCATCGCCCTGCACACCAAGCCCTACAGCATGGTCAGCTATGTGTGGGCGCAGAAATACCAGCAGAGCAACCAGTGGACCATAGAGACGCTGGCCGCTGCCATGGACAGCAACATCCGCAATCGCCAGCAAGCGCAGGCTTGGTTGCAGTTCAAAGGCTACGAGCCCACCACGCTCAAGATCGGGGCGCTCACCCGCCTGGGTGGCCGCGTTACCGCTGCCAACGTGGCCTTTGACGACCATCCTAACGAGAAGCGGTTTTCAGACCGGATTGAAACTGCCACCGTTGACTCGGTATTTGCGTGGCTACAGCGCGCCGGCCTGGGCGCTGCGCCCGTGACCCTCAGGTTGTAGTGGCATATTGGCTGCTAGCCCAATAAAATATAGTGTAAGCAGCTATTAACTTGGTAGCATTTATAAGGAGAATCCGTATGGGTAAATCACTGCGTTTGTCTGAAAAATGGTTTCGCCGGGGTCTATGGCTGGTGGCCTTGGTCTTTGCGGGCTTTCTAATAGGCCTGGGCTCCACCGTGGTGGGCGATTTGCCGCGTGTGGAAAAGCAGCTACTGGCGGAAGACTTTATCGACCGCGCGCAGGCAGAGCCTTTGCGAGCCAGCATTAAAGCCGCGCAGCGCGCCGAAGGGGATGCCGGTGAGGCGTTGCAACAGGCGCAGCTCAAGCTGCGTTCAGCGCGCGCTGACTCTGCGGCATCGCGCGAGACTTTCAACAACTGGATTGCCACCCGCAGCGCCACGCAGCAAAGCGCGCAAGACCCCGAGGTGATCTCGCGTACCCGCGTGCTGGACAGCTTGAAAACAACCGAGCGTGCCATACAAGTCAAGGTAGAGGCACAAGAGCAGGCCGCGCTGGACGCGCAGCAAAGTGCCCGGCGCGAACAACAGAAGCTGCAAGAGTTGGAGCAAGCTGCGTATAAGCAGCTCAACGCGGAGCAACGCAAGGTAGAGCTGCGCGTGTTCATGTACCGCCTGGCGCTCACGCTGCCACTGCTGGCCATCGCGGGCTGGCTGTTTGTGCAAAAACGCAAGGGTACCTACTGGCCGTTTGTCTGGGGCTTTATCTTCTTTGCACTGTTCGCCTTCTTCGTCGAGCTGGTGCCCTACCTGCCCAGCTACGGCGGCTATGTGCGCTACATCGTCGGCATTGGCATCACCGTGCTGGTGGGGCGCTATGCTATTGTGGCGCTCAACCGTTATCTGGAAAAACAAAAGCTCGCTGAGGCTATGCCTGATGCCCAGCGCCGCGAAGAATTGAGCTACGACGTGGCGCTAGCGCGCCTGTCCAAGGGCGTGTGCCCCGGCTGCGAGCGCACAGTCGATTTAAAAGACAAGGCCAACGATTTTTGCCCCCACTGCGGCATCGGCCTGCATGACCACTGTGGCAAATGCCAAACCCGCAAGAGCGCCTTCGCCAAGTTTTGCCATGCGTGTGGGACGGGGGCGAAGCTGTTGCCTGGTACGCAGCCTCTTGTTAGTTCGACGAAATGATCTAGACCAACGGCAGTGGTATTGCCAGCGCGGCTGCTAAACGCCGCGCGCCCGGTCCGCATGGAATTGTTTGACATAAGCGCCAAAATTCCCCGCATCCAAAGCCCCCCTCACCTCCCGCATGAGGTTTAAAAAGTAGTGCAAATTGTGGATGCTGGCCAGCATGGGGCCGAGCATTTCGCCGCAGCGGTCGAGGTGGTGGAAGTAGGCGCGGCTGAATCCACCCGTGGTGTGGCCTTGCGGGTCGGTGGTGCCCTTGCAGGCGTAGCAGGCGCAGGTAGAGTCCACCGGGCCCATATCGCTTTTGTGCCTTGCGTTGCGCACTTTCAGGTCGCCAAAGCGGGTGAACATATGGCCGTTGCGGGCGTTGCGGGTGGGCATGACGCAATCGAACATGTCGATGCCGCTTTGCACACCGGCGATCAAATCTTCTGGGGTGCCAACGCCCATGAGGTAGTGCGGCTTGTGGGTAGGCAGCTTGGGGCCAATGTGCTGCAGCACGCGCATCATGTCGTCTTTGGGCTCGCCCACGCTCAGGCCTCCCACGGCAATGCCGGGGAAGTCCAGGGCTTCCAGGCCTGCCAGCGATTCGTCGCGCAGGCTTTCAAACATGCCGCCTTGCACGATGCCGAACAACGCGTTGGGGTTATTCAAACGCGCAAATTCTTCTTTGCAACGCTTAGCCCAGCGCAGGCTCAGCTCCATCGACACGCGAGCCTCTTTGTCGGTAGTGATTTCACCTTTCACCTCATACGGCGTGCATTCGTCAAACTGCATGGCGATGTCGCTGTTCAAAATGGTTTGAATCTGCATCGACACTTCAGGTGTGAGAAACAGTTTGTCGCCGTTGACTGGCGAGGCAAAGCGCACGCCTTCTTCGCTGATCTTGCGCATCTCGCCCAATGACCACACCTGAAAACCGCCGCTGTCGGTGAGGATAGGTTTGTGCCAGTTTTCAAACTGGTGCAGACCGCCAAACTGGCGCATCACGTCTTCGCCAGGGCGCATCCACAAATGAAACGTGTTGCCCAGAATGATTTGCGCACCCATCTCATGCAGATTGCGCGGCATCACGCCCTTGACGGTGCCGTAGGTGCCCACGGGCATGAAGATGGGCGTTTCCACCACGCCGTGGTTGAGCGTGAGGCGGCCTCGGCGGGCGTGGCTGCCTGCGTAGCTGTCCTCGGGCGTGGCTTTGGCGGGGTCGGTTTTTAAGAGGTCGAAGGTCAGCATTATTTTTTTGGAAAGTATTTCACGCCAGGCAGGCCTTCAAAATGGGCATCTTGGGTCCATAGTTCTGCGCCGTGCAATTGCGCTGTAGCGTAGATCAAGCTATCGGCCATGGGTAGACCTAAGGAGGCCGCTTCTAGGGCTAAATTGCGATAGATGTCGATCACCCGCCCATGCTCCATCCAAGCTACTGCCTGAATGGCGGTTTCTTTACCGCTTAGCCGGAGTAGTTTTTTAAAGACCTCATAGACCGTGATGACCGGAACAATCAATTGCTCGGGTTGCTGGGTTACCGAAATGTAGTGATGTGCCATTGCACCGTTTGAAAATACCTCCAGCCAACAAGAAGTATCCAGTACGACTGGAAGCACGGGTGTTTTGCCGCGTGCCATCAGAACCGATCCGGATCATCAATGATGTCGGTATTGATACCTTTGAGCTTGGCCTGCAGTTCTGCCAGCGTAGGCACAGGAACAAGCTGGATGACACCGCCCAGCTTGAATATGGCCAACTTGGCTCCCGACTGCAATTTCATATCCGCGCGAACCTCTTTGGGTATCACTATTTGAAATTTGGGTGAAACGGTGACGGTGTTCATATCGATATCCTTTTCGTAGGAATATATTATATCGATATTGTTTTGCGTAGCAACATGCTGTCGCCGTAGCTGAAAAAGCGGTATTTCTCGGCAATGGCATGCTGGTACAGCGCCATGATGTGCTCGTAGCCGGCAAAGGCGCTGACCAGCATCATCAGCGTGCTTTTGGGCAGGTGGAAGTTGGTAATCAGCATGTCCACCACTTTGAATTCAAAGCCTGGGGTGATGAAGATGTTGGTGTCGCCGCTGGCCTGGCCGGTCTTGGCCCAAGTCTCCAGGCTGCGCACGCTGGTGGTGCCTACGGCCACCACTTTGCCGCCGCGTGCTTTGCAGTCGGCAATGGCTTGCAGGGTGACTTCGGGAATGGCGTAGCGCTCAAAGTGCATCACATGGTCTGCAATATGGTCGGCTTTGACGGGCTGAAAAGTGCCTGCGCCTACGTGCAGCGTCACGCTGGCGCGCCGCACGCC
This sequence comes from Polaromonas sp., assembly GCA_043772355.1. Lineage (GTDB taxonomy): Bacteria > Pseudomonadota > Gammaproteobacteria > Burkholderiales > Burkholderiaceae_C > JAAFIP01. The sequence continues at coordinate 13,136 of JAYVGI010000132.1, forward strand.
TTGGGCCTCCAGTGCAACTAGCAAGGCTTCATCAAAGTGCAGTGCAGCGGTAGGCGCGGCGACTGCGCCCGGGTGTTTGGCAAACACGGTTTGGTAGCGCTGCGCGTCCTCGGCTTCGTCTGCCACGTCGGTTTGCGACAGGGCGCCGCTTTGGTGGCGCTCGATGTAGGGCGGCAGCGGCATATGGCCATGGCGCTCCATCACTGCGTAAGGGTCATCCGACAGCATAAAGCGAAACAGCGGCCCGTCGTCTTGTGGCCAGCGGCCAATCAAGGTGGCGGTAAAGCCGCCCACCATGTGCAGCACACCGCCCAGGCGAGGCTTTTTGCTCACCTTCATGTGGGCGACCACTTCATTGCCCTGCACCACGCGCTCGATCAGCAGCTCCAGCTTGCCGCCGGTGGACTTTTCGCCAAACAGGCGGGCCTTGACCACCTGGGTGTCGTTAAACACCAGCAGGTCGCCAGCAGTCAGCAAAGTGGGTAATTGATGGAACACACGATCAACCGGCAGCGGCAGCGAGCCGTCCAGCAGACGTGAGGCGCTGCGCGTGCTGGTGGGGTGCTGCGCGATCAGCGCGTCGGGTAATTGA
>JAYVGI010000133.1:0-2703 GCA_043772355.1 Polaromonas sp.
CACCCACCATACACGCAGCCATACATATCCAACGTGCGACTAAAGTAGACATATAAGCATCTCATAATAAAAAACAACAGTGTGACATAATCTTTTTCAAAACTCAAGACCAAAACCTACATGACCCCCTCTCGCCCAGAACAACTCTACTACTCCACCACAAGCCCCTATGCCCGCAAAGTGCGCATAGCCGCCGTCGAAAAGCAAGTGCCCTTTACACCCGTGCTGGATGTGCCGTGGAATGCAGACACCAAAGCCATTGCCATTAACCCCTTGGGCAAAGTACCCGTCTGGGTGATGGCCGATGGCATCGCACTGTTTGACTCGCGCGTGATTGTGGAATACCTGGATGGTGTAAGCGCAGTCAATCCGCTCGTGCCATCAGAGTTTCGAGCGCGCATTGCTGTGAAACGCCTAGAAGCATTGGCCGATGGTGTGATGGATGCAGCACTCTGCATCTTTGCCGAGCGCCGCAAGCGCCCTGCCGAGTTGCAATATCCCGACTGGGTAGCGCGCCAGTTCAGCAAAATTCACCGTAGCCTGCAAGTGTTGAGCAACGAGCTGGGCGAGCGAGACTACTTTCACGGCAACACCCTCAGCTTGGCTGACATCGCTGTAGTGAGCGCTCTGGGCTATGTCGGGCTGCGCTATGCCGATGATTTTAGTTGGCAAGATAAATACCCCGTGCTGGCACGTTTTTATGCGCGCATGATGCTGCGCGGCTCGGTCAGTGACAGCGTACCGGTTCTCTAAATTAATCACCATGTTTATATCCCTCTCACTTCCCAAAGCCCTGTCCATCGCCTGAACCTGTCTGTCACTTTACGGACTAGTCCATTCGGTTGACATGAGTTCAAGTCCGTTGGCGACGGACATTTTGCCTGCGGCTATTTTGCAGCGCAGGGCATCGAGATTATCGCCAACGCCAAAGCCAAAGCAGACATGAAGGCACGCTCTGGCGAGCATATGGCGGGTTCGAAGATGCCGAAAAAACGCCTGGAAGGCACCGTACCACCGCGGCCCACGCGCTTTATCAAAGACAACACCTACACTCTACCCGTGGTCAATGTAGGGTTACTACTTAAGCCATTTAATATTACTCTAACGTTATGTAATAGAGCATGGTTATTACGCGTGTTCGCTGTTGCGGTTAAAAAAAATCGTGCAGATCCATTTTTATCAAACTTTATACATAGGTACTAGATATGAAAAAACTCGTTACGTTGGCTATTGGCGCATTCCTGGCTTCAGGCGTATTCGCAGCAGAACATCAAATAAAAATGCTTAACAGCGGAAAAGACGGCATTATGGTTTTTGAGCCAGGTTTTGTGAAGGCCGCCAAAGGAGATACCGTCAAGTTCATCAAGACTGATGCATCGCACAATAGCGCATCCTTTTTTGCACCTAAAGGTGCTAAAGGCTGGAAAGGCAAGCCAGACGAAGAAATCGTTGTCACGCTGAGCGAAGAAGGCGTCTACATGTACCAGTGCGACCCGCACAAGCCAATGGCCATGGTGGGCGTGATCCAAGTGGGCAAGGCCACCAACCTGGACGAAGCTAAAAAAGAAGCCGCCACCTACAGCAAAACTTTGGCCATGAACAAAGACCGCCTGACCAAGTACCTAGACCAGGCGAAGTAGCCTGCCCTTTGGTATCAAAGCCCCAACCGGCCCACATGGTTGGACAGGGTTTTTGTTTAAAGATCTAGGCAAAAGACAGTAGCGCTTTGTAGATGCGCTCTTGTAAGTACGCACCGTAAAAAGCAGGCACCGATACACCCGCCAGCCGCTCAGCAACTTCGCTGCCATTTTTACCAAAAAATAAAAGAGTGGGGGCTACTTTGATGCCCAGGTTCTGGTGGGTTGGTCGTGCGTGGTGCGACGATCTTGCAGATCTTTAATGGCAGTTGACTTACGCATGTCCACTTGCACGACAGTCAAATGTTGCTCACGCTCTAGCGATGACAAAAAGTTTTCCCGCACTAAATGGCAAAACGGGCAACTATCCAAGTTGGAGTTGGAGTTGGCACTCGCCTCCCGCCCGGCCATTGGACGCCCATGCAAATTGACGCCCAAGCAACAAGCTCAGGTCTTTCGCTGGATCAACGGCAAAGAACCGCGCCAGTAAGGTTTGGGCTGTGGACCAGGCAAATCGCAGCCACCCTGATCGAGCAGAAGTTTGGCGTCTCGCTGGGGGTGACGGCTGTGGGCAGCCTCAGCGGTCAATGCCAAGGGCGGATTCTGGTTTGCCACCTACCAGGGGGCACCAACGGCAGAGCTGTTTGTGAGACTTCTCAAAAGTATGATGCGGGGACGAAAACGCGCGGTGCGCTTGATCGTCGATGGTTTGACAGCGCACAAAACACTCGCCGTGAGGCAATACATCGCCAGCACCCAAGAACGCCTGACGATGCACGTTCTTCCCGGCTACGCGCCCGACCTGAACCCAGATGAGTTGGTTTGGAGCTATGTCAAGCGCATAGGGGTTGCACGCAATCCGCTACGAGCGGGCGAGAAGTTGGAGATTCGCATCAATTAGCAACTGCAAGATGTGAAGAAAAATAGACGTCTTGTCCGCTCATTTTTCATGACACCTTCCGTCTCCTATATTACGGACTGGTGCGTAACTGCGCGCTTGGAGGCTTCAAAACCACCTTGCCGCTTCCATTCTTCTATGCCGCCATGCAAGACGACGACGTTCTCA
>JAYVGI010000134.1:0-2371 GCA_043772355.1 Polaromonas sp.
AAAGAGCGCTTTACGGCGCATGAATCGATCTCGCAAGGCGCTATCGTATTGGACGGCTCCGAGAGCGCGACGGTGCAGTACGCACCCTGCTGCCGCCCACTGCCAGGCGATACCATAGCGGGCTATCTGGGCCGTGGCGAGGGCTTGATCGTGCACACAGCCAGTTGTGCCGTAGCCAAGAAGCTGCTGCAAAAAGACAGCGAACGCTTTATCACTGTCGAATGGGCCGACGAGTTGGTGCGCGTCTTTGAAACTGCTGTAGTCGTCACCGTGCAAAGCGGCAAAGGCGTGCTGGCCAAAGTGGCGGCCGCCATGGCCGGGGCCGAGGCCGACATCATGCAAGTAGACCTGGGCCGCGACAGCGAGGTGGGTGCCCCCACGGCTGATCTGCGCTTTGTGATTGGCCTGCGCGACACGGCGCACTTGGACGCTGTTCTGCGCACGCTTATTCGTACGCCTACGGTGCTGCGGGCGGTGCGGGTGGTGGCTAGTTAGCTGGGTTTGGTGGTTCAATCGCCCGTGTAGACGAATGCGCTCGTATCTTGTTTGGCTGGCGACAGCTGGGAATGAAGATTTTTCTCAACCTTGGTTGGCTAGCGGTAGCTCGGGAAGTTTTGCTGCAAAAATCCTACGAAAACACGCGATTCGTTTGGTAGAAATCTTGGGATTTTCACCGCACCTTTCTCCAGATTTTTCATCAAAACCACGCCGAACTACCGCTGAACTGGCGGTGTCTCGCTCTTTTGCGGGCTGAGAGGTCACTTCTTCAATCCGTTTGGTGCTCTAGCCCCCTAATCAATTGCGGGAGCAGCTACTCTTTTTGTAGTAATCACACTCGCAGAAACACACCATCGTTGCACGTAAAACACCTGAACTCGCCACAACCCACCGACCGCACACACGCCCGCGCGAGACAAAAAGTACAAATGCCAGCAAGCGGTGATGGAGCGTGTTTGCGATGAAAAATCTGGAGAAAGGCGCGGTGACCAACTTCAGATTACTACTCCACCAGTCGCGTGTTTTCGCAAGATTTTTGCAGCGCAAATTCCTCCGTCGCCGCAACGTGACCAAGGCTGGAAAGAACTCTTCAAGCCCCAGCCGCAAAGAGACCAAACTAGATGCGCACGCTTCAAGGGTTAGCTACAACGCGACCAAGGCAGAACAAACACGCTCGGAAAACGATCACTTCAAAGCTGGCAAAGTACGCAGCGCCCGCACCGCGCCCTCACCCATGGCAGCACCGAAGCGCTTGGCCAATCGCTCAGCAACGTTGTCGCGGCGGGTGTAGTCAACGATGTCTTCGGCTTTCACTACCTCACGCGCTACAAAATCTAAGGTGCCCAAGCTGTCGGCCAAGCCTAGCTCGATGGCTTGCTGGCCGCTCCAGAACAGGCCGCTGAACATCTCGGGGGTTTCTTTGAGCTTTTTGCCACGGCCTTTTTTGACGGTGTCGATAAACTGGGTGTGGATCTGGTTCAGCATCGATTGCGCAAAGGCGCGCTGCTTCTCGGTTTGCGGGCTGAAGGGGTCAAGGAAGCCCTTGTTCTCGCCAGCGGTCATCAGTCGGCGCTCTACGCCCAGTTTGTCCATCAGGCCGGTAAAGCCAAAGCTGTCCATCAGCACGCCGATACTGCCAACGATGCTGGCCTTGTCGACAAAGATCTCGTCTGCGGCTACAGCGATGTAGTAGGCCGCGCTGGCGCAACTTTCTTCCACCACTGCATAGACGGGCTTTTTGTGCTTTTCCTTGAGGCGGATGATCTCGTCGTTGAGCATACCCGCCTGCACCGGGCTGCCGCCGGGGGAGTTGATCAGCAACACGACGGCCAGTGCGTTGTCGTCTTCAAACGCGGCGCGCAGGGCGGGTATTAGCAGGTCGCTGCTGGCCTCAGCACCGGCGCCAATCTCGCCTTTGATCTCGACTACCGCTGTGTGCTGAGACGACATGTCTTTGCCAGAGACGCTGCCCGTGGGCATGAACATGTACCAAGCGATGGCGATGAAGAATACCAACCAAGCCAGACGCACAAAGTTTTTCCACTTACGGGCAGTTTTCTGCTCGTTGAGGGACGCAAAAGCCAGCTTCTCTAAGGTGGCGCGCTCCCAGCCGGGTTGCAGGCTGGGGTTGCTACCAGCTACGGTATTAGTAGCTGCTCCCGCCATATTTGATTGGGCTGCAGCCTGATTTTGCTTCAAGATATCGCTCAAAGTCTCATCTTGCGAGGGCACTGGTGCAGGGGTGGGGGTGTTGGATGGGTCGTTGTTCATGTCAAAACTCTACGGCTTTCAGGTTGTAGGCAGTATGCCAGTAGACCACGCCGTCAGACTCTGTGAGGTTAATTTTTACCAGCCCGCCCGTGCAGGGGCCGCC
>JAYVGI010000135.1:0-26862 GCA_043772355.1 Polaromonas sp.
GGCAATCGCCTCAGTGAGTTGCGTGGAAAAAATGCGTATCGGTAAACTAGTTTGATATCAAAGCAAGGTTCGAATAACTTTACTACCTGTGCTTTTGTATATGTATTGGCATGGTAGTGGCCTCCTAGCCAGCGCGACAAGGCTTCTATCCAACTGCCTTTGTTAGGAAAGTGGTAGCACACGAACTGACCATCTGGTTTTAAAATGCGTGCAATCTCTTGAAGGCTGGCCGATTCAGATCCATTAAATTCAGTCACGTGCTCAAGAACTCCCACCGAGAATACTGCATCCATGGATGCTGAGCCATATGGCAGCGCGACAGGTGCTTCCTTATCGCCTTGGTTATAGCTTATTTTTCCCTCATCTATCTCTTGCGTTATGAACGTCGGGCGACCGAATGCATACAAAGAGGTTTTGTAGCTGTTTTGCGATAAAAAATATGCAAAGTGCCCATCCCCACCACCCCAATCTAAACAACTAGCTCCTGCACTAATGTATTTGAGCGTGATGTCATAAAGCCGGGCATATTGTCGAACGCTCATCAAGCAACCGAAGGAGACGCTGCCGTCGCCCTGTTGGCTAGATTTGTCGCGTCGCAAAAGTTCAGCAAAAACACGGCTATAGTTATTTGTACTCATTCGAAACTTAAATCTTGGATTTAACCGCAGGAAAAATTGGATGCAAAACGGGAGTGTATTGCTCGACGATGCCTTGCAAAGCGGTTGTAACATCAGAAAAATTATTTGCTGAAGTAAATGCCATCAGAGTGTTGAGTTGGGCGGCGAGTAAGCTCCATGGGGTGAACATTTCTTCTGCGCGCATGATTTTGGGATGCGTGGTTTTCTGAGGATGTTCACCAATCAATAGCTCTTCGTACAACTTTTCACCTGGACGCAAACCAGTAATCTCTATGGCAATATCGCCATCAGGATGACGATCGTCTTTCACGGTAAAACCCGACAGTTCAATCATGGATCGCGCCAAATCAATAATCTTAACGGGTTGCCCCATGTCCAGAACGAACACTTCTGCGCTTTCTGGACTTGTACTAGGCATAGCGGCTGCTTGGATGACTAATTGGGCAGCTTCAGAAATCGTCATAAAGTAACGAGTGACTTCGGGGTGAGTCACGGAAACGGGGCCTGCATGTTGTATCTGCGATCGAAATTTGGGCACTACGGAGCCAGACGAACCCAGTACGTTGCCAAAACGAACCATACATAACTTGGTATGTTTTCCTTGTTGTGCAGCCTCTTGGGCCAAAGCCTGCAAAATCAATTCAGCTAAGCGCTTGGTCGCACCCATCACGTTGGTGGGGCGTACGGCTTTGTCAGTGCTGATAAGCACCATGTTTTCAACACCACAGTCGAGTGCAGCCTGCGCTACGTTGAGCGTGCCAAAGACGTTGTTTTGTATTCCTGCGACCGGGTTGGCCTCCACCAGCGGCACATGTTTATATGCAGCAGCGTGGTAGATGGTGTGAGGCTGCCATGCCGTGATAATTTCTAGTAAGCGCGGCTTGTCCTGTACTGAGGCAAGTAAAGGAAGGAGCTTTGTATCGGTAGCTGTCTTGTTCTGCAATGCGATTAGCTCCTCATGGATGGTGTACAGGGCAAATTCATTAAGCTCTAATAAAATCAGTGTTACCGGCCCGATGCGCATAATCTGTCTACATAACTCGCTGCCAATTGAGCCTCCCGCACCTGTTACGAGTACCACTTTGCCCTGAATATTCTTGGATAGCAGTGCTGAATCCGGTGCTACGGCATCTCTACCAAGAAGATCCTCAATATCCAGTTCACGCAAATCACTGGCCTGAACTCTGCCAATGGCCAAATCTGATAGCGTTGGCAGCGTTCGCACGGCCACCCTGGCCGTGCTCATCATTTTCAAAATCTCATTGCGCCGAGTGCGGGTAATGGACGGTAACGCCAGCAGAACATCGCGCACTCTTAACCGTTCTACGGTTTTCATTAGATATTGCGGGTTGTACACGTCAATACCCATGAGCTGTCCGCGGTGCAAACTGGGGTTGTCGTCTAAAAAGCCAACTACGCGCATGCCATCGCTTTTGGAAAGAGACGACGCCAGGGCCAAGCCAGAATCTCCTGCGCCATAAATCAATACGTTGGCGGCTGTTGTGGAGCGTAGCTGCGCTACATATGGTTCACCTAAAAGATGGCGCGCTATCAAGCGTACCGCACCGACAGTTAACAGCAACAAAACCGGCTGCAGCAAGCCGATAGTTCTGGGCACATCCTGAAAACCGATGGCGGTAAAAATGACGCTGTAGATGAGCGCATAGATGCCTACAGCCTTAGCTACCGCTTCTAAGGCTTCGCGCCCTGCAAATCGAAATATGGCGCGGTACAGACCAAACACGATAAACAGAGGTATGGCTATCAAAGGGGCGGCAAGCACGGCCAGCCATTGATTGCCTTGGATGGTGACCCATGTTTCGTAGCGCAGGCAAAGCGCCAACCAAACCGTTAAAACGCACAGGCAAATGTCTACGCACAGCGCGAGCAAACGTTTGGCTGAGCGCGGCAACGCTAACATGGTGTCGGCGACGTGAAGCATGGACATGGTGCGCGATAAGGCCTGTGATAGGGTTTGCAAGGGGGGTGGGTATTTAGCTGGAATAATGCGACGTGCTAATGGGTGACGCCTTCGCTCTTGTAGACTTTCGTAAAGGTTTTCCAGAGAATTTGCATATCTAAATTGAAGGATCGTACATGTAAATATTCCGCATCAAAGCTTACCTTGGCAGCAATGGATAGTTCATCGCGACCGTTGATTTGGGCCCAACCCGTTAGACCCGGTAATAGCTGGTCTACGCCATGCTGGGTGCGTAGCGCAATCAGGTCGTACTGGTTGAACAGGGCAGGGCGTGGACCGACAAAACTCATGTGACCGCACAGGATGCTCCACAGTTGCGGTAGTTCGTCCAAGCTGGTCTTGCGTATAAATGAACCAATAGGGGTAAGGTACTGCTCGGGTTTAGTGAGCAGATGGGTTGCTACTGCAGGGGTGTCGGTGCGCATGCTGCGAAATTTGGGCATGCTGAAAATGCGGTTGTCTTTGCCTACCCGGTCTGACCAATACAGCACTTTGCCTTTGGAGCTGAGTTTGATGGCCAAAGCGATCAAGCACAGCGGCACGGCTAGCATCGCTAAAACAGTTAATGCTAATATAAGGTCAAATAATCTTTTCACATCAAATAGGGATTTAGCCCTTTAAAATATTTCGGTGTAAGCTATTCAAGAAATAGCGGTCATCAGCACTCCAAAGCATACATCAATGCCCTTAGAGTAGTTGAAACTTTTCTAAAATATCGTTTACCAACTCAAGCCGAATCATTGGATTGTCCAGCTCCAGCATTCTTTGTTTGATGGGCAGTGGTATAGGCAAAATCTCACACCAACGGTTCGATATCCAGGCGCAATCATTCCACTCGTTGTCGCCCTGCGCTGGAGTATTGCCCACAGCCTGGGCAGGCAGTTTGGTGTACACCTTACGCAAGGTTTCAGCGCAACTGGCCAGTTCGTCTGGCAGCGCAACCGCCATGTCAGCCTCCAGGTGCTCCACATCGGCAATCCACAAACCATGCTTTAAGCGCTCGCGGCGGGTAATGCGAAAGCGCTGCGCACCCACGCATTGCACCATTTTGAGCCCTGGTTGCGGCGATTCGTGGTGCGTGATGGTGGCCAAAGTGCCCACATCTGCAAACGATTCAGCTCCCTGCGGTACTTGCACCTCTACCCCTTGGGTCAGCGCCACCACGCCAAAGGGTGCGCCCGCCAGGATGCATTTGTTGATCATGTCCAGGTAGCGCACCTCAAAAATCCGAAGCGGTAAGGCACCTTGTGGGAACAATACGGTTCCTAGCGGAAACAATGGCAGGGAATGGAGCACCACGTTACTAGCTCATCAACGATTGCAAAGATTCAAGCCACCGCGTCGGCGGGCTGACGCAGCAGCATGGCCAGGCTGGTAGAGAGTTTTTGCCTGAGCTCGCGCCGGTCGCAAATGAAATCGACAGCGCCTTTTTGTAGCAAGAACTCAGCACGTTGAAAACCTTCAGGCAGTTTCTCGCGCACGGTGCTTTCGATCACACGCGGGCCCGCAAAACCAATCAAAGCCTTGGGTTCAGCAATGACGATATCGCCTACAAAGGCAAACCCTGCGCTCACACCGCCCATTGTCGGGTCAGTCAGCACACTGATGTAGGGCAAGCCCTTCTTGGCCAATCGCGTCAGGGCTGCATTGGTTTTGGCCATTTGCATGAGAGATAGAAGGCCTTCTTGCATCCGTGCGCCGCCAGTGGCTGTAAAGCAAATGAAGGGCACTTTTTGCGCTATGGCGGTTTCTACGCCGCGCACAAAACGCTCCCCTACGACCGAGCCCATGCTGCCGCCCATGAACTCGAACTCAAAACACGCCACCACGACCTCGATGCTTTGTACCGCACCCCCCATGACGATCAGGGCATCAGTCTCGCCGGTGTTCTCCAAGGCCTCTTTTAGCCGCTCGGTGTACTTTCGGCTGTCTTTGAACTTGAGCGCGTCTACGGGGATCACCTCTTGGCCGATCTCGTAGCGGCCTTCGGCATCCAGCAGGCCATTTAAGCGCGCCCGGGCACCAATGCGGTGGTGGTGGCTGCATTTGGGACAGACATTAAGGTTTTGCTCCAAGTCGGTTTTGTACAGCACCGTGTCGCAGCTAGGGCATTTGATCCACAGTCCCTCGGGCACTTGGCGGCGCTCGGTCGGGTCAATAGCCTCCATCTTGGAGGGCAGAAGTTTTTCTAACCAAGACATAGAAGTTTCCTTTGATCTTAGGAGTCTAGCGCAGCACGGATACCACGCAAAAAGTCTGCCGCTACGGCTCCAACTCTTTCGTGCGGCTGGTCTTCAATCAACTGGATGATTTTGCTGCCAATCACCACCGCGTCACTCACCGCGCCCACGGCTTTCGCAGTCGCCGCGTCGCGGATGCCAAATCCTACACCCACGGGGATATTGACATACTTTTTAATGCGGGGAATGGCCTGGGCGACAGCGTCGGTGTCTAGCGCGCCAGAGCCTGTAACGCCTTTGAGCGAGACGTAGTACACATAGCCACTGGCAAGTTGCCCCACCAGTTTCATGCGTTCCTCAGTGGAAGTAGGTGCTAACAAAAATATCAAATCCATCTGATGGCTTTTTAATTTTGTAGCAAAATCCACGCATTCTTCGGGCGGGTAGTCCACCACCAGCACGCCGTCCACACCTGCGGCGGCTGCGTCGCGCACAAACGCGTCTTTGCCATGCTTGAGGTCATAGCTCTCCACCGGGTTGGCATAGCCCATCAGCACCACGGGCGTTGTGCTGTCTTTGTTGCGGAAGCTTTTGACCATTTCTAGCACTTGGGTGGTGCCAATACCCAAGGTGAGCGCTTTTTCGCCTGCTTTTTGAATCACTGGGCCATCCGCCATGGGGTCGCTGAACGGTACGCCCAGCTCGATGATGTCGGCCCCGGCAGTGACCATGGCATGCATCAAATCGGGCGTGATATTGGCATACGGAAAGCCTGCAGTCACGTAGGGAATCAAAGCGGTACGGCCTTGGGCCTTCAGCGCGGCCAGGGTGGGTTGAATTCGACTCATTATTTCTTCCCCAAAGCACTGGCCAGCTTGATGATTTGCTCGTTACCTTTGACCGTTTGACCACGGCAGGATGGGCGGCAGTAGAAATCTGCGTTGCTCAAATCCGCCACGGTGCCAATGTCTTTGTCGCCTCGGCCAGATAAGTTGACCAGGATGCTCTGGTCAGTGCGCATCGTCTTGGCCATTTTCATGGCATGCGCCAAGGCATGGCTGGACTCCAGCGCTGGGATGATGCCTTCGGTGCGGCACAGGTAGTGAAAAGCCTCCAAGGCTTCTTTGTCGGTAATGCCTACATACTCTGCCCGGCCAATGTCATGCAGCCAGGCGTGCTCAGGGCCTACACCAGGGTAGTCCAGGCCGGCGCTGATGGAGTGCGTCTCAGTGATCTGACCGTTCTCGTCTTGTAGCAGGTAGGTGCGGTTGCCGTGCAGCACGCCGGGGCTGCCGCGTGTGATCGACGCACTGTGCTTGCCGCTGTCCAGGCCCTCGCCTGCGGCCTCTACGCCGATCAAACGGGTTTTTTCGTGTGCGATGTAGGGGTAGAAAATGCCCATGGCGTTGCTGCCGCCGCCGACGCAGGCCACTACCGCATCAGGCTGCTTATCGCCGCCTAAGTGCGCAGGCATTTGGGTCAGGCATTCCTCACCAATGACGCTTTGAAAATCGCGCACCATCATTGGGTACGGGTGTGGGCCTGCCACCGTGCCGATGATGTAGAAAGTGTTGTCCACATTGGCCACCCAGTCGCGCATGGCTTCGTTCAGCGCGTCCTTCAGGGTTTTGCTGCCAGACTCTACCGGCACGACGGTCGCGCCCAGCAGCTTCATGCGGTACACATTGGGGCTTTGGCGGGCTACGTCCACACTGCCCATGTACACCACGCATTCCAGCCCGTAGCGGGCGCAAATGGTGGCGGTGGCTACGCCGTGCTGGCCTGCACCGGTCTCGGCTATCACGCGCGGCTTGCCCATGCGTTTGGCCAGTAGGGCCTGGCCGATGGTGTTGTTGATTTTGTGCGCGCCGGTATGGTTCAGGTCTTCGCGTTTGAGGTAGATCTGCGCGCCATGGCCCTTGCCATCCGCCAGCTCGCGGCTGGTGCGGGCGGCGTGGTAGATCGGCGATGGGCGGCCCACAAAGTGGGCCAGCTCGTATTTGAATTCTCGAATGAACTCGGGGTCGTTTTGGTAATGCGCGTAGGCATCACGCAGTTCATTGATCGCGTGGGTTAGCGTCTCAGAGACAAAGCTACCGCCATATTTGCCAAAGTGTCCGCTGGCATCGGGTTGTGCGTAATTCATAGGATTTGAATGGGAACTGCGCTATCCCTCATGGGGTCGCCGTTCTGGAAAATTAAAGGTTGGCTAGATGTTCATCTGCGCGGCGAACCGCTGCGATGAACCGGAAGATTTTGTCGGGGTCTTTGATGCCCTTGAGCGTCTGACCGCTCAAGCCTTGGGCTAGCGTCTGACCGCTCAAGCCTGGCGCATCACTCTCCACCCCCGAGCTCACGTCAACGGCAAACGGCCGCACTTGCACTATGCCATCGGTCACGTTTGCAGGCGTCAATCCACCAGACAAAACGAGGCGAGAGCTTGCGTTTAGTAGCGGATGTGACCAATTGATTGCGTTCCAGTTAAATGTTTTGCCGCCGCCGCCATAGCCGTCTACATGGGCATCCACGAGTATGGCTTGGGCGTCAGCGTAATCCTGACTGAATTTTACCAAGTCAAATGCCTCTGCGCCGCTCAGGGGTATACGCGCAGCGCGCAAATAAGGGAAACCGGGTTTTTGGCAGTCCTGGGGCGTTTCATCCCCATGAAATTGGCAGATAGCCCTTTGATTTATTGCGCGAGCAGCTACGATATTGGTAGTGGTTTCGTTGACAAACAGCAACACTGGGGTGACAAATACCGGCAGACGACGCGATAACTGTGCCGCGCGCTGGGGCGTTACATAGCGCGGGCTGGCCGGATAGAGCACAAAACCCACGGCATCGGCCCCCGCTTGCACGGCAGCGTCCACATCTTGCTCACGCGTCAGGCCGCAGATTTTGATACGAGTTCGGTGGATGGTCATGGTAGCCAATCATACGCCGCTGTGCGATCTGGCAGGCCCCATTGTGCCTCGTACACAGGGCCTAAAAAGTACAGGCCATCAGGTGAAAAGGTGGGTGCTGCCACCTTGCGGCTGCGCGCTGCAAGCACCTGGCCCATCCATTCTGGTGGCTGTTGGCCTTGGCCAACGGCGATCAGGCAGCCCATGATGTTACGGATCATGTGGTGTAAAAAGGCACTGGCTTCAAACTCAAAACGCCAGTATGGGCCGCGCTGGCGGATCTCTATGCGGTGCATGGTTTTGACGGGGCTTAATGCCTGGCACTGTGCCGCTCGGAACGAGGAAAAGTCGTTCTCCCCAATTAAATACTGCGCGGCCAGCTGCATATTTGATAGCGTAAGTGGGCGATGCATCCATCCCACGCGCCCTGCCTCCACGCTGGGCCGTACAGCGGAGTCGAGTAACACATAGGCATAGCGCCGTGCGATGGCGCTGCCCCGGCTGTGAAACTCAGGCGGCATGGCGCGCGCCCATTGCACAGCGATATCGGGAGGCAAATAGCTGTTGGTGCCGCGCACCCACGAAAACAAATCACGCTCCAAGGCCGTGTCAAAGTGCACCACCTGCATCAGGCCATGTACGCCCGCATCGGTGCGGCCAGCGCAGTTGGTGATCACACGCTCACCTTTAGCCAGACCACAAAAAGCCGCTAACGCGGCTTCTAGTTTGTCTTGGATGGTGTTGCCGCCGATTTGACTTTGCCAGCCAAGGTAACCTTGACCGGCATAGCTCAAACCCAGTGCAATGCGTGGCACTAGCTCAGATCCGCCACCATACGCTGTGCGCGGGCTTTGAGGTCGCCCTTGGCTTCGGCTGCGACTTCTTGGGCTAGGGAGCGAGCACCATCGTCGTCACCGATTTCACGGAACTCTTGGGCCAGTGCCAGTTTGGTTTCCAGTGGGTCGCCTGTAACGCCCGCATCGACAGCCATCGACGCGGCACTGGCCGGTGCGCGGCTAGTGGGCAAGTCGAGCGACAAATCGCCCAAGTCAAACTCCAGCGCATCTAGCGGTGGCGGTGCTGGGGCGGTGTTCATGGCCATAGGCGCAGTCGGTGCACTGCTGGCCGCAACTGGGGCTGGGCTGAAGTTCAGGCCGTTGGCAAAGGATGCCATGTCGGGTGCCGACAAGTTCACGCCTTTGGCTTCTGGCAATGAAAATTGCGGCAGCGTAGGCATGTCAAAAGCCAAGTCGACTGGCTGCTCAACCACCTGCTGCGGCCTGATACCTGTGGTGGACTGCACATGAATCGGCGATGTCTTGGAGTACGAGTTGTCCGCGACTACAGGCGCACTGCTGAGGTCATCACCAGCGGAGAAATCCAGATCCAGGTCAAAATCTACATCCGGATCGGCTGCCAGGGAGGGCGCAACTGGCTGGGAGATGGTGCTGGCACCAAATGCCGGCGCGCCCAAACCGGCTGCAACCGCTGCGCCAGCCAGCGGCGCATAGCTGGAGCTTGCTGCCGACATGCCGCTTTGGTACAAGGGATTCGCCGGGTCAATTTCCCGACCCAAAGTGCAAGCCGCTTCCCAATCAGCGCCTTGGCCTTTGGTGACGTTGTAGGCCTCTTTGGCCACTGCTTCAAACGCCTTGGTGTCGCGGCGCTTGGCATAAATTTCCATCAGCTTGGCATGCACGGCGACGCGGTTAGGGTTGGTTCGCAGGGCTTCTTTGAGAATTTCTTCTGCCTGCAAATCACGGCCGTACGCTAAATACACATCGGCCTCGGCCACGGGGTCTACGTCACCTGCCGCGTCCAGTTGACTGGGCGAATAGACCATGGAAGAAGACCCTGAGCCATTGGCGCTGGCAGCCTCACCAGTATCGATTCGCTGGCCGCCAGAAGCGCCAAAGAACGAGTCTGGTTGTAAACGGCTTTCCAGGAACGAACTGTCCACTTGCGAGGCACTTTTGCGTTTGCGCATGCGGTAGACACCAAAACCGGCCAATAGAGCCAGTAAACCACCTGCGGCCGGTAGCGTGACGGGGTTGTCCAATAACCCATCTACCAAGCCTGTTTCGGCGGCAGGAGCAGCTTTAGCCACAGGCTTGGCTGCTGGTGGAGCTACAGGCGGCGCCACAGGTTCGGAAGTGCTTGCTACGGTCACATCGCTTGCCGGGCGAACAGGTGCGGACACCGCTGCCGTCGAGGTGGCTGCGGGCTTGGGCACCGGCATCGGCGTTGGAGCAGATGCGGATGCGACAGCAACGGGCGACGGTAGTGCACTCGTCACGCTGGCTTTTGCTGGGCTGGTCGCAACCGGCGCAGCGGGCGCACCCGCTGCTACCGTTACACCTGGGGTAACGGCGGCTGCGGCGGCCGAGGCTGGGCTCGAGCTGGGTTTGGCAGTCGCGGTCGTACTGGTCGCGCCCAGCTTGGCTAAATCCTGGATGTTTTTGGACAACTCTGCGGTACGCGCGGCGGTGTCTTTGGCTTGTTTATCTTTGGCAATAGCCTCTTCTTTGCTGGCCTTTGCAGTGGATGCAGCGCCCGCAGCGGCTACGGCTCCCTTAGACAGGGTGAGCTTGTCAGGCGCGGTAGCCACTGGCTTGCGCTCTTCTACTGTGGCCTGCACGGTACCCGTCGCTTTGCGGCTAGCCGCTGGCGTGGCGGCAGCAGGGGCACCAAGGGCTAGGCTGCGGCGAAATTCGTTAAAGTCTTTGCTTTGCGCGGTGATGGTCTGGCGGGCCTCTGCCTGCGATGTGCCACTGGCTGTGGCGGCGCTAGGCACCTCCAAGACGGCGCCCTTTTTCAGACGGTTGATGTTGCCCGAGTCAAATGCGTCAGGGTTGCGGCTGAGCATGGCAACCAACATTTGGTCCAGCGACACGCCGGGCGGCTTGTAGCGCGCGGCCAATTGGCTGGCGGTGTTGCCAGCCTTGACTGTGACTTGCTTGGAGGCTGTAGCTTGGGGGGCTGCTTTAGGCGTAGGAGCAGGGCGAGGGGGGCGAACCCGGCTAGCCACAGGCGCTTTGGCCATCGGTGCCGGTGCAACATAAACCGGTGCTGGCGCCGCTGGCGATGCCGCTCGGGCCACAGGGGCTACAGAGGCGCTTGTTGGCGGCGAGGAACTGACAGCGGGTGGTGTGACCGGAACTGGCGCACTCTGGGCGCGCAAGTTTGGCGGATCAAACAGCATGGTGTAGTCACGCACAATGCGGCCCGAAGACCAGTTGGCTTCCAAAATCAAATCAACAAAGGGCTCATTGACCGGTCTTTCACTGGTAAGGCGTAAAAACGAGCTGCCATTGGCGCGCCGTTGCAGGCTAATTTGCACGTTGCTCAGGGCTGGGTTGTATTCCAAGCCAGCCGCTTTGAAAGCATCAGGGCCTGCGACAGTGGTGCGCAGGCTGGCCGCCTCATCCGCATTGATGTCGGGTACGTCCACTTCAGCGCGCAAAGGCTCGCCCAGTGCAGACAGCACATTGACCCGGCCCAGCGCCAAAGCGTGGGCATCCAGCGCGGAAAAGCCCATAGCCATAGCCAAAACCGCAGCGGCCACCGGAGTTCGCCATAGGGAAGGCTTGCCAGTCGTACCTGCAAGGTTACGATTAGCGTCTAAAACCTGACCAAAGGCTTGCCCGGCAGGTGAATTATTCATAGTTGTGCGCACAAAAACCTCGACACATATTTTTGAAAAACAACGTTAACATCAACACGTTAGCTTGACAAGCTAAGACCGTGTTTAAGTTTTGATACTCGGTGTTTGCCACCCGTTACATTTAGATTTGTTGTCTAAGGACAACGTATCGTAGCCTACAGTTACGATACGGCAGTGGCTAAGGCAGATTTGTTTGCAAGCGCTAACTTTGTCTTGATAAGTTCAGAGATTGACTTCAATGGGCCAGCAAAATCCGCAGCATGCGGCGCAGCGGCTCAGCAGCGCCCCAAAGCAATTGATCGCCAATAGTGAACGCGCCCACATACTCTGGCCCCATGGCCATTTTGCGGATGCGGCCCACGGGGATAGTCATCGTGCCGGTCACTGCCACAGGGGTCAGGTCCCTCAAAGTCGCCTCTTTGGTGTTGGGCACCACTTTCACCCACTGGTTGTCGGCTGCAATCATGGCTTCAATATCGGCCAAGGGTACGTCTTTTTTCAGTTTGAATGTCAAAGCCTGGCTGTGGCAGCGCATCGCGCCCACACGGATGCAAAAACCGTCCACCGGGGTGGCTGCCGTTCCAAAGCCTGCGCCTTGGCCCATGATCTTGTTGGTTTCTGCTCCGCCTTTCCACTCTTCTTTGCTCATCCCATCGCCCAGATCTTTGTCGATCCACGGGATGATGCTGCCGCCCAGTGGCACGCCAAAATTGGCTATCTCATCACCGCTGAGCGCGCGCTGCTTGGCGGTCACGCGGCGGTCGATTTCCAAAATAGCTGATTTCGGGTCGTCCAGCAGGCTTTTCACCTCCGCGTTGAGCGAGCCGTATTGCGTGAGCAGTTCGCGCATGTGCTGCGCGCCACCGCCCGACGCTGCCTGATAGGTCATGGTGCTCATCCACTCGACCAAGCCAGCCTTGTAGAGTGCGCCTACGCCCATCAGCATGCAGCTCACGGTGCAGTTGCCGCCAATCCAGTTTTTACCGCCCTTGGCCAGCGCATTTTTGATCACCGGCATATTCACCGGATCCAAAATGATGACCGCGTCGTCGTTCATGCGCAGGGTCGATGCCGCATCAATCCAGTGGCCCGTCCAGCCCGCAGCGCGCAGCTTGGGGACCACGTCGCTGGTGTAATCGCCGCCTTGGGCGGTGATGATGATGTCGCACTTCTTCAAAGCATTGATGTCGAAAGCGTCTTTCAGTATGGTCTCGTTCTTGGCCTGCGCAGGGGCTTTGCCGCCAGCGTTGGAGGTAGAGAAGAACACGGGCTCTATCAAGCCAAAATCGCCCTCAGCGATCATGCGGTCGATCAGCACAGAGCCGACCATGCCGCGCCAGCCCACCAACCCCACAAGGGGTTCTCGTCCGTTAGCTACTAGGTTACCAACTTTCATTTTGTGTTCGCCTTTCAAAAATTAATCAGGTTTGACTAATCCCCCGGCTCGTCTGACTCCGGGGTGGGGCAGGGCGAACCGGGCTGGACTAGCCTTTAATAGTGGTCGTTTTAGTGCAAATGGTGAACGCGCGTACGCCCAGCGCAACGGCTGGCGTAATTTTCGTGGTTGACACGGGGGCGTTCATGTTTTGATTGTAGCCGATGGAATCAAGACCCCTACGCTAAGGCCTTGACTACCGCATCACCCATCTGCACGGTGCTGACTTTAGTGGTGCCGCTCGAAAATATGTCGGGCGTACGCAACCCGTGCGACAGTACTTTCTTCACGGCAGCTTCAATTCTGTCAGCCGCTTCCACCTGGTTCAAGCTAAACCGCAGCATCATCGCCGCAGACAAGATGGTGGCCAACGGATTGGCGATGCCTTTGCCAGCAATGTCCGGCGCGCTGCCGTGGCTGGGCTCGTACAGGCCTTGGTTTTTGCTGTTCAAGGAGGCAGATGGCAGCATGCCGATGGAGCCGGTCAGCATGGCGGCCGCATCGCTCAAAATGTCGCCAAACATATTGCCGGTCACCATCACGTCAAACTTCTTGGGCGCTTTGACCAGCTGCATGGCGGCGTTGTCCACGTACATGTGGTCTAGCGCTACCTCGGGGTACTGCTTGCCTACCTCGGTGACGATGTCTTTCCAGAACTGGAAGGTTTCCAGCACGTTGGCTTTGTCCACACTGGTCACGCGCTTGTCGCGCTTCATCGCCGCTTGGAAGGCCACGTGGGCGATCCGCTCGATCTCGGGGCGGCTGTAGCGCATGGTGTCGAAGGCTTCGTCTGCCCCAGGGAAGTGCCCGTCCGTAGCGGTGCGGCGGCCGCGCGGCTGGCCAAAGTAAATGTCGCCGGTCAGCTCGCGGATGATCAATATGTCCAGGCCCGCAATCAGCTCGGGCTTTAAGCTGGACGCATCTACCAACTGCTCATAGCAAATGGCGGGCCGAAAATTGGCGAACAGGCCCATGTTTTTGCGCAGACCCAGAATGGCTTGCTCGGGGCGCAACGGGCGATCCAGCTTGTCGTACTTCCAGTCGCCTACCGCGCCAAACAGCACCGCATCGGCTTGCATGGCGAGCTTGAGTGTGCTCTCGGGCAAGGGATGGCCGTGGGCCTCGTAGGCCGCGCCGCCCACCAGGGCGGTCTCGGTTTCAAACTTCAGGCCCAGGACATTCAAGACCTTGACGGCTTCTGCGACGATTTCAGTGCCGATGCCGTCACCGGGGAGGATTGCGATTTTCATAATGCTATTTAATATATAGCTGCTTGCGCAACATTTATGCTGGCTAACAGAGAATTGTTGTAAAAATTAGTGGGAAATCATGGTGCCAGCCAGCCAGGGCTTGGAGGCCAGGCGCTCGGCTTCAAAGGCTTTGATTTTGTCGCTGTGGCGCAAGGTGAGGCCGATGTCGTCAAAACCGTTGAGCAAACAGTACTTGCGAAAAGCCTGCACTTCAAACGGTATTGCTTCGCCATCGCCCTTGACGACGACTTGTTTGTCCAGGTCAATCGTGAGCTTGTAGCCGGGGAAAGCGGCGGATTCATCGAACAGCTTGGCGACGACGGCCTCGGGCAGCACGATGGGCAACAAGCCGTTTTTGAAACAGTTGTTAAAGAAGATGTCGGCATAGCTGGGGGCGATGACGCAGCGAAAGCCATACTGGTCCAGCGCCCACGGCGCGTGCTCGCGCGACGAGCCGCAGCCAAAGTTTTTACGCGCCAGCAAGATGGACGCGCCCTGGTAGCGGGGCTGGTTCAGCACGAAATCCGGGTTGGGCTTGCGGCTGGCCGGGTCTTGGCCGGGAAAGCCTGGGTCCAGGTAACGCCACTCGTCAAACAGGTTGACGCCGAAGCCGGTTTTGTGGATAGATTTGAGGAACTGCTTGGGAATGATCGCATCGGTATCAACATTCTCGCGGTCCATGGGGGCGACTAGGCCTTGGTGTACGGTGAATTTTTGCATGGTCTTTTATATGTTAGGGGGAAGTTTCCGGACGCAGAGGACGCAAAGGTTACGCAGAGGACGCAAAGGTTACGCAGAGGACGCAAAAGGAATACCAAAGAAGACAAATTTAGTTTTATGAATTGAGAATATCTAAAAACTGGAAGTTTAATTTTGGTATTTGTTTTTGTCTTCTTTTGCGTCCTTTGCGTAACCTTCGCGTCCTCTGCGTCCGCAGGTTCGGCTGTTCAAACCTTAGTTAAGTGAAATCTCGCTACTTCAAGCAAACCTGCGCACGTCGACAAAATGCCCATGCACCGCAGCCGCTGCGGCCATCGCAGGCGACACCAGATGCGTGCGCCCGCCCGCACCTTGGCGGCCTTCGAAGTTGCGGTTAGACGTAGAGGCACAGCGTTCACCCGGCTCCAGGCGGTCGGCGTTCATGGCCAGGCACATGGAGCAGCCGGGCTCGCGCCACTCAAAGCCAGCGGCCTTGAAGATCTCATGCAGGCCTTCGGCCTCAGCTTGGGCTTTGACCAAGCCTGAGCCGGGCACCACCATGGCGACTTTGATGTTTTTCGCCACTTTCAGGCCGATTTTCTTGACGATGGCGGCAGCTTCCCGCATGTCTTCGATACGGCTGTTGGTGCAACTGCCGATAAACACTTTGTCCACAAACAAGTCGTTCAGTGCTTTGTTCGGCTCCAGGCCCATGTAGACCAGGGCGCGCTCAATCGCCAGACGCTTGTTGGCATCTTTTTCTTTGTCTGGGTCAGGCACGCGGTCTTCGATCGACAGGACCATCTCAGGGCTGGTGCCCCAGGTGACTTGCGGAATGATTCTGGAGCCGTCCAGCTCGAGCGTGGCATCAAACTTGGCACCTGGGTCGCTTTGCAGCGTTTTCCAGTAGGTGATGGCGTGCTGCATGGCCACGCCAGTGGGGGACATGGGGCGGCCCTGCACGTAGTCAATGGTTTTTTCGTCCACTGCGATCAGGCCTGCGCGGGCACCCGCCTCGATGGCCATATTGCACACCGTCATGCGGCCTTCCATGCTGAGGCTGCGGATGGTAGAGCCCGCAAACTCAATGGTGTAGCCAGTGCCGCCCGCTGTGCCGATTTTGCCAATGATGGCCAGCACCACGTCTTTGGCGGTCACGCCTTTGGCCAGTGCGCCGTCTACTTTGATGAGCAGGTTCTTCGCCTTTTTGGCCAGCAGGGTCTGCGTAGCCATGACATGCTCCACCTCGCTGGTGCCAATGCCGTGCGCCAGCGCGCCGAATGCGCCGTGGGTTGAGGTGTGCGAGTCGCCGCACACCACAGTCATACCCGGCAAAGTAGCGCCGTTCTCAGGGCCAATCACATGCACGATGCCTTGGCGTTTGCTGAGGAAAGGAAAGTAGGCGGCAGCGCCGTATTCTTTGATGTTGGCGTCCAGCGTGGTGATTTGCTCTTTGCTCACCAAATCGGTGATGCCGTCGTAGCCCAGCTCCCAGCCGGTGGTGGGGGTGTTGTGGTCCGCCGTGGCAACGATGGAGCTGGTGCGCCAAATCTTGCGGCCCGCCACGCGGATACCTTCAAAGGCTTGCGGGCTGGTGACCTCGTGGACTAAATGGCGGTCGATGTAGAGCACGCAGGTGCCGTCTTCTTCGGTGTGGACAACGTGGTCGTCCCAAATTTTGTCGTACAGGGTGCGGGCTAGGGTGCTGGACATATCGTGCTTTCGGTATTTTCGGTGCTTGGGGTGCTTTGGGTTCGATGGGATGATTTTACGGCTTGGGGATGTATCTTTTGCTCACGCAGTTGGCTAAGGCGGTTTGTGTTCTTGCGTTGATGCGCGTGCAGCGTTTCGTCTGCGCGGTTGGGCGCTTATGCGCAATAGACTTACTCACCAAATAATAGCACTCCGTCTAAGCAGGACAGTGGGGTACACAGGAGAGCGCTAATATTTCGGGTTCCCGGCTCAGTTTGGAGTGTGCAGCCGTCTTTTGAACCGCAAGAGCCACCAAAGCGGCACTCGGAGGAAAATTCATGCTATATATTGCGCAGCTGCTACCGCATAATTCTAGGGGGCTGCAGATTGATTTGTATCTAAAAAATCGATCAAACCCGCCCTTTTGCAGCGTGTCGAAGCCTCTGGAAGTTTGAAAATTTGGTGAAAACTTCAAACTTACCGGATTTTTAGTCATTGTTGAGGTGAAAATAGGTCTGTAGCCCCGTGGAATGATGCGGGATAGGCTATGAAATAAGTAGTGCCTGTGGTCTCCAAAATACTCTGTCGGACGTCTGCCCGGCAGGTTTTCGGCAAAAAGTGACTCCGTCACCTACCCTACGCCAATTTTATACCCCTACCCATGTACCCCACTGACCTGCTTAGACGGAGTGCTATTATTTGGGGAGTAGTTAGGTTGCCAAGGCACGTGCCAACCCGGAGCGGCTGATTCATCTGGATGTGCTGCCCCCGGTGTTCACATAGCGCCCATCCCCTTCAGTTTTCGTATTTCGCGATGCCTTCCTAGTGTATTTGCGGAGTGTCAAAGGCGCCGAAGTCCGTTGTAATCCGCTGCATGGCGTAATGTAGCCACCTAGTTTTTTCGTTTTACCAAGGATATGTGCATGCCAATCTCCCGTTTCCCTCTCACCCGCCGCAGCGCGCTGGCCGCAGCAGGTGCCGTGATAGCCGCCCCTTGGGTGCGCGCCCAGAGCTTTCCAGAGCGCCAGCTCACCATCGTCGTGCCAGCGCCTCCGGGCGGCACAGCCGATATTTCGGCCCGCGCCCTGGTCGAGCCACTGGGCAAAGCTCTGGGTTATCCCATCATCATCGACAACAAAGGCGGCGGCAACGGCGCAGTGGGCGCGCAGGCCGTGCTGGGCGCCAAGCCCGATGGCCACACCTTGCTCATGGCCTACAGCGGCTTTCACTGCATGAGCCCGCATTTGGTCAAGCTGCCGTATGACCCGCTCAAAGACCTGCAAGCCATTTGCAATGTGTATTCCGCCCCGCAGGTGATGGTGGTGCGCGGCTCGCTGGAGAACATCAAAACCGCGCAAGACTTGATAGCCTACGCCAAGGCCAACCCCGGCAAGCTGAACTACGGCAGCTCGGGCAACGGCAGCGTGCAGCATATTGCGGCCGAGCTGTTCAAGCAGCTCACCGGCACGTTCATGACGCACATCCCCTATCGCGGCAGTGGCCCCACCATCGTGGACCTGCTGGCCGGGCAGATTGACCTGACGGTGACCACTGCGCCGTCGCTGATGCCGCATATCCAAACCGGCAAGTTCCGCCCGCTGCTCGTAGCCGGGCCACGCCGCTTGAGCTCATTGCCCACAGTGCCTACGGGCGCAGAGCTGGGCCTCAAAGGCTACGAGGTAGACGCCTGGTTTGGCCTGTATACCCATGCGCAGGCCCCCAAGGCCACGGCAGAGCGCGTCGCCGCCGAGGTACAAAAAATCATGGCTGTGCAAGCCTTCAAAGACCGCGCGTCCAGCCAAGGTGCGGAGGCCAACTACCTGGACCCGCAAAAAATGACCGCCTATGCGCAGGCGGAGTACACCAAGTGGGGGAATGTGATCAAGACGGCAGGGATTAAGGCGGATTAGTTTTGAGTGCTTACCGCACGGTTTGAAATGGTGCTCAGCGCAATGTGACGGTGGGCTTGTAGCGGGCTAGGGGTGTGGCGAGACATTTATCCTTCAATTCTTGGAAAATGAAAACTGAAGGATAAATTCAGCAATTCATCGTCATAAATATAATCTCGACACTATATTCAATAAAATACATAATTTAACCCATGGCTTGGGAAATTGAATACTCCTACGAGCTGGAAATCTGGTGAAGCCAGTTGACCGAGGCCGAGCAGGTGTCGGTCAACTCATCGGTCATGTTGCTGGCCTCGCAAGGGCCGCAGTCGCCCTTTCCGCATAGCTCGGGCATCAATGGTTCCAGGCGCGAGCATATGCGCGAGCTGCTTGTGCAGCACCAAGGCAGGCCGTACCGGGTGGTGTATGCGTTTGACCCACGCCGTGCCGCCGGCATGTTGATTGGCGGCGACAAGACGGGCGATAACCGTTGGTACGACCAAACTATCCCCGTCGCAGACAATCTCTACGACGAGCACGTTGAGACTTTACGAAAGGAAGGGGCTGATCGATGGCTAAAAAATTCGCAACACTCCAGGCGACTATGTCGCCCGAAGCGCAGTCGCGCTCTGCCGCCAAAGCCGAGGCTATGCTGCTGGAGATGCAGCTCCAAGCGCTGCGCAAAAGCCGCAACGTCACCCAAATAGAAATGGCCAAGCTCATGAGCGTAGAGCAGGGCTCCATTTCCAAGCTGGAGCGGCGCGAGGACATGTATGTGAGCACGCTGCGCGAGTACGTGAAGGCGCTGGGTGGCGAGCTTAAGCTGGTAGCGCATTTCCCGGATACGGATATTCAAGTGCATCCGTTTTCTTTAGTCGCGACCACAACATGAAAAAAATAGAATACCAATGTTGTTTCTGCGGCGAAGGTATCAGTGAAACAGCAGAAACTCTCAGTCCGCTAGATCCTTGCGCTGTAGTATTGGTTGCAAATTGGCATCACTCCACTTCGAAGCAAGTCGAGCAACAGTTCTTTTGTCATCTCAGTTGTTTCAAAAGCCGCGTGTGGCATAACGTGCCGGTCGAAGTTGAAGAGCTTGCAGCCGACTTGGAATCAAAAAGAGCAGGTGATAGTTAGTACAGTTGGTTGGTACGGAAAAGAAGATTTTTCTAACCGCACCAGATAATCATTACTCGCGGCGCAGCATGCGCGAGGTCTCCGCAGCAAATCTTCGGCCTGAGCATTCAAACCAACTAACTCGTGCAAAATCGAGCTAACGATAGGACTGTGATGATTGTTTTAGGTATTGAATCTTCGTGTGACGAAACAGGTGTGGCGCTAGTGGATGCTGCGGGGCAGGGCGTGCCTACGCTGCTAGCGGCGACGCTGCACAGCCAGATTGCCATGCACCAGGCCTACGGCGGGGTAGTGCCCGAGCTGGCCAGCCGGGACCATATTCGGCGGGTGATTCCATTGACCAAAGAGGTGCTAGCCAAAGCAAATATTGCGCAAGCGGCTATTGACTTTGTAGCGTACACGCGTGGGCCAGGATTGGCGGGCGCGTTGCTGGTGGGCGCCGGCGCGGCCTGTGCCATGGGGGCGGCGTGGGGCAAGCCGGTGATTGGCGTGCACCATTTGGAGGGGCATTTGCTGTCGCCCTTTTTAAGCGCGGACCCGCCGCAGTTTCCCTTCGTGGCCTTGCTGGTCAGCGGCGGCCACACGCAACTCATGCGGGTGGACGGTGTAGGCCAGTACCAGATGCTGGGCGAGACGATTGACGACGCAGCGGGCGAGGCGTTTGACAAATCGGCCAAGCTGCTGGGCCTGGGCTACCCTGGTGGCCCAGCGTTGGCCAAGCTGGCCGAGCAGGGCGACCCGGCGGCCTACAAGCTGCCGCGCCCTTTGCTGCACAGTGGCGATTTGGATTTTTCATTTGCAGGGCTGAAAACGGCGGTGCTGACGCAGGTGAAGCGCCTGGTGCAAGACGCGCCCGAGGGCGCGAGGGTGCGCTCTGATTTGCTGCTGAATTTAAAAGACCAGCAGCGCGCCGATGTAGCGGCCAGCACGCAAGCGGCGATTACCGAAGTGTTGGTCAAAAAGTCGCTCAAAGCCTTGGCGCAAACCGGTTTGCAGCGCCTGGTGGTGGCCGGTGGCGTGGGTGCCAACGCGTCGCTGCGCCAGCAGCTCAATGCGGCGTGTGCCAAGCGCCACATCCGTGTGCACTACCCCGAGCTGCATTTGTGTACCGACAACGGCGCCATGATCGCTCTCGCGGGTGCTATGCGTCTGCAAGCGGGTATTGCGCAGGCTAACTGCGACTACGCGTTTGACGTAAAGCCTCGTTGGCCGTTGGATGCTATTGCGGCTTGAGGGCTGTGGGCTCAAGGGCTTGTACGCCGTACACCCTCCACGGCTCCAAGATCAGGACGGTGGTGTGCTCAGCGTAGCGGCATCAAGGAGGAGGCGGTGGCCCTAGGCCGCCCCGGGGGACAGCCGCGCAGCTGAGCACACCGCCGTCCTGATCCCATGCGAAAAGCAGCCCAGCGCTGACCCCATGTACAAGCCAACAGATTCAACGGTCAGCACACACAAGGTCAGCACATAACTCAGCTGATCGCCAACACAGTCTCCTTGCTCACTGGCACCAGCTTGCCCAGCTTCAAAGTCAGCACACCATTCTCCAGCTTGGCCTCGCTGGCAGCGGTGTCAATCTCGCCCGCCAGTTGGTAGGCTGCCTTGAAGCTGCGCGGTGCATCGGCTTTGGACTCAATACGCACCACATCGCCCTCGATGGCAATGGTCAAATGCTCCTTGGCCAAGCCCGGTACGTCTAATGACAAAGTGACGCTGGTGTCGTCAGTGTCTACGCGTACGCCCTTGCCCAAGGGCGCGGCAGTGCTGTCAAACAGAGCCTCTAGACCGCGTGCATTGAAGTGCTGCGAAGGGGCAAATGCGTAACGGTTAGCACGGTGGATAGCGGATGGTGAAAAAAACATGGTGAAATCCTAGTACACTTCGCGGCTTTGCAGTTAGCGCCACTATTAGCGCTGTGCGTTTGCCGCATGGCCTGTATCTGCTGGCATGCAACGAGTTTTCAAGGGAATAAGTTAGATGAATAAATTTCGCCGTGGGCTATTGAAAAGCCTTAGCACCGTAGCCATATCAGGCGGATTGTTAAAAGGTTTTGAGGCGCTAGCCCAACAGAATATTACGCAAATAGCTACTGTAAAGATAGCGATGATCGAAGGTTTATCCGGTGCGTTTGCCAATACCGGCGAGGCCGTGTTTCGCAACCTGGTGTGGGCCTGTGAACGTGTGAACGCGCGCGGCGGGGTCAAGCTGGCCACTGGAGCGCGCCGCTTGCAGCTAGAGCGCTACGACAGCAAAGGCCTGATTGAAGAGGCCTTGTCTGCCCTGCGCGCTGCCATCGACGATGGCGCGCAAATCATCATGCAAGGCAACAGCTCGGCTATCGCCGCTGCGCTGCTCGATGCGATCAACAAACACAATGAACGCGAGCCTGCCAAGCGGGTGCTGTTTTTGAACTACTCCGCAGTCGACCCGATTTTGACCAATGAGAAATGCAGCCCCTGGCACTTCCGATTCGACGCGCATGCCGACATGCGCATGGCCGCGCTGATGGAGGTGCTGAAAGACGACAAAACTGTCAAGTCGGCCTACCTGATAGGCCAAGACTACAGCTTTGGCCAGGCCGTGCTGCGCGAGGCACGCAGGCAGTTGGGCCTGCAGCGCAGCGACGTGGCCATTGTGGGTGACGAGCTGCACCCGCTGGGCCGCATCAAAGACTTTGCGCCCTACGCCGCCAAGATCAAAGCCAGCGGCGCGCAGGCCATTCTTACCGGCAACTTTGGCAACGACCTCACCCTCTTGGTCAAGGCCTGCAAAGACGCAGGTTTTGAGGGCAAGTTCTACACCTTCTACGGCAACGCACTGGGCGCGCCCGCCGCCATTGGCGAGGCCGGCGTGGGCAAGGTGATTGCCGTGGCCGACTGGCTGCCCAACGTGGCTACCAAAGAGTCAGAGGCCTTCTACCAAAGCTTCAAACAGCGTTTTCCCAAGCCGGCGGACGACTACGTGCACATGCGCATGCAGCTGATGGTCGAGGCGCTGGCTAAATCGTTAGAGGCTGCGCCATTGAAAGACGGCGCTATCGACCTCATTGCTGTAGGGGCAGCGCTGTCAGGTGTGAGCGTGACGTTCGCAGGTCAAAAAGGCACTATGCGTAGCGCGGACCACCAGTTTCAGCAGCCATTGGTGGTGGGCTTGATGGACAAACAAGGCAGCCCAGGCGTGAAGTTTGATGTCGAGGGTTCGGGCTTTGGTTTCAGAGTGATCAAAACGATAGACGCGGGCCGCGCCGAGATGCCAACCAGCTGCAAGATGGCGCGTATGTAGATCCAGCGCAGGGCAGCGTGCCGATTTATCCGAGGGGTAATTTACCAAACCTTGGGTTCTGTAAGTTGTTTTGAGGCGTCAGCGCCAGTATTCGATAATACGCACCATGATTAACCCGTTACCCAAACCCCTCCCCGAAGGCCTGCACCCGGACACCCTGGCCGTGCGCACCGCCGTGCCGCGCAGCCCCTACGGCGAAAACTCCGAAGCCCTGTACCTGACCAGTGGCTATGTGCAGCCCGATGCCCAGACCTCGGCGCGGCGCTTTGCGGGCGAAGAAGAGGGCTACACCTATGGCCGCAGCGGCAATCCCACGGTCAGCAGCTTTGAGATGCGCTTGGCGGCCATGGAAGGCACCGAGGCTGCGATGGCCACCTCGTCGGGCATGTCGTCCATCATGCTGATGCTGTTTAGCTTGCTCAAATCGGGCGACCACGTGGTGTTTTCGCAGTCGATGTTTGGCTCCACCATCAAGCTGATTGGCAGCGAGTTTGCCCGCTTTGGGGTGGAGTCCACGATCGTGCCGCAAGCCGATGTAGCCGCATGGAAAGCGGCAGTGCGCAGCAACACCAAAATCCTCTTTGCAGAAACGCCCACCAACCCCTTGACCGATGTGTGCGACATTGCCGCCCTGGCCGATATTGCGCACAATGCGGGCGCTTGGCTGGCGGTGGACAATTGCTTTGCCACGCCGGTGTTGCAGCGCCCCATCACCATGGGCGCCGACATCATCATGCATTCGGGCACCAAGTACCTCGATGGCCAAGGCAGGGTGATGGCGGGCGCGCTGTGCGCCAGCGAGCAGCTCGTCACGGAGAAATTCTTGCCCGTGATGAAAAATAGCGGCCTGGTTCTTGCACCTTTCAATGCCTGGGTGCTGCTTAAAGGCCTGGAGACGCTGGACATCCGCATCCGCGCGCAAAGTGCCAAGGCACTGGAGATGGCGCAGTGGCTGGAGCAGCATTCTCAAGTGGCGCGGGTGTATTACCCCGGCCTGCCCAGCCACCCTCAGCACGCGCTGGCGATGCAGCAAATGTCTGGCATTGGCGGTGCCTTGCTGTCTTTTGATGTCAAGGCCAGCAGTGAAGCGCAAGCGCGCGAGCGGGCCTTTCATGTGCTCGATAGCATGCAAGTGCTGTCCCTGTGTACCAATCTGGGCGACACCAAGAGCCTGCTCACCCATCCTGCCAGCAC
The DNA here is from genome assembly GCA_043772355.1 of Polaromonas sp. Classification (GTDB taxonomy): domain Bacteria; phylum Pseudomonadota; class Gammaproteobacteria; order Burkholderiales; family Burkholderiaceae_C; genus JAAFIP01. Next base: position 23,942 of record JAYVGI010000135.1, read on the forward strand.
CTCCCACGGCAAGCTTGCCGACGCGCAGCGCCAAGCCGCAGGCATCGGCCAAGGCATGATCCGCATGGGCGTGGGGCTGGAGCATGTGGGGGATATGCAGACTGACCTGCGCCGTGGTTTGGACAGTTTGGCGTGATCTCGCTAGGCCCGTTGCATACCAAAAATCACCTGCCTGGATCCATGCCGCAGCGCGCAATCACCCTCACCCCAACCCTCTCCCCGAGGGAGAGGGAGCCAAGCCAATGCTACTCCGGCTCCCTCTCCCGCTGTGCGGGAGAGGGTTGGGGTGAGGGTGTCTGAGTCATGCGCATACCTTAGACTAATCATGCTCTAGCCTCCTGAAATACTGCGCAATCAGCTATCAAATTTGACATGACCACCATCCGTACCCGTATCGCCCCATCGCCCACCGGCTTCCTGCACCTGGGCACTGCCCGCACCGCATTGTTCTGCTGGGCCTTTGCGCAGCACCACAAAGCGCTGGGCCATGATGCGCAATTTATCTTGCGTATTGAAGATACCGACGAGGTGCGCTCTACCCAAGCCGCAGTGGACCAGATTATTGAAGCCATGGACTGGCTGGAGTTGAAGTATGACGAGGGCCCGTTCTACCAAATGCAGCGCATGGCGCGCTATCGCGAGGTCATCGCGCAGATGCTGCAAGCAGGCACCGCCTACCACTGCTACACCTCGCGCGACGAGCTGGACGCCATGCGCGAGGCGCAGATGAAACGCGGCGAGAAAGCCCGCTACGACGGCCGCTGGCGGCCCGCGCCCGGCAAGGTGTTGCCTGCGCCTCCCGCAGGCGTGCAGCCCGTGGTGCGTTTTTGTAACCCCGTCGATGGCGATGTAAGTTGGGACGACACAGTCAAAGGCACCATCACCATTAGCAATAAAGAGCTGGACGACCTCATCATCGCGCGCCCGGTGTCCGATGAAGCGGCCGCACGCGGCGAAACGGTGGGCACCCCCACGTACAATTTTTGCGTGGTGGTCGACGACCTTGATATGCGCATTACCCACGTCATACGCGGGGACGACCATGTCAACAACACACCGCGCCAGATCAACATTCTCAAAGCCCTGGGCGCGCAACTGCCGCACTACGGCCATGTACCGATGATCTTGGGGCCTGACGGCGAAAAGCTCTCCAAGCGCCACGGCGCCGTGAGCGTGACGGACTACCGCGATGCAGGCTACCTGCCCGAGGCGATGATGAATTACCTGTCCCGCTTGGGCTGGAGCCACGGCGACGACGAGCTGTTTGGTGCCGCACAGATTGCGCAATGGTTTGACGGCACGCACTTGGCCAAAAGCCCCGCGCAGTGGGACGCAGCCAAGCTCAACTGGGTCAACTCCCACTACATGAAGCAAGCCAGCGACGAGCGCCTCACTGCGCTGACGCGCACGCAACTGCGCCACCGCTTAGATGCAGACGGCAACCCCGCTCCCATCACCGCCGATGACCGATTGCAAAAAATCTGCGCGTTGTTCAAAGACCGTTGCGACACCACGGCTGCCCTGGCCGTGTGGGCGGCAGCGTTTTATGCCGAGCCCAAGCGCAACCAGGAAGACTTTGCCCTGCATGTCACCGAGGCTGCCAAGCCCGCCATTGCAGCCCTGGCAGACAAACTGCGAACCTGCGCCTGGGACAAAGCCGGCATAGCCGCAGCCATCAAAGAAGTGCTGGCCGCCACCGGCCTGAAAATGCCCCAGCTGGCCATGCCGGTGCGGGTTTTGTTGATGGGCAAAGCGCAAACTCCTGCCTTGGATGCCGTGATTGAACTGTGCACACGCGACGATGTGTTGCACAGGCTGCAAAAAGTCTAAAAATTCGGGTTATAATTCGAGGCTCGATACCAATCAGGTGACGTGTGATGTCAAGCTATTGATGATGCACGACAACGGGGGTATAGCTCAGCTGGGAGAGCGCTTGCATGGCATGCAAGAGGTCAGCAGTTCGATCCTGCTTACCTCCACCAACTTTGTATCGAGAAGAGAGAAGATGTTTCGCGGTTTTGTTAAACAAGCCATAAAGCATCGGTTCCAAGGTTACTGACCCCATCGTCTAGAGGCCTAGGACATTACCCTTTCACGGTAAGTACCGGGGTTCGAATCCCCGTGGGGTCGCCAACATTTTGCTGTGGTGCATTTTTTTAAAATGCGCAGCAGTAAACAAGGCGCAAGTTGCCAAGCACTTGGCTCGCAAGAGCGAACGCTAGGCTACCAGGAGTGGTAGTTCAGTTGGTTAGAATACCGGCCTGTCACGCCGGGGGTCGCGGGTTCGAGTCCCGTCCACTCCGCCAGTAAAAATTTCTAAGTCATTGATTTAGAATACAAAAAGCCACCGCAAGGTGGCTTTTTTGTTTCCAGGCCATACTTCTAACTATAATTGAAGTTGCGCTGTAGTGAGATGAACTGAGCCAAAATGCGACTACAAGTCTATTTTTTGTGAGTCGATCCTTTCTATGTCGCACCACAAAAGCAATTTCAACTTGATTGCGGGCGAACGCGTATGAAACCAAGAAAACAAAAACAGGTGGAGGGGGCGATTTCCTTGAAGGTGCCAGAAGATCAAGAGATGTTCGGTCAGCTTGAAGAGTTGTGCATTCAGTTCAAGTCGAAGTACGAGGAGCACTCGAAGCTGACGAAGCAATTAGAGGAAATAGTTGACTTCTTTCAGCGAGGGGAAAAGAACAAGGCACTGGAAATCATGCGCGCACACGACTCATTGCCAGAGTTGTTCCTTGTATGCCTTGAGTACGTTTGTCGCGACCCGAGCTTTGATACCATGATAAATGCGCAGATTCGACATGCACCAACCAATTCTGCCGCGCAGGAGATGAAGATTCTTTATCTTGAGCGGCTGCACGATGGCTAGAGGCATTTCGTTATAAACAAGTCCCAACAGGCAATGAGGC
>JAYVGI010000136.1:0-3865 GCA_043772355.1 Polaromonas sp.
CCTTCGACTACAGGGCCTTGGCTTACCCTGACACGGACTTTCACCGTGCTAACGTAGCGCCTTCACGGGCGCACAGGCAGCGGCCCTAGGCCGCAACGGAGGACAGCCGCGGAGCCGTCCAAGCCCAGTGCCCGGGCCGCGAGCACCGGGAGCGATACATCTCCGCGAACGTAAATCTCGCAACACCCAATAGAACGACACACACACAGATTTAACAACCCAACCACCGAGGAGACACATCTTGGCAAACCACACAACAAAGAGCGACGACACAAAGCCCGCCACCACAGGCCGCAGAAACTTTCTCAGCGGCGTACTAGCCTCCGGCGCCGCAACGGTAATGGCACCAGCCCACGCTGCAGACCCGGTCAAGCCCGCAGCGCCCTCCGCACTGCCGCCCTCGGGCAAAGCCATCGCCGCAGAAACCGGAGTGCCGCCCGACCTGGGCCATTCAGAAGGCAAGCCCGGCTCAGACTTCATGGTCGATGTCATCAAGTCGCTCGACATCAAATACCTGCCGTCCAACTGCGCGTCCAGCTTTCGCGCGCTGCATGAATCCTTGATCGACTACGGCGGCAACACCACGCCCGAGTTTCTCACCTGCTTGCACGAAGAGTCTGCCGTGGGCATGGCGCATGGCTACTTCAAGATTGCGGGCAAACCTTTGATTACGTTGTGCCACGGCACGGTGGGTTTGCAACACGCCAGCATGGGCATTTTCAACGCCTGGTGCGACCGGGTGCCGATGATTGTCATTGGCGGCAACGACATGGATGCCGCCTACCGCCCGCCGGGCGTGCCCACCTTCCACTCGGCGCAAGACATCAACGCCATGGTGCGCGACTACACCAAGTGGGATGACACCCCGGTGTCCTTGCAGCACTTCTCGCAGTCCTTCATCCGCGCCTACAAGATTGCCATGACACCGCCGTACGGCCCCGTGGCTATATCGCTAGACGCCGCGCTGCAAATGGCCCCCATGCACGCGCATGCGGGCAAGATGCCCTACATCCCGCGCTACGTGCCTACCTCGCCGCCGCAGGGCGACACGGGTGCGGTGAAAGAAGCCGCGCGCCTGCTGGCCGCAGCCGACAACCCTGTCATCGTGGTAGACCGCGCCGCACGCACGCCCGCAGGCATTGGGCTGATTGTGCAACTGGCCGAACTGCTGCAAGCCCGGGTGATTGACCAGGGCGGGCGCATGAACTTTCCGCGCACGCATTACCTCAGCACCGGGCCGGGTGCGGTGGGCGATGCCGATGTCATCATTGGCATGGAGCTGTCGGACTTTTGGGCTACGGTGAACGCCTATACCGACAACAACGACAACGGTGGCCACGGCAGCCAAGCCAGCCGCATCAAGCCGCAAACCAAGCTCATCAGCATCACGGCGGTAGACCTGAACACCAAGGCCAACTACCAGGACTTTCAGCGCTTTCAGGTGGTAGACGTGCAAATGGCCGCTGATGCCGAGGCGACATTGCCCGCGCTGATCGAAGCCGTCAAACAAGCCATCCCCAACGACCGCAAGGCCGCCATTGCCAAGCGCGGTGAAGCCGCACGCAAGGCCTACCAAGAGAACCAGGTGCGCACCCGCACCGCCGCCGCACTGGGCTGGGATGCCAGCCCCATCAGCACCGCCCGCCTGGTGATGGAAACTTACCACGCCATCAAAGACCTGGACTGGTCGCTGGTGGCATCGGAAGGCAATGTGAGCAACTGGCCCAACCGCCTGTGGCCCATGGAGAAGCACCACCACTGGCTGGGCCGCTCGGGCGGCTACGGCGTGGGCTACGGCGCGCCAGCATCTGTGGGCGCAGCGCTGGCCAACCGCGACCTGGGGCGCTTCTCGGTCAGCATCCAGTCGGATGGCGATTTGATGTACGCACCCGGCGTGCTGTGGACAGCGGCCAAACACAAAATCCCCCTGCTCTCTGTGATGCACAACAACCGGGGCTACCACCAAGAAGTGATGCATGTGCAGCGCCTGGCCAACTTCCGTGACCGCAAGGTCAACCTGGGCGGCGACATGGGCCCGGTGGGCACCAGCCTGGAAAAGCCGGACATCGAATACCACAAGCTGGCCGAGTCGATGGGCTGGTGGGCCAAGGGGCCGATCAAAGACCCGGCGCAACTGGGCCCGGCACTCAAAGAAGCCGTAGCCGTCGTCAAGTCGGGCCAGCCCGCCTTGCTCAACGTGTGGACACAGCCACGTTAACCCGGGAGCGACACTATGAAATTCACACCATTCTTTGCACCCGTGGCCTTGGCCTGCGCCCTGTCATCCATCTCTGGCACCGCTCTGGCTGACCCCGCAAAAGGCCGCGAGTTGTACATCAAAAACGGCTGCTGGCAGTGCCACGGCTTTGTCGGCCAAGGCGGCATCACCGGCCCCAAACTGGCACCGGAGCCCAAGCCGTTTGACTTTATCAACGTCTTCATTCGCCATACCAACGGGCCCATGCCCAAGTACAGCGAGAAGATTTTGTCCAAGGACGACTTGGCCGAGATTCACAGCTACCTGGTGTCTATCCCCAAATCGCCCAACTACAAAGACATTGGCCTTCTGAAATAGATTGGGCGCATCGATCAGAGGATTACACAGGCTTGCCTCATGGATGCACCTGCCCAAGATGCACGCCCTCCGAGTCAGCCCTGGTCGGGGCTAAATTGTCAAATTCAGCCGCTTCACCAAGTCTGCATAGGTTTTGTACTCGCTGCTGATTTGCTCTTGAAATTGTTGGGGCGTATTGCCAATCACAAAAGAGCCTGCATCCTCCAGCTTTCTACGCGTGCCGGTGTCTGAATGAAGAACGCCGTCCATCGCCTTGGAAATGCGGGCCAGGACTTCTTGTTTCAATCCTGCAGGTGCGATGAGGCCGAAAAATGACATCCGATTGGCACGCTCAAACCCCAGCTCTTTCAAGGTGGGTATGTTGAACGGCATCGGAAGTTGCTTGGAAGAAGCCAGCGCCACGGGTATCAGTTTTTTGGCAACCACGTGGTTTCGGATCGATGGCAGTTGATCGAAAATAATCTCGGCCCCTTGCCCGCTGATAACCCCAGTGAGCGCCTGACTGGCCCCCGTGTAGGGAATGTGCACGATGCGCAGATCTGCGAGCTGCTTGAATAACTCCATCTGCAAATTGCCCACACTGCCTGGACCGCTGGTGGCGTAGCTGTATTTGCCCGGATTTTTGCGCACCACCTGCAAAAATTCCTGAAAATTAGTGGCAGGGAAACTCGGGTTGACAGCAATCACACTGGGTGTGGCGCAGATATTGGTGATGGCCGTGAAATCTTTGTGCGGGTCGTAGCCCACTTTCATCGTTGCAGGGCCTGTGGCCATGCCCGATACGGCCGCTATGCCCAGCGTCAAACCATCGGGCGATGCCTGCGCAATAGCCGCCGTGCCGATGGTGCTACCGGCACCAGCTTTGTTTTCGACGACCACGGGCTGCTCTAGCCGAAGGCTCAAGGGCACCGCGATCAACCGGGCGATGAAGTCGGCGCTGCCGCCGGGGGCAAAGGGCACGATAAGTTTGATGGGAGGCGCATCGCTTGCGAAAGCGCGCATGGCAGGCAGTGTGGCGATGGCAGTGAGTAGCAAGTTACGGCGATGCATCTGTTTCCTAACAGTTGTTTTCAAATGAAATGATCGCGAAATCTGGTACACCAAAAGCCATCAAATCTAGAGGTCAATGGTATCTCGTGTGGCCGGAAGAATTCGGGTTAACCTTTGAGAAAAGTTCACTCGCGCGGGATACCGCTGCGCTTGACCACCTCACCCCAGTTGTTCACCTCGCTGCGCAGGTAGGCAGCGGCTTCTTCGGGGGCACTGCTGCTGCGCAGTTGCAGGCCGGTG
>JAYVGI010000137.1:0-26858 GCA_043772355.1 Polaromonas sp.
TCTACATCATTAATGTCTAGGCGCGGAGCCTACGAGAGTGCTGTAGCACGGCAAGGCGACGCAACAACGACAGTAATGATTTAGAAATGGAATTACTCACTAAATAGTAGCGCTTCGTCTATACAGGCCAGTGGGGTACACAGGGTAGAGGGTAAAAATGAAGATTTTCAGGCTACAGCGCCGCTGTAGGCAGAAAATCTGCCCCACGGATCGTCTGCCGACCATTTTTTGCAAAACAAGCACTCCATATTCCATAGCGGCTAGCGTATGTTTATTGCCGGCTACAGCGCAATACGATCTAAAAACAGCGTTCAAACAAGTCCATTTTCAGTATCCAGCCGATTTTCAGACTCCCAGGGCCTTCCGAAGGCTTGAAAACAGCGATTTTGAGCTGTTTTTTAGTATCTATCAGCTGTTAGCCAGCAAGAAATATACCTTAGCCGCTACGCAATACATAGCGGACAGATTCTCGCGGGGAGCCGGTAGTCGCGGTTCTGGCGGCTAAACCGCCTTGGATCGCCACAGAAGCTGAAAACCGACCCACTATGGGGCTTATGCTGTGTACCCCACTGACCTGCATAGACGGAGTGCTACGCTTTAGGGAGTATCCAGGTTTCCTGGCAACCAAGCCAGCAAGCGGTGATGCAGCGCCGCCAGCCTGATTCGCGTGCAAAGGCCCGCCCCGCAGCAAGCCCTTGGCTTATTCCATTTCTACATCATTAATGTCTAGGCGCGGAGCCTACGAGAGTGCTGTAGCACGGCAAGCCGACGCAACAACGACAGTAATGATTTAGAAATGGAATTACCATTGGGTTCTATGCTGCCCTGCTATGTACTGCTCGACCTCGAAACCACTGGTGGTAGTGCGCTGCACAGCCGCATTACCGAGATCGCGGCGGTGCGTGTGGAGCACGGCGTGGAGGTGGCGCGCTGGAGCAGCTTGGTGAACCCGGGGTGCAGCATTGCGTATTTCATCCAGCAGCTCACAGGCATTAACGACGACATGGTGCAGGACGCACCGCGCTTTGAAATGGTGAGCGACCAGCTTTTGCAACTGCTGGACGGCGCGGTGCTGGTGGCGCATAACGTGCGCTTTGACCACAGCTTTTTGCTGCACGAGTTTGAGCGCATCGGCGTGGCGCTGCGGGTGAAAACGCTGTGCACTGTGCGCCTGTCTCGCAAGCTGTACCCGCAGCACAATGGCCACGGGCTGGACGCCATCATGCAGCGCCACGGCCTGTCCACCATGGCGCGCCACCGCGCGATGGGCGATGTGGATGTGATGCAAAGCTGGCTGCGCGTGGCTACCGCAGAGCTGGGGCCAGAGCAAGTGCAAGCCCAGGCGCTGGCTTTGCTGCAAGGCAGCGCTGTGGTGCCACCGCACCTGGAGACCGAGATTGCCAGCGTACCCAATACTCCCGGCGTCTATTTATTCTATGGCGACGGGCCGCTGCCGCTGTACGTGGGCAAAAGCGTCACGCTGCGCGCACGGGTGATGTCGCATTTTCAGGGGGCCAGCAAAGAGGCGCGCGAGATGCGGATCGCGCAAGAGGTCAAGCGCATTGAATGGCGTGAGACAGCGGGCGAGCTGGGCGCGCTGCTGCTGGAAGCCCGCTTGGTGAAAGAGCTGCAACCCGTGTTTAACCGCCAGTTGCGCCGCGAGCGCAGCCTGTGTGCCTGGCAGCTGAGCGCAGACCCCTCGGCCCGCCCCCTGCTCAGCCTGGTGCGCGGCGACGCGCTGCAACCGCAGCAGTTTGGCCAGATGTTTGGCGTGTACCGCTCCAAAGCGCAGGCCACCCTGGCGCTGAGAGAGCTTGCAACGCAGCATAAGCTGTGCCCGCAGGCGCTGGGCCTGGAGGGCGGCAAGGGCCGCTGCTTTGCGCAGCAGCTGGGCCACTGCAAGGGCGTGTGCTGCCAACTGGAAAAACCCGAGCTACACCACCTGCGCGTGCAACTGGCACTGGCTGCGCAAAAGCTGCATGTGTGGCCCTACCCCGGCAAGGTAGGCCTGCGCGAGCACAGCGCCAGCAATGAGCGCAGCGACCTGCATATCTTTGACCAATGGTGCCACTTGGGCACTGTGCACGACGATGCGCAGCTGGAGCAGGCAATGCAAGCCAATGTGACGCTGGCATTCGATTTAGACACCTACCGCCTGCTGCTCAAATACACCGCCAAGCCAAGTCTGTCGCGCTCGGGCAGCTTGCAACTGGTGATGTTGCCGCGATAGCACTGGCGCTTGTATGGCGGCTAGTACTGGCGCTTGTATTGCGCAGGGCAATGGGCGCGCGAAACGTCTGGCGAGCGCAGCGCCAGGTGCTTGGTCACCCTGCCCGCCATGCGCCTGCGCCACATGCGAAACGAGCTGGGCTTGAGCTGCTGGCGCATGAAGGCCACCACGCCCGATGTATTCAAAGCAAACTGCAACTCAATCGCCTCAAACGGTGTACGGTCTTCCCACGCCATCTCAATGATGCGCGAGGTGTCTTCTGCGCTGAAGGTGTGGTTCATTGCGGTCATGTGTTATTTTCGCATGTGTCCTGCTTTTCATTTCTTTTCAAATTTATAGGCAGTTTTTCAGAACTTGGAGCACTCAGGATGCAGTCTTTTCCCACGGGTTTTCGCGCATTGGTGATTGGCGCATCGGGCAGCATAGGCGCGGCTTTTCATAAACTCCTGTTGCAAGAACCGCGTTGCGCGCAGGTGGTAGGTCTGCACCGCCAGTCACAGCCTCCGATTGATTTTGACGACGAAGCCAGCATCGCCGCTGCTGCGGTGCAGCTTGCCCCTTCGGGTAAATTTCACCTCATCATTGCCGCTACCGGGGTGCTGCACACCGGGCAGTTTAGCCCTGAGAAGCGGCTAGCCGACCTGAGCTACACCCAGATGGAGCAAACCTTTCGCACCAACACCCTGGGCCCGGCCATGGTGCTGCGGCACTTTGCACCTTGGCTGCACGCACAGCGTAGTGTGCTGGCTGTCCTGTCTGCCAAAGTGGGCAGCATTGAAGACAACCGCCTGGGCGGCTGGTACAGCTACCGCGCTTCCAAAGCAGCGCTGAATATGCTGCTGAAAACAGCAGCGATTGAAGTCAAGCGCAGCAACCCGAACGCAGTGCTGGTAGCGCTGCACCCCGGCACCGTAAGCTCGCATTTGTCCAAGCCCTTTCGCGGCGAGGAGATTGGCCGCAGTCCTATCGATGCAGCCAGCGATATGCTGGGGGTCATCGACGGATTGGCGGTGGGCGACACAGGCCGCTTCATGGCCTACAACGGCCAAGCCTTGCCTTGGTAGCCTTCACAATTACTCGGTCATTGCACCAGCAGCGTGCACGAAAAATCCGCATGCACTACATTAGTTACCGATGCGCTTCCTATCGTGGCAAGTAGCATCGCTATCTACCGTCTCCAGGACACCCCCCCCATGACCAGCCGCCGCCAGTTTATTGTTCACCTTAGCGTGGGCAGCACTTCTTTTGCCGTCGCCCAAACTGCCCTTGCACAAGCCCCCATGGTGCTAGAAACAGATGCCAATGCCAAAGCCCTAGGCTACTTTGGCGATGCCAGCAAGACCGACAAAGTCAAATACCCCAAATACGCCAAAGAGCAAATGTGCAGCAACTGCGCACTGTACCAAGGCAAAGTGGCTGATACAGCCGCAGCTTGCCCATTGTTTGCTGGCAAACAAGTCGCAGGCGAAGGCTGGTGCAGCGCCTGGGCTAAAAAAGCTTAAATAGCTTAAACCCGCTTTCATCGGCCGCTTGGGCCAATTGACTGCAAGCAGCTATGTCACCCCCACCCACGGGTTTTAAGGGCAACAAACTTGCCCTGCCCAGCAAACCCTGCCTCGCCTGCGGGAGAGACATGGTGTGGCGCAAAAGCTGGGCTAAAAACTGGGGCGAAGTTAAATACTGCTCCGATGCCTGCCGCAAAGGGAAAAAGTCATGACAACTCCGTGTCGCCATCTGGTGCTGATCCTGGGTGATCAGCTAGACGCGCAATCGTCAGCGCTGCAAGACATTGACCCGGTGCAGGATGTCATCTTGATGGTCGAAGCGTTTGAAGAGTCGCGCCATGTGTGGTCACACAAAATTCGCACCACGCTTTTCTTGTCCGCCATGCGCCATTTTGCGGCGCAGTTGCGCGCCAAAGGGCTACGGACAGACTACCGCGCCCTGGACACGCATGGCGACGCCACGCTGGCTGATGGCCTGCTGGCCGCCGTGGCGCAGCACCGCCCAAAGGCTGTTTTGGGTGTGGAGCCTGGTGATCTGCGGGTGCGCCAGCAGCTTGACATCGCTATGAAAAAAATAGCATTTACACCAGCATTTCAGCTGACTGATAGCCAAAACAGTATAGAAAAAACGGTCTGCACCGCCCCCACTTTCATGACCTGGCGTGAGGATCAGCACTTCTTGTGCAGCGCGGTGCAATTTCGCCAGTGGGCCGCTGCGAACAAGGGCTTGCGCATGGAGTTTTTCTACCGAAAAATGCGCCAGCAATACCGGGTATTGATGACCGATGAAAATGGCGCCGCCGTGCCCGTCGGTGGTCAATGGAACTTTGACGCAGACAACCGTAAAAGCTTTGGCAAGGCAGGACCACAGCAGGTGCCCCAGCCGCCCCAATACCCGCCCGACCAGATCACCCAAGACGTGATCGCACTGGTGAACCAGCACTTTGCCGACCACCCTGGCCACCTGCACACATTCAACTGGCCCACCACCCGCGCCCAGGCACTTCATGCGCTGCAAGACTTTGTCGACAACAGGTTGCCCCAATTTGGCCCGCACGAGGATGCGATGTGGACGGGGCTGGAGTTTGGCTGGCATTCGCTGCTCAGCAGCTCGCTCAACTTGAAGCTGATCAGCCCGCTGGAGGTAGTGCAGGCAGCCGAGCAGGCCTACCACACCAAAGGCTTGGATTTGGCCAGTGTGGAAGGCTTTATCCGCCAGGTGCTGGGCTGGCGCGAGTTCATGCGCGGGATGTATTTTTTAGACATGCCCGGCCTGAAAACCGCCAACCACTACGGCCACCACAACCCGCTTCCCAAGTGGTATTGGACAGGTGACACCCGCATGAACTGCATGCGCCAGTGCATTACCCAGACGCTGGACAACGGTTATTCTCACCACATTCAACGCCTGATGGTGACCGGCATGTTTGGCGTTACTGCGCAGATCCAGCCACAGCAGATGTGTGACTGGTACCTGGCAGTGTACGTAGACGCTGTGGAATGGGTAGAGCTGCCCAACGTAGCGGGCATGGCGCTGTTTGCCAATGGCGGCCGCTTTACCAGCAAACCCTATGTAGCCAGCGGGGCCTATGTCAAACGCATGAGCAATTACTGCAGCGGCTGCAGGTACCTGCCCGAAGGCCGCACGGGCGACACAGCTTGCCCACTGACCACTTTGTACTGGAACTTTTTAGACCAGCACGAGGCCAGCTTTGCCAGCAACCCGCGCACCGCACTGATGGTGAAAAACCTGCAGCGCATGACTGGCGACGAGCGCACCAAACTACGGGAACGAGCCAGCGAGATGCTGGCGCACCTGGATGAGCTGTAGGCTCAGTACACACGCCACCATGTTACGCATGCATAACAATGAGGCACCCCTGTCAATCTCTAACGCCAAAAACCATCTAAAAACCCCACTGTGGAGCTGATTAGACAGCCAGAAGACATTTTCTTGACAAAAAACCCCCTCCTTAGACACCCTAAGCTCAGATTCATGCTGCATTGCAATAGAATTTGAGCTTGTGCAAAGATGCCAGTTACCAAGCAATTACACAAAATCATAGAAAGTAAAGTATGCCCACCGAAGCGACCATCGTAGCCACCAAGCGGCCTGAGTTCCGCAATATCAACGCCTTTACAGATCTCCCCTCTTACCGTTTGCCCCTGGCAGGCATTGTGTCGATCCTGCACCGCATCAGTGGCCTGATCATGTTTTTGGCGCTGCCCTTCATCATGTGGCTGATGGACACTTCGCTGTCGTCGGAGATTTCGTTTAACAAATTCCGCGCAGCTTTCAATATTGGCATGCTGGGCCTGCCCGGCATGGCCTGGAAGCTGCTGGCCGTAGTGTTGATCTGGGCGTATGTGCACCACCTCATTGCAGGCCTGCGCCACCTGTGGATGGACTACAGCCACAAAGCCACCACCAAATCCTTTGGCAAAAGCTCGGCCATCGCCACCTTCCTGATCAGCCTGCCCATCGCCGCCGCCTTGGGCGCCAAGCTGTTTGGCCTGTACTGAACTGGAGCACACCCTTATGACCAATATAACTACCCAAAGCAAATCAGCGCACGCGCTGCGCGACTGGCTGGCCCAGCGCATCACCGCAGGCGTGATGGCGCTGTTCACCTTCATCGTGCTGGCGCAGGTGATCTTCAACAAAGGCACCATGGGCTACGACAAGTGGGCCGGCATTTTCGCGCCCCAGTGGATGAAGCTTTTGACTTTCGTCGTCATTCTGGCTCTTGTCTACCACGTCTGGGTGGGTATGCGCGAGATTTATATGGACTACATCAAGCCCGTGATGTTGCGCCTGGCGCTGCAAGTGTTCAGCATCATCTGGCTGGCCGGCTGTGCGGGCTGGGCAATTCAAGTACTGTGGAGAGTTTAATAAGATGGCCTCTATTTCTAAACGCAAATTTGATGTAGTCATCGTCGGCGCAGGCGGCTCGGGCATGCGTGCCTCGCTGCAACTGGCCCGTGCGGGCTTGAACGTGGCCGTGCTGTCCAAAGTGTTCCCTACCCGCAGCCACACCGTAGCTGCGCAGGGCGGCATTGGTGCGTCGCTTGGCAACATGAACGAAGACAACTGGCACTACCACTTCTATGACACCGTCAAGGGCAGTGACTGGTTGGGCGACCAGGACGCGATTGAGTTTATGTGCCGCGAAGCACCCAAGGTGGTGTACGACCTGGAGCACATGGGCATGCCGTTTGACCGCAACCCGGACGGCACCATTTACCAGCGCCCGTTTGGCGGCCACACCGCCAACTACGGCGAAAAAGCGGTGGAGCGCGCCTGCGCCGCTGCGGACCGCACGGGCCACGCCATGCTGCACACCCTGTACCAGCAAAACGTGCAGGCCAAAACCACCTTCTTTGTCGAGTGGATGGCGCAAGACCTGATCATGGATGCCGACGGCGACTGCGTGGGCGTAAGCGCCATCGAGATGGAAACCGGCGAGCTGCATATTTTTGAAGCCAAAACCACGCTGATGGCCACCGGCGGCGCAGGCCGTATCTTTGCCGCATCGACCAATGCCTTTATCAACACCGGCGACGGCCTGGGCATGGCCGCACGCGCGGGCATTGCGCTGGAAGACATGGAGTTTTGGCAGTTCCACCCCACAGGCGTAGCGGGCGCAGGTGTGTTGCTGACCGAAGGCTGCCGGGGCGAAGGCGCTATCTTGATCAACAGCAACGGCGAGCGCTTCATGGAGCGCTATGCGCCCACGCTGAAAGACCTGGCCCCGCGTGACTTTGTCTCGCGCTGCATGGACCAGGAGATCAAGGAAGGCCGGGGCTGCGGCCCCAACAAAGACTATGTGCTGCTCAAGCTGGACCACCTGGGCGCAGAGACCATCCACAAACGTTTGCCCTCGGTGTACGAGATCGGCATTAACTTTGCCAACGTGGATGTGACGCGCGAACCCATCCCCGTGGTGCCGACCATCCATTACCAAATGGGCGGCATCCCCACCAATATCAACGGCCAGGTAGTGCGCCAAAAAGATGGCAACGACAACGCCGTCGTGAAAGGCCTGTACGCCGTGGGTGAATGCTCCTGCGTGAGCGTGCACGGTGCCAACCGCTTGGGCACTAATTCGTTGCTGGACTTGCTGGTATTTGGCCGAGCGGCGGGCAACCATATCGTCGAGCACCACGACAAGAGTTCTGCGCACAAGCCCTTGCCCGCAGATGCTACAACCTCCACCGAAGAGCGCCTGGCTCGTCTGGACAGCAACCAAACTGGCGAATACGCGCAAAGAGTGGCCGACGACATTCGCGCTGCCATGCAGTTGCACGCCGGCGTGTTCCGCACCCAGGCCACGCTGGACGAAGGCGTGACAAAAATGGCTGAACTGCGCAAGCGCGTCGCCGCAATAGGCCTCAAAGACAACTCCAAAATCTTCAACACCGCCCGCATCGAAGCGCTGGAGGTAGAGAACCTGATCGAAGCCGCAGAGGCCACCTTGGTGTCCGCCGCCGCCCGCCGCGAAAGCCGTGGCGCGCACTCGGTTGCCGACTACGACGACACACCCGAGTTCCCCAACGGCCGCAACGACAAAGAATGGCACAAGCACACGCTTTGGTACAAAGACGGCAACCGCTTGAGCTACAAGGCGGTGCAGATGAAGCCGCTGACCGTTGATTCAGTTCCATTAAAAACCCGTACTTTCTGAGCAAATATCATGGAAACACGCACCTTCAAAATCTACCGCTACGACCCGGATGCGGATGCCAAGCCGTACATGCAAACGGTAAAAATCGAGCTGGACGGCACCGAGCGCATGCTGCTGGATGTGCTGATGAAGCTCAAAGAGCAAGTGCCCAGCATCAGCTTTCGCCGCTCGTGCCGCGAAGGCGTGTGCGGCTCTGACGCGATGAACATCAACGGCAAAAACGGCTTGGCCTGCTTGACCAATATGCGCACGCTCAAAGGCGACATCACGCTCAAGCCCTTGCCTGGCCTGCCCGTCATCCGCGATTTGATTGTGGACATGACGCAGTTCTTCAAGCAGTACAACTCCATCAAGCCCTACTTGATGAACGACACCATTGCGCCCGAAAAAGAGCGCTTGCAGTCGCCCGAAGAGCGCGATGAGCTCAACGGTTTGTACGAGTGCATTTTGTGCGCTAGTTGTTCTACCGCCTGCCCCAGCTTCTGGTGGAACCCCGACAAGTTCGTCGGCCCCGCTGGCCTCTTGCAAGCCTACCGCTTCATCGCCGACAGCCGCGACCACGGCACCGCCGAGCGCCTGGACAACCTGGAAGACCCTTACCGCCTTTTCCGCTGCCACACCATCATGAACTGCGTGGACGTGTGCCCGAAAGGCCTGAACCCGACCAAGGCGATCGGCAAGATCAAAGAGATGATGGTGCTGCGCTCCGTCTAACTACATGACCCCCACGCTTGTCACTCCGTGCGCTTTTAAGCCCTTTGCAAAGGCAGCGCTGCCCCCTCTGGGGGCTAATTTCCCTTGGGGCGGCCCGGCGGGAAATTGACCATGACCGAACTCGTCGCCTCCATCGACGCACCCGCTGGCCTGGATGCCAAGCTGGGTGTGCGCGAGCTCTCCAAGCTGCGCTGGAGAACACGCAGGGGTTTGCTGGAAAATGATCTGTTCATCGAGCGGTTTTTTACCCAGTACGAGAGCAGCATCACCGTGCGGCAAGCGAATAGTTTGAACGCTCTGATGGATTTATCCGACAATGACCTGCTCGATCTGCATTTGAGCCGCAAATCATTGCAGCAAATACGCCCCGAATTTGATACCGCAGACATTCAAAACCTGCTGACCCTATTGAAACAAAAAAGTTAAAGTCCAAAAGTAAAGGTACCTCCCCATGAAACTCTCCGACAACAAAGCCACCCTGTCCTTCTCCAATGGCAGCCCCAGCGTAGAACTGCCCGTGTACCAGGGCAGTATCGGCCCCGATGTGGTCGATATCCGCAAGCTGTACGCCCAAACCGGCATGTTCACCTACGACCCTGGCTTTATGAGCACAGCGGCCACCCAGTCAGCCATTACCTACATTGACGGTGACAAAGGCGAGCTGCTCTACCGCGGCTACCCCATCGAGCAACTGGCCACCAACTGCGACTTTTTGGAGACCTGCCACCTGTTGCTGTACGCCAACTTGCCCAATGTAGAGCAGAAGAAAGACTTCACCAACCGCGTGACCATGCACACCATGGTCAACGAGCAGATGCAGTTCTTCCTGCGCGGTTTCCGCCGCGACGCACACCCCATGGCCATCTTGACCGGCCTGGTCGGCGCACTGTCGGCCTTCTACCATGACAGCACCGACATCACCAATGCCGAGCACCGCGACATCGCCGCCATCCGCTTGATTGCCAAAATGCCTACATTGGTAGCCATGGCCTACAAATACAGCGTCGGCCAGCCTTACATCTACCCGAAAAACAATCTCAGCTACGCAGGCAACTTCCTGCACATGATGTTTGCCACGCCCTGCGAAGAGTATGTGGTCAACCCCGTGATCGAGCGCGCTGTGGACCGCATCTTCACCCTGCATGCAGACCACGAGCAAAACGCCTCCACCTCCACCGTGCGCCTGTGCGGCAGCTCGGGCACCAACCCGTTTGCCGCCATCGCTGCAGGTGTAGCCTGCCTGTGGGGCCCCGCGCACGGCGGTGCCAACGAGGCCTGCCTGAACATGCTGGAAGACATCCAGAAAATGGGCGGCGTGGCCAAGGTAGGCGAGTTCATGGAGAAGGTCAAGGACAAAAACTCCGGCGTCAAACTCATGGGCTTTGGCCACCGCGTGTACAAAAACTATGACCCCCGCGCCAAGCTGATGCAAGAGACCTGCCACGAAGTGCTCCGCGAGCTGGGCCTGGAGAACGACCCCCTGTTCAAACTGGCCAAAGAGCTCGAGCGCATCGCCCTGGAAGACGACTACTTTGTGCAGCGCAAGCTCTACCCCAACGTAGACTTCTACAGCGGCATCGTGCAGCGCGCCATCGGCATCCCCGTCAGCATGTTCACCGCCGTGTTCGCCCTGGCCCGCACCGTAGGCTGGATCGCCCAGCTCAACGAAATGATCGGCGACCCAGAGTACAAAATCGGCCGCCCGCGCCAGCTCTTTACCGGTGCTGAGAAGCGCGACGTGTTGCCGCTGGCTAAGCGTTAATCATTCTCGCTGTTAGCAAGAAGTCCGTTGACCGTGAGGTTGGCGGACTTTTTTATTCGCGCTACTGGTCGCGTAGGTCTTTGTTGCAGAGTTGCTTGGTTACGGGCAAGTGTGAAGTGGTTTGCCCTCATCCGTTTCTTGGAAAATAGTTGGCTCCGGGCGGGTGAGCGTATGCAAATCGCCCTCATACTGGAGTACCAGAAATCGGTCAATTTGCATACGTTCACCCACCTCGCGACCACCTTGGCGTGCCACCCGTAGTGACGTGACAGACTGACAGAAAACTACCGGTAGCGCGCTACTTTGGTCGCTGCACAGTTGGGTGTTTATCGGCTGACCGATTTCTGGTACTCCAGCATGAGGGCAGACGATGAACGCCCAACTGTGCGTACGAGACTGACTTTCCTGGCGATAAACACTCAACTATGCGTACGTGACTAGGTGCTGGTACATCCCCTCAGGTTTCGGATAAAGTCATGCCCATGACCACGCCACCTACCCTCCCCTACACCCTCCCCACCGACGCAGACCGCGCCCTGCTCATAGGCCGTATCGAAATGCCAAACCTTGGCCCCGTGCTGTGCTTGGTTACACCGCAGACCATCTACGACTTATCGAGCATTGCCGCCACTAGCGCTGATCTGCTGGCACTACCATTACCCGCACAAGCCGTCACCACCGCACGCGCGCAGTTACCCCGCATCGCCGACACCCCCGCCGTGCTAGCCAACAGCACAGAGGCCACGCGCAACTCAGCGCTACCGTACTTTCTGGCCCCCTGCGACCTGCAACCCATCAAAGCCGCTGGCGTCACATTTGTGGCCAGCATGCTGGAGCGGGTGATTGAAGAGCAGGCGCGGGGCGATGCAAGCAAGGCGCAGGCGGTGCGCGAGAGCATCTCAAAAATAGTGGGCGACAATCTGCGCGCTGTGGTGCCCGGCTCAGAGCAGGCGATGAAGGTCAAGGAGGTGCTGATACAGCAGGGCCTGTGGAGCCAGTACCTGGAGGTGGGCATTGGCAAAGATGCCGAGGTGTTTACCAAATCGCAGCCCATGAGCGCCGTGGGCTACGGCGCGCAGATAGGCATTCACCCCGAGAGCCATTGGAACAACCCCGAGCCTGAGATTGTGCTGGCCGTGTCGCCCAGCGGCGTGGTGCACGGCGTGACCTTGGGCAATGACGTGAACCTGCGCGATTTTGAGGGCCGTAGCGCCCTGCTGCTGGGCAAGGCCAAGGACAACAATGCGTCCTGTGCCATTGGGCCGTTTATCCGCCTGTTTGACGCGCACTTCACGATAGACGATGTACGCCAATGCGAACTGGGCTTGACGGTGACGGACGACAAGGGCTTTTTGATGGAGGGCAGCAGTGCCATCAGCCAAATCAGCCGCGACCCGCTGGAGCTGGTGGCACAAACGATTAACGCCAACCACCAATACCCCGATGGTTTTATGCTGTTTCTAGGCACCATGTTTGCGCCCACGCAAGACCGCTTCGCCAAAGACCAGGGCTTTACCCATGCGGTGGGCGACGTGGTGAGCGTGCATACGCCCAAGCTGGGCTGCCTGACGAACCAAGTGCACACCAGCGACCAGATAGCGCCGTGGACGATTGGAGTGAGACATCTAATTCGTCTGCTTGCCAAGCGCAACGCACTATTGAATTAGTAGCTGCTCCCGCGATATTCTATTAGGCTAGAGGCCATTTACCCTTAGAACCGCGGCTTCTCCAATGGCTTTGCCCGCACTGGCCGACGGGTCCGCTATTAGGGAGAACTATGAGATACAAAGCCGGGCATATCGGCTAAGGTGCTGGGTGTATTCACTTAGACCTCAAACAAGGAGCCTCCATGACCACCGTCGAACCAAGCGATCTTCCCCTGCAACGCGCCTACCACTGGGAAAAAGCCCGCGCCAACGACATCTTGTTTACTCAGCCCTTGGGCGGCGGTGTGGTGCGTGACTGGACTTGGGCCCAGGCCATGGACGAAACGCGCCGAATGGCGGCCTACCTGAAGGCGCAAAACTTTGGCGACGGCGCGCGCATCGCCATCATGAGCAAAAACACCTCCTGGTGGATCATGAGTGACCTGGCCATCTGGATGGCCGGCTACGTGAGCGTGCCAATCTACCCTAACCTGGTAGCCGAGACGGTGCGCCAGATCATGGCGCACTCTGAGACCAAGCTGTGCTTTGTAGGCAAGCTGGACGACTGGAAGTCCATGCAGCCCGGTATCCCCGAAGGCATGCCCTGCATCACCACCCCGCTGTGCGATGCAGCGCCGGGGCTGAAAGGCTTTAGCGCTTGGGAAGAGATTGTCAAAACCAGCCCACCGATGAAGGAAAGCCCCACCTTCGCGGGCAATAGCATGGCCACCATCATCTACACCTCAGGCACCACGGGTATGCCCAAAGGGGCAGTGCATGGCTTTGAGGCTTTTTCGCATACCGCCAAAGCGCTGGTGGACAACATCCAGACCACCACCCAAGACCGCATGCTGTCCTACCTGCCGTTGGCCCACGTGGCTGAGCGCTGCCTGGTGGAAGGGCAATGTTTGTACCACGGCATGCACATCTTTTTTGCGGAAAGCCTGGACAGCTTTTTGGTGGACTTGCAGCGCGCGCGGCCGACTATTTTCTTCTCGGTACCGCGCCTGTGGGTCAAATTCCAGCAAGGCATCTTCAAGAAAATGCCACCTAAAAAACTTGACCGTTTGATGTCAATCCCGATCTTGGGCGGCATTGTGCGCAAGAAGATTTTGAAGCAACTGGGCATGGACTCCATGCGCGTGGCGGGTACGGGCGCAGCGCCACTGCCCGCTGAAGTGATGGCGTGGTACCGCAAGCTGGGCCTGGAGCTGCTGGAGGGCTATGGCATGACGGAGCAGTTTGCCTTCGCTACGGCGTCTATCCCCGGCAAGTCGCGCATAGGCTATGTGGGCAACGCCACCAGCTGCTGCGAGGTAAGGTTGTCCGACAGCGGCGAGGTGCAGACCCGAGGCCCGGCGCACATGCAGTGCTACTTCAAAGAGCCTGAAAAAACGGCGGAGACCATGACGGGTGACGGCTGGCTGAAAACCGGCGATCTGGGTGAGTTTGATGATCAAAGACGCCTGAAAATTGTGGGCCGTGCCAAAGAGCAGTTTAAAACCAGCAAAGGCAAATACGTGTCGCCAGCGCCGATTGAGACCAAGCTGGGTGCGTTCACCAAAATCGAGGCCTGCTTGGTATCAGGCGTGGCCTTTCCGCAGCCCTTTGCCTTGGCCATGCTGCCCGCAGGGCAGTGGGACGCGCTGAAAGAAACCGATGCCCGCAAAGAATTTACGTCGGAGCTGGAGTTGCACCTCAAGGCCGTCAACGAAACCCTCGACCCGCACGAGCGCCTAGACTTTGTGGTGGTGGTGCCCGAGCAGTGGACGGTAGAGAGTGGCTTTGTCACCCCCACCCTCAAAATCAAGCGCAACGTGGTGGAGAAGCACTACGGCGACCACTTTGAGAAATGGGCCCAGGCGCGCGGTAAAGTGGTGTGGCACCAGGCCTGAAGCCCCGGACACAGCACCATGAGCAGCACCCGCTTAAGCCCGCTGGACGCAGCCTGGCTATTTACCGAAACCCGCGCTACACCCAACCATGTGGGCGGCCTGCTGCCCTTCAAGCTGCCGCCCGGAGCGCCTAAAGACTTCATGCTGCAACTGATGGCAGACTTTCGCAGCCACCGCGAGTTTGTTGCACCCTGGAACCGGCGCTTGAAGTACGCCTTCAATAAAAACCCGGTACCCGCCTGGATTGAAGACGACAACATGGACATGGAATACCATGTGCGCCACGCCGCCCTGCCCTGGCCCGGCGGCGAGCGCGAGCTGGGCGAGCTGGTAGCACGCCTGCAAAGCCAGCCGCTCGACCTGAGCCGCCCGCCCTGGGAATGCACCTTGATCGAAGGCCTGGAAGACGGGCGTTTTGCCATGTTCGTCAAAATGCACCACTCGCTGATCGACGGCGTGAGCGGCATGAAGCTGCTACAGCGCGCGATGGCCACCGACCGCGAGAAGAGTTTGAAGTCGCCGCCGTTTTGGGCCATTGGCCTGAGTACCAAGGTAGCGCAGGAGCCGGGTTCGGAGCGCGACACCTCGTCACCCACTTTTGCCAATGCCGCCAGCGCGGCGGTAGAGGCGCTGAGCGGGCAAGCCAAGTCGATCCCCCAGCTCATCATGGCCTTTGGCAAGATGGTCAAGCGCGTGGGCGATTCCTCAGAGGGCATGGTGGTGCCGTTTGACGCACCGGCCTCCATCCTGAACGGCCGCGTGCGAGAGAAGCGCCGGTTTGCCACCCAGCAGTTCAGCCTGGAGCGCATGCGCAACCTGGCCAGCGCCGCCAATTGCACGCTCAACGACATCGTGCTGGCTATTTGCGGCGGCGCGCTGCGGCGCTTTTTGCTGGACAGCGATGCCCTGCCCGACAAACCGCTCACCGCAGGCATACCGGTGTCGGTGCGCCCCAAAGACGATGAAAACACCGGCAACGCCATCACCTTCATCATCTCTACTTTGGGCACTGACATTGAAGACCCCGCCGAACGCCTGGCCGCCATCCGTGCCTCGGTGCAGCACGCCAAAGAGCATGTGCAAAGTCTGCCGAAAAAGGCCATGACGCAGTACACCGTGCTGCTGATGGCCCCCACCTTGCTCACGCTGCTCACTGGCATTGGTGGGCGCACGCGGCCGATGTTCAACATCACCATCTCCAACGTGCCGGGGCCTGACAAGCCGATGTACTTTCGCGGTGCCGAGCTGCTGGCCACCTACCCAGCCTCTATCGTCACGCACGGCCAGGCGCTGAACATCACTTGCCAGAGCTACGCCGGGTTCATGAACTTTGGCTTCACCGGTTGCCACGCCTCCGTGCCCCACATGCAGCGTGTGGCGGTGTATACCGGCGAGGCTTTGGACGAGTTGGAGGCGGTGTTTATGCGGCCTGTAAAAACTGCGGCCAAGAAGGCCGCGGCCAAAAAAACAGTCGCCAGGAAAACCGTGACCGAGAAGCTTGTGGTGAAAAAGGCTGCCGCGAAGAAGGCAGTTGCCAAGACGACTGCGCCGCGTAAAGCGGTTGCAGTTAAGCGGGCAACGACGAAAAGTCAAGCAGCACTTTTTTGACGGAGGGGCTAAGCAGCGCAAACCCGTGTTATGGTACGGCTCCTAATGGTATTTAACTCACTGACTCGTTACTTTCTGCTGCTTGCAGGCCTGTGTCAACTTCTCGCAATCGGTTTGGCGTGGGGCAATACCCCTCCTTTGCCAGCGTTGCCCAGCGGCAGCGTGACTGCATGGGCGTGGTTACCCCCCGCCACGGCCGATAATTTGGAGGCCGCGCAAGCAGCTTTGCAGCAGACCGCGCCAGCGCCGGGCTTGGGTGCACGGTCTGACTTTCAGTTGCAGGCACACCAAACTGCTTGGTATGCGCTGGATTTAAGCAGCAACGCGGCCCAGTCTATGGTACTAGAGCTGACGCATCCCTCCATCCGGTCTGCCGACCTTTACCTGCCGCAGGACGGCACGCCTGCGGTGGTCATCCACAGTGGGCGCGACGTGCCTGCGCGTCTGCGGCCTGATGTACGCTTCCCAGCCACCATCCAACTGCCCGCCCACACAGCCCCCCGCAGGGCCTACCTCAGGCTGTCTAGCATCGTGCCGGTACGAGGGCAGTTCATCTACCAGACGCAGCCCCAATGGGCCGCGCAGACAGCCAGGCTACACAAGGCCTTGACAGCCTATTTGTGCATTGCCTTGCTGGCGGGCACCTATGCGGCGTACCGCGCTGTGTCTCTGCGCAGCAAAGCCTATGCGTTGTACGCCGTCCTCACGCTGTCTATCGCACTGACCGCCATGTTTATATCGGGCTACGGCGAGGCCTGGGCTTGGCCTGCCCTGTCCCGCTGGCGCGGTGAATTAACTGCCGCCTTCGCCTGCATCAGCTCTGGCCTGGTGCTGCTGCTGGCGCAGCGCGCGTTTGCATTGGACGTACAAGCGCCCAGGCTGTCACGCTGGCTGCTGACCTTGGGCTTGGCCAGCTTGCTGCTGGGCATCGGGGGGGCAGCGCTTGACCTGGTGGTACACAAGACGCTGTCCGAGCTTGCGGTTGCGGTGGCCATTGCGATGGGTTTGGGCAGTTTTTTGTTTGCCTGGCGCACCGCCAACCGGCCAGCAATGTGGTTTTTAATGGGCTACACGCCCGTCATCGTGGGCTCCAGCATCACCAACCTGGCCTTTGCCGGGCTGATTCCTTTTACGCCTTGGGTGCTGCTGGCGATGCCGCTGGGATGTATGCTGGAAGTGCCGTTTAACTTCTACGCATTGCACCTGCTGGAAAAACGCCGCGAGCTTGTGCAACGCAGCCTGACCCAGCTAACGCGCGGCAAGAGCGCACCCGATGAGTCGCGCCAGGCTCTGCTGCACAGGCTGTCAACCTTCCCGTTGGAGACCCCGCAGGCAAAACCAACACTGGTAGCCTTCATGCTGCTGCGCTTTGAAGCCCTGGCACCGGGTTCCGACACCGTAGCGTATCTGGATGCGGTGGAGCTGGAGCGCTATTTTCACGCCATGATGGCCACCGCTTTGCGCAATGCCTCGCAAGTGGGCCGCTGGTCGTTCAACCACCTGGCCCTGCGGCTAGAACTCCATGATGAACCCAGAACGCAAGTAGAAAACTTGCTCACCGCTTTATTTTCACAGGCACTTCGCGGCGAGACCTTTGGCATGGGTACTGGCGACCCGGGGCTGCGCATTGCCTACGCTTACTGGGGCGGAGACCCTGAGTACACCGAGACCGCGTTCCAGCGCCTGACCAGTGCGCTGGAGCAACCAACAAAGCCAAGCCTGCGAAAAATCAAGCTGGACTTGAGCCTCAACCCGTCATGACCCGCCGCGCCCAGTAGCTCAGCGCGTCAACGACGGCTACCAACAACATCATGGCAATCAGGATGCTGCTGGTCTCGCCCATTTGGAACAGGCCCATGTGATAGGCCAGCATTTGCCCCAATCCACCTGCACCCACCACCCCCAGCACTGCGGCGGCGCGGATATTATTCTCCCAGCGGTACAGGGTGTAGCTCAACAGCTGGGGGAGTACCTGCGGGAAGGTGGCGTACCAAAACACGCGGCCCTCGGCTACGCCATGCGTGCGCAGCGCTGCGGCGGGGCCTGCGGGCGCGTTCTCCAGGCTCTCGGCAAACAAACGGCCCAGCACGCCTGCGGTGTGCAGGGCCAGCGCCAAGGTGCCCGCAAATGGCCCCAAACCGGCGCTGATCAATAGCAACGCGGCCCATACCAACTCGGGAATGCTGCGCAGCGCGTTAAGTACCAAGCGAGTGATGCCGCGCCAGCGCGCTGGGTCGCCGGCGTAGGCTTTGCTGGCAGGCACGGCCAGCGCCAGGCCCAGCACCATGGCTATCACCGTGCCCAGCGCGCTCATGGCCAGGGTCTCGCAGGTGGCCCAAAACAGCTTGCTCAAAAACCTTGGCTTAACTTCGGGCACCAACAACTCACCGATGAACTTGCCCATTTTGTTGGCAGCGTCCAAGCTGAAGAACTGCGCCCATTTGAGCTCCAGCGTCCAAAAGCTGGCAGCGGTAAGGCACATCAAACCAAAGACAAACCAGCAGGCTTTGCAGCGCGCGTCAAACAAAGGCGGCGGCAGCCTGAACCTTTCGTTGGCCGCGTTCGTGGCCCCCACGCTCGTCACTGCGTGTACTTCGCTGCCCCCCATGGGGGCTAGCCCGCCTTGGGGCGGCCCGGCGGCGTTCGTGGCCCCCACGCTCGTCACTGCGTGTACTTCGCTGCCCCCCATGGGGGCTAGCCCGTCTTGGGGCGGCCCGGCGGCGGGCTGGTCGTCGTGTACGCTCATATCGCCCTCACCCTAGCTGCAAACGCAGCCAAGAACTAGCGCGGTCGGCCAACCATACCAGAGCCATGAACACCAGCAGCATGGTGGCTACCTCGGAGCCGTTGAACATCTTCATCGACGAGTCCATCAGTTGCCCCAGGCCTCCTGCGCCGACAAAGCCCAACACAGCGGACGAGCGAATAGCGCACTCCCAGCGGTAGACGGTGTAGCTCACCAGCTCGGCGGCGTTTTGTGGCAGCAGGGCGTAGAAGAAGGCTTGCAGGCGTCCGCTGCCGTTGCGCAGCAGGCTTTGCGTGGCGTGGCCCTCGCCGCTTTCCAAAATCTCGGCATACACCTTGCCCAGCATGCCGCTGTAGGTGAGCGCGATGGCTATCACCCCCGCCGTGGGCCCCAGGCCGACGACGCGCACAAACACCAACGCCCAGATCAGCTCGGGCACGCTGCGCAGCACAATCATCAGCCAGCGCAGCACCGTGCGCAGCACGGCGGGCAGCGTGGCCATGCGGCCTGCCAGGGCCGAGACCGAGAGCACGCGCACTGACAGCAAGCTCAGCGGCACGGCCAACACCAAGGCCAGTGCAATGCCAGCAGTGGCCATGGCGACAGTGCGCCAGGTTTCTTTGGCTACCAGCAGTAAAAATTCTGCGTCGAGTTTGGGTGGAAAAAAATCGCTTAAGAATCGCAACGTGGGTTTGAGGCTGGCTGCGTCAAACAGCGTCCAGGGTTTGAACTCGGTCAGCACCAGCATCGGCCATAGCAGCACAGCACTGGCCAGCATCCACCACACGCGCCCTTGCCAGGCCGGGTCGCGCCGAGCGGGAGATGCCAGTGCGCTCGCCACCATGTCAGCGGCAGTGCATTACCGCAGGGAGCGCAGCACTGGCGGGTACATCGACGAGCTCAGGAGCGGGGCCAGTCAGCTCATGCAGGTGCTGGGCATACAAGTCGTGCAGCAGTTGCTGGCTTACCTGCGCAGCGGGCAGGTCAAAGGCCAGCTCGCCATTGCGCAGCCCGATGATGCGAGGGAAGTGCTGCAAGGCCATTTCGACATGGTGCAAGGTGGCCACCAAGGTGGCGCCCTTCTCTTTGGCGGCGCTGGTGAGCGTGCTGATGGCTTGCACCGCGCGCGTCGGGTCAAGTGCGCTTAAGGGCTCGTCTACCAAAACCAGTTGCGCCGCGCTGGCCAAGGCACGCGCCAAGCCAACCCGCTGGCGCTCGCCACCAGAGAGGCGGTCTACGCGCTCAAAGAGTTTGTCACTCAAGTCGAAGCGGGTTAAGGCGGCATCGGCCAAGGCAATGTCGGTGGGGTAGAACAGGCTTTTTAAACTGGCTAGCAGAGACTGGCCAGGCAAACAACCGGCCAGCACGGCGGTAATCACGCGCTGGCGCGGCGGCAGGGGCGGCACTTGCGGGGCTAAGAAAAGTTGGCCACGCAGGCGCTGCAGATCGGCACGCGGCAGCGCCCAGGGGTCTCGTCCGCCCAGCAGCACCGTGCCCACAGAGGGGCGCAGGGCGCAGGCCAGTGTGTGTAAAAGAGTGGTTTTACCAGCACCTGAAGGGCCAATCACAGCCACATGCTCGCCCGCCGCTACATCCAGCGTGATGCCGCGCATAGCCGCTGGTGCGGACGCAGATGCCGCCGGGTGGCGTGCGCTGGTATTGTGCAGGGAGATGAGCATGAAATGGGCTAGATAAGGCTGCGAGTATGCAGGCAGTGCAGAAAAGACTTTAGCCTGCGCTGCATTTTTGACTCGAATTAATTATAGTATTATGCCTCTAGCCTCATAAAATATGGTGGTAGACGCTACTATAAAAATAGCACAACTGGCCGCCATACAGACCACAAATTACTTTAACAAGCCAGCATTTTTAGCCGCCGCCTCAATGCCTTTGTAATTCTCTACTTTGGTAGGCACAAAACGGGTAGCGCGTTGCAGCTCCAAAATTTCTTTGCCTTCGGGGGTCGATTTGTTGAGGTCTAAAAACGCTTTGGCCAATTTTTCTTTGAGCGCTGCGGGCATGTCAGCATGCACCGTCCAGTTGTAGTCATAGTAGCCAGGCGTGGTGTAGAACACGCGCACCACGGCAGGGTCTACTTTTTTGTCGGCTACAAACTTTTCCCACACCGAGATGTTCAGCGCGCCGGCGTCTACCTTGCCTGCGGCTACGGCGGCAATCGTCGCGTCATGTGCGCCTGAGAAGGCTACGCGCTTGAGGTCAGTGTCTGGGTCCACCTTCGCATCTAGCAAAAAGCTGCGCGGCATCAGATGGCCCGAGGTGCTGGACTGCGAGCCAAAACTCAGCGTCTTGCCTTTCAGGTCAGCCAAGGATTTGATCGATGCATCCGTGGTGATAAACACGGATTTGAATTTTTCATCTTCTTCACGTTGCACCAAGGGCACCGCTTTGCCGCCCGAGCGGACGTTGGCCTGCACAAAGGTAAAGCCGCCAAACCAGGCCAAGTCCACCTGCTTGTTGGCCAGCGCTTCCACGGAAGCGGCGTAGTCTGTCACGGGGGTGTATTCCACCTTCATGCCCAGCTTGCCTTCCAGGTACTTCACCAAGGGACCCGCTTTCCGGGCCAGCTCGGTGGGGGACTCATCAGGAATAGCGGTGATGCGAAACACCTGCTGCTGCGCCATAGCGCTACCTGTGATAGCCAGCACGGCGCTAGCGAGAAGAACTTTAACAACGGAACGACGCATTTATATAAACTCCACAAAAAGGAAACCAGATTAGACCCTAAACTGCCATTTCTTGCAGGCGATCCGCGCAAAGCCCTCAGCATGCTTCTGCGTGTAAGATTTGACTGCTTCTCCGCGACAAATTCCGTTTTTCTGCATATTTTTGCTACCCTACAACACCGCAACGCGCACACCCCATGGCCGATCTTCGCTTCTATGACCTGCACCAAGACAACCACGCACAGATTGCCCGGGAGCTCAGTGCTGGCCTGCTAGCCGCACAAGCCCACACATCACCCAAGTACCTCTACGACGCGCTAGGCTCGCGCCTGTTCGATGCCATCACCGAGCTGCCCGAGTACTACCCCACGCGTACCGAGGCCACCATATTGCAAAGCCAGCGCCAGGCTATCGCAGCCAGCGTACCGCGCGGTGCGGCACTGGTAGACCTGGGTGCAGGCAGCTGCGCCAAGGCCACGAGCCTGTTTAGCAGCTTGCAGCCCAGCCACTATGTAGCCATTGATATATCCGTGCAGTACCTTCGCAGCGTGCTACAGAATTTGCAGCTACAGCACACCAGTATTCAGATGGCGGGCGTGGGCATGGATTTCTCCAGCACGCTGGATTTGCCCCCCGCGCTGATGCGCGATCTGCGTGAATTACCGATTGCCGCTTTCTACCCCGGCTCAAGCATCAGCAACTTTGGCCCTGCCCAATCGCTAGCCCTGTTGCAACGCATCCGCGCCCTGTGCGCCAGCGGCGCAGCAGGCAGCGGCCTGTTGATTGGCGTAGATTTGGTCAAACCCACCGACGTATTGGAACCCGCCTATGACGACCCACTGGGCGTGACTGGCGCCTTTAACCTGAACATGCTGCGCCATATCAACACCTTGATTGGCAGCAATTTTGATGTGCGGGACTGGCAACATGTGGCGTTTTTTAATTCGCTCGAATCCCGTATTGAGATGCATGTAGAAGCCAAACGCAATGTGCGCGTAACATGGAAGACTGCTAACGGCCAACAGCAGCGCGACTTCAAAGCGGGTGAGCGCATCCATACCGAGAACTCGTACAAATGGACGGCAGAGAGCTTTACTGCCTTACTGAAAGCGGCTGGCTTTGCCGCACCTACCGTCTGGACAGATGAACGCAAGTATTTTGCGGTGGTGTGGGCGAAAATTTAGTCCGCTTGCCTTTTGCCAGTTGGTTTGCGTACACCCCGCCACTTCGCGTGGACAGCCGCGGAGCTAAGTGCGCCGCCGACCTGTTCCCGTACAACAGCTCATAAATAAAGCGCAAGCAGCTCCTATTTTTAGAGCAACTATTCAGAGCGCCCGAATAGAACACACCGTATCAAACCAACCCTGCATGCCCACCAACGGCGCGCTTTGAATCGGCAAAATAGCGTTGACGTTGTAGCCCGCACCCACACCGCCGTTGCGCGGGTCCCACCAGATGTCTTCGTCCAGGTCTTGGTCGGCCAACAGGTCGCTTTGATCCAGGCCGATAGACGGTGTATTGCTGCTGCCCACGCTGGCATTGGCGGCGCGCCCATGCCATAAATTGCCCAAAGAATTGCTCACCGCCAGAACGCGCGGATGAATGCCTTCGGTAACGTACACGGTGATGACGGCCTTGCCCACCAAGTCACCGCCGCTTTTCATGTCGTGGCCGTAAGGCCGAAAGGTGGACAGCTCTACCAAGTCACCGGTTTTCACGCCGTAGTCTTTGGCCGTTTGCGTGTTGATCCACATCGGGTTGTGGTGCACGATTTCGCTCAGGTATTTTTGGCTGGCGGTGCGGCCCTGGGTGTGTACGTTCCACTTGAAGGTGACCAGGTGCAGTTGGTTCGGCTTCATCTTCACAAAGCTTTCCACCGGGAAGAACTCGGGCATGCCGTTGTCGGCAAAGCCCACCTGCTTGCCCGCAGCCAAGATGTCCTCATGAAAAATAGAGAACTTGCGATCCGGCGTTAAGAAGCCGCGCCGCGCTTTGCCATCGACCATCAGGCCCACTTTGCTCTCGACGCCGTTGGCGGCCTTGCGGTAAATGATTTGCGTGGCCGCGTCCACGCGGCTGTCTTTCAGCTGGGCGGCTTCCACGTCCCAGTTGTACAGCGCGTAGTATTTCGGCTTGCTCATGTCTTGCCACACGCCGTTTTTCACCATATAGCCCCAGCCGTCCTCACCCACGCGCTGGGTCAGGCCGGTGCTGCGCTGTTTGAGCCAGTCTTCATGGTCTTTGAACTGGAAGTATTTGGCGGTCTCGGGGCTGATGCGTTTGCCCAGTTCGATCATCGTGTCCACAAAGCTCACGCACTCACCCGGCGGCGGTGTGAAGGGCTGGCGCAGGGTCACGTAGTCGCGCAGCTCCATGTTGTTGCGCACGTCAAAGCCCCAGCGCTCCATGTAGCTGGCGTCCGGCAAGATCATGTCGGCGTAGTGGGCTTGCTCGCTGTACACCACGTCCGAGCAGGCGTGGAAGGGGATGAGCTTTTCATCTTTCAGCACGTCCACCACCAGGCTGCGGCCCTCGGGCCAAGTGAGCGGCGCAGCCACGGTGTAGCTGAAGTACACCTGAATTTTGCCGCGCCCTTCCTGGATGTATTTGTAGACGATTTGCCCCACCTTCATGCGCTGCCATTTGTTGGCCAACGGCCACTCGGGTGGGTTTTCGATCAGGCTATTGACTTTGGGTGTCGGCGGCTGCGGCGCGGGCTGCGGGAAGACCGCTGGCGGCACGCGTGTGGGCTCGGTGGTGTAGCAGTAACCCCCCTCTTTGCCAATGCTGCCGACAATGGCGTTGAGCATGATCACCGCGCGGTCGTTGTTAAAGCCGTTGTAGTGCGCACCCGAGCCCCGGTTGGTAAAAGCCACGGCGCGCGGCGCGGCCTTGGCAAACTCCAGTGCTATACGTTTAATATTTGCTGCCGCAATACCAGTCACGCTTTCACCCCACTCGGGTGTGTAGCGACTGATCCAGGTTTTCAGCTCCGCTGCCTTCACATTGCTCCAGGTATCGAGCCATTGGGCATCGTGCAGATTGGCCTGCATGATGACGTTGCCCATCACCAGCGCCATCGCGCCATCGGTACCGGGGTTCAGCGGTATCCATTCGTCCGATCGACCGGCCGTGTTACCCATGCGCACGTCAAAGGTCACCAGTTTGGCCCCGTTGTCAAAGCGGCCTTTGATGATGCGCTTGGCCACGTGGATAGCGCCCTGGTGCGCTTCGTAAAAGTTGGCACCAAAGTTCAAAATGTATTTGCTGCGCTCAAAGTCCGGGCTTTCCCAATCGGTCTCGCCCAGGCAGGCGTAGTTGGCCGCGCGCTTGTTGCTGGAGCACAGCGAGCGGTGGTTAAACAGGCTGGGCGAGCCAATGGCGTTGAGAAAACGCGTCATCTCCTCGGGGATGCGCGAGCGGCCAATCTGGATGGCTACCTCTTCGGGCTTGCCTTCGTCGATGGCTTTGCGGATGCGCGTCGCTATCTCCGTATAAGCCTCGTCCCAGGTGATGCGCTTCCACTTGCCTTCGCCGCGCTTGCCCACCCGTTTGAGCGGGAACTGTAGGCGATCGGCATAGTCGTTGATGGTGGGGCCGCTTTGCCCTTTGGCGCACAGGCTCTTGCCGTTGTTGGGGTCGAGCGGGTTGCCCGAGACTTTGACCAGTTTGCCGTCGATCACATAGCCCTGTATGCCGCAAACGGTAGAGCAGTTGAGGCACACGCCTTTTTTGATCACCGCTTTGCTGTAGTCGTTTTTCAATCGGCCCTTGCCGCTGGCGCGGCGCTCGGCCTTACGTTTACCGTACAGTTTGCGGTTTTTCGGCTTGAACAGTTGCGCGTTGGCGTTTTCTGGGGCAAGCAAAATCGTCTCGCCCAGGGCCAAGGTAGACAGGGCGGCAAAGCCGCGCTTGATAGCTTCTCGTCTTTGAATAGGCATGCTGCTTCCCCTTAGGTTTTGCTGTTGACTGGGGTGCCCGTCGGGTTGGCGGGTTTGGCCCACAGCACGCGCTTGCGCTTGGGGAAGGTGCTGTCTAGCGATGTCCAGGTTTCAATCTCATACGAGTACGGGTCGTGCACTTTGCCTTTGGGGATTTTGGCTTCCATGGCTTTGTTGTGGCCCTTGTAGTCCACCGAGGGCACGGTTTTTTCTTCGGGTTTGAGCACACTCGTCAGGCCCTTGTTCTTCACCATGAACTGGCTGTAGGGCGAGACCGGGTCATTCGCATCGCCAAAATGGAACACATCGGCCGGGCAGGTTTCTACGCAGGCAGGCTCCATGTTGGCATCCAGTCGGTGCGAGCAAAAATCGCATTTGTCAGCCACGTCGTTATCGTCGCAGCCTATCGCACCATAGGGGCAAGCCGCCTCGCAAGAGCCCAGGTGGTCGCACTTGTCGGGTATCACCCGCACGATACCGTCAGCCCCCATCTCTATGGCTTTGTTGTCACAGGCCTTAATGCAGGGCGTGTCGGCGCACTGCATGCACAAGGTGGGCAAAAAGTTGCGCGTGACTTTGGGGAATTTGCCTTGGTCCAGGTAGTACACCTTGGTGCGAAAACGGCCCAGCGGCACTTTGTTTTCGACCTTGCAGGCCACCGAGCAGGCGTGGCAGCCGATGCAGCGCTCCACATCCAGCGCCATTTTCCATCTTGGGGTTTTGCCCGTATTGGGGTTGATGAGTCCTGTCGCCATTCACTTGCTCCGCTATTGAATTAAATTGGTAGCGGCGAGTATGGCTTTCTTGCATTTATTTTGCTGTGCACCCTATTTTCTTAATTTCCGACTCGGGAATTTCAACGCCGTCAGCAGACATTTTGAAATTCCTGTAGTGGCTGCACTTGACCAGGCAAAACGTAGCAGTTGCATTACCCTGGTAATACAGATACACTTATGCCATGATGCAACACCACACCAAACTCACATCCCAGTCGCAAGTGTCTGTGCCCGCAGCCATTCGGCATGCCTTGGGTATCAAGCCAGGGTCCCTGATTGAATGGACACTGCAAGGTGACCAGATCATCGTGAAACGGGCGGTGCGCTGGAGCACCCAGGACATCCACCAGGCCGTGTTTGCCGATCAAGCCGCAGGGCAACATCTACAGAAGCAGCCCGCTAAAACTCTGGCCGAATTAAAGCAAGGCATCACAACCCATATGCAGCGCCGCCATGCTCGCGCTTGATACCAATGTGCTGGTGCGCCTGCTGGTGCGCGATGATGCCAAGCAGGCCGCTGCCGCAGACAAGTTTATTGCCCACGGTGCTTGGGTATCCCATTTGGTGCTAGCCGAAACCTTGTGGGTGCTGGGCGCCGTGTACGACACCACGGCAGCGCAACAAATCACCATCGTAGAGATGCTGCTCGGCCATGAAAATTTGGTG
>JAYVGI010000138.1:0-10521 GCA_043772355.1 Polaromonas sp.
GGCTTCAGGCTTCAGGCTTCAGGCTTCAGGCTTCAGGCTTCAGGCTTCAGGCTTCAGGCTTCAGGCTTCAGGCTTCAGGCTTCAGGCTTCAGGTGTTAGGTGTTAGGTGTTAGGTGTGAGGGTTGAAGCGTTAGAGCTGCGACCGATCACCACATGGGGCCACTTGAATCGACGCGGCCCTGCTACCATCAGAGGATGATTTTCCTGCGCTGTCTCCTTGCATTTGCCGTCTTCTTAGCGCTGATGGGCGCGGCCAGCGCCCAAGATGACTGCCCGCCGCGAGTAGGCATGCCTACGCAAGCGCAATTGCAGGCGGCGCAAAAATTAGCCCAAGACCGGGGCTTTCTGTGGCGCATTACCAAAGAGGGTCGCAGCGCCTACCTTTACGGCACGATCCACATCGCCAAGCTCGATTGGGTGTTTCCGGGCCCGGAAATGCGCAAAGCCCTGAAGGACACCGATAGCCTGGCGCTAGAGCTCAATCTGCTGGACCCCGACACCCTGAGCCAGCTGACGCGCGGCACTACGCAAACCGAGCCAAGACCATTGCCTGCCGCCTTGCAGGAGCGGCTGGCGCGCCAGGCAAAGGCCAGTTGCGTGCCAGTCGATCAGCTAGCGTCCCTGCGGCCCGAGTTTCAAATCATCAACCTGAGCGTGATGGCCTTGCTAAAAGACGGCCTGGACCCCGCCTACGGGGTGGACATGATGCTAGCGGTTATGGCAAAAAGCAGCCAAAAACCGATCGCCGCCATAGAAACCGCCTCTGAACAGCTTGCTCTCTTGCAAGTAGCCGACACCGACGAGGCCATAGCCACTGTCGATGAGGGCCTGCTGCTGCTGGAAAACGGCAGCGCGCAAGTGCTGATGGCCAAGCTGGCCAAGGCCTGGGAGGGCAGCGACTATGCCACCCTGAGCAGCTACACCGGCTGGTGCAACTGCGCCAATACAGCCAAAGAGCAAGCCCAGATGCGCCGCCTGCTGGACGAACGCAACCCCCTCATGGCCCAGCGCATCGATGCCCTGCACGCCAAGGGCGGCCGTGTTTTCGCAGCTGTAGGCGCATTGCACATGATGGGGCCCCAAGGCCTGCCCGCGCTGATGGCCAAACTCGGGTATTCGGTGGAAAAAGTGTTTTAAGCAGGGGCTGGACTAGCTCAGTCGCTTGCGTATCACGCGCCACCGCATGGCAGCGGTGAATTTTGGCGGGTAGCTCCCCAATACGGTGACTCACGAAATAATAGCACTTCATCTAAGCATAGCAGTGGGGTACACAGGGAAGCGCCCATATTTTGCCGCCCGGCGCGGTGTGGAGCGCGTCCATGCCTCTGGCGGCATGAACACCGCTCAAAAAAGCCGTGAATTCGCTGCCAGGAGCCTCACTGCTTGAGAGGACTATCCGCCTGTAGCCCTTTAAAATAAAGCGTGAGAAGCTATTGATAATGTAGTATTTACCAAGCCAGCAAGGCGCTGCAAGCAACCCTCATGGCAGGTTTTCGGCAAAAAGCGGCTACCCAAGCTACAGGGCAGCTATTTTTAACCTTTACCCGTGTACCCCATTGTTCTACTTAGATAGAGCGCTACTATTTAGTGAGTAACGATGTTTCCAGGCGCCCCGCCAACCCAGACCCGCAACTGCCTGGGGATGGGCCGATCAAACTGAAGCAGCCAGCCGGTTGATGCGCCCCCCTCCCCCAGGGCAACCCACTGCAAATCACATAGACCCAAAAATTGGCGGTCGCTCTGGCACTTGATGCATTTAATTCAGTTCATTCTTTTATTTCTCTATTGACAGAAATAAAAGACGCGCATATATTCAAATCCAAGAGAAAGTCAAAACATCATGCAACTCAGCCAAACTAGCCAAAAATTCATCCTCCACTGGGGTGAGATGGGCGCGCGCTGGGGGGTGAACCGCACGGTGGCGCAGATCCATGCGCTGTTGTACCTTACGGGCAAGCCGCTGCCTGCGGACGAGATAGCCGACACCCTGAGCGTGGCGCGCAGCAATGTGAGCAATTCGATCAGCGAGCTGAAGGCCTGGAACCTGGTGAAGCTGGTGCATGTGATGGGTGACAGGCGCGACCATTTTGAGGCCGGCACCGATATTTGGGAGCTGTCGCGCACGGTGATACGCGAGCGTAAAGAGCGCGAGATCATGCCCACCATCGACATGCTGCGCGAGCTGCTGAACCACCCCGAGATCATGCTGGACGGACTGGAGCGCGCCAACCGCGTGCGCGAGATGCTGACCATGCTGGAGACCATGACGGTGTGGAGCGACGAGATGCTGCGCCTGGACACCGAGACCTTGACCAAGGTGCTCAAACTGGGGGCAAAGATTCAAAAACTCATTCGCGGCGATGTGCTGGGCGCGGTAACCAGCCCTGGAGTAGCGGGCAGCAAAACTGCCAAGCCAGAGCCAACCCCAGCGCAGGTCCAAGCCCAAACCGATATGCAGGCCATGGGCTCGGTGATTGGGCCATGATGCAACCTATTTTTTGGCTTGTAAATTTCTGTTTAGACTGAAATAACTGTAATTAAGAATATAAAGGAAATAAAAATGACCGTCCCACATTACGGCCACAGCAACAGCCAGAGTCACACTCAACCCAACTTCCCCCTCACCCTGCTCTACGACGGCGCATGCCCCGTGTGCAACCTGGAGATGGACAATCTCAAAGCCCGCAACACAGCAGGCTTGCTGAAGTTTGTCGACATCTCGGTGCCGTTTTTTGACCCTACGCCCTACGGTGCCTCGCTGCAAGACATGAACGGCCTGATCCATGCCATGCGGCCTGATGGCTCGCTGGTGATCGGCGTTGAAGTGTTTCGCCTGGCCTATGGCGCTGTGGGCCTGGGGCATTTGGCAGCGCCCACTGGCTGGCCGCTGCTCAAACCCGCCTTTGACG
Organism: Polaromonas sp.; assembly: GCA_043772355.1. Taxonomy (GTDB): domain Bacteria; phylum Pseudomonadota; class Gammaproteobacteria; order Burkholderiales; family Burkholderiaceae_C; genus JAAFIP01. The sequence continues at coordinate 2,910 of JAYVGI010000138.1, forward strand.
CGGCGTACAAAGTGTTTGCCCGCAACCGGTATGGCGTGTCAGCGGTGTGTATGCCCCTGCTAGAGCGCCTGCGCACCGTGCGTGCAAGGGCTCGTGCAGCACAAGTAGATGCCGCTGCGCACCGGGCCACCCAAACCGCCAGTGCCTGCCACACCGCAGGCCAGGCAGGCGGACAGTGCGACCTATCCACCCCACCTACCCCATCCACCACTCATAAAAGGAGCACACCATGAAAGTCATCGTTTTTGGCGGCGCAGGCCTGCTGGGCCGCGCCATCGCTACCGAGCTGCGCAGCCACGGCCACCAGGTCGTTACCGCAGGCCGCACAGGCTGCGACGTGGTGGTGGACTACCGTTTTGACAACACGCCCGAGCTGTTTGCTGACCTGGTGCGCGGGGCCGACATCGTGGTCAACGCGGCAGGTATTTTGATCGAGCGGGCAGACAACACCTTTGCAGCCGTGCATGTGGCCGCGCCCCGCGCGCTGTTCCAGGCCTGCGCCACCCAGCGCGTGGCCCGCATTGTGCATATCTCCAGCCTGGGCGTAGGCACCGGCATGGCAGGTGCCTACATGGCCAGCAAACTGGCCGCAGAGCAAGCCCTGCAAGAGGGCAGTGTGGACTACGCCATTGTGCGCCCCGCCCTGCTGGTAGATGCCGCCTGCCCCAGCACTCTTTTGTTCCAATCGCTGGCCAAACTGCCCCTCATCGCCCTGCCCGGCCTGCTGCACCCCGGCGCATCTCTCGTTGCACCGATCCAGGTGCAAGACGTAGCCGAGGCTGTGACCCGCATGTGCGAGCACCCCAAAGCCCTGCGCCGCACTATTGAGCTGGCCGGGCCCGAAGTGATGACGTACAAAACCATGCTGCAACGCTACCGCGAGGCCACGCGCCCAGAAGCAGGCAAAGGCCTGGTGCTGTGGCTGCCGCTCCCCTGGTGGCTGATGAAAGCCACCGCGCTGCTGGCAGCCCACTTGCCGCAAAGCGTCTTCAGCATCGACACCATGCGCATGCTGCAAGCGGGCAGCGTGCCCCAAAGCAACGAGGCTTTGTACTGGCTGCGCCATATGCCAAAACCGGCTGTAGCCCAGCAGCATATTGCGGGAGAAGCTATGAAAATAGCAGTGATTTAAAAATACTGGACACCTACGGCATTGTGCCCATTTCAGGTCTTGGAGGGGTTGCCAGTGCTTGAGTTTTAAGGTTTTTTCATATTCTTATGCCTTTAGCCAGCAAGAATAAAGCCCAAGCAGCTATAAAATAATGAGCACCGATAAAACCTGACCATTTTTTGAAAACTGTCCCCACCCCACCCGCTGCACGCCCCCAGCGCATCGCCATCGTCGGCGCAGGCTTTGCGGGCCTGGCCTGTGGCACCCTCCTGGCCCGCACTGGCCACCAAGTGACGGTGTATGAAAAGTTTGCCACACCGCAGGCCGTAGGCGCGGGTATCTTGGTGCAGCCCACGGGCCTGGCCGCCATGCGTGCACTGGGCATTGAGGACGAGGTGTTAGCCCACGGAGCCAAAGTAGACTGGCTGTATGGCGTGAACCCCAAGGGCAGGCGGGTGATCGATATTCGCTACCACCGCTGGCAAGCCGGTAGCTACGGCCTGGGCCTGCACCGGGGCGTGCTGTTCAACGCGCTGTGGCAAGCGGCCACAGCAGCGGGCGTGCAGATCCACACCGGCCACGAGGTGACCCAACTGGCCGAGCTGGCCAGCTACGACCTGCGGGTGATAGCCGACGGTGCCAACTCCCAACTGCGTGCCCAAACCGGCCTGAAGTACAAAGACACCCTCTACCCCTGGGGCGCGGTATGGGCCGTGCTGCCCGATGCGCAGCGCCACTACGGCAGCACGCTGTGGCAGTGGTACCGCCTGGCCCACCAAATGCTCGGCATCATGCCCACCGGGCTGGCACCCGGCAGCAACACGCCTGTAGTCAGCCTGTTTTGGAGCCTGCGCCAAGACCGCTACGCCGCCCTGCAAAGCGTCGGCCTGCCAGCCTGGAAAGACCAAGTGCTGGCACTGAACCCCGCCTGCGCCGAGCTGCTGGCGCACATCACCAGCCTGGACCAGCTCACCTGGGCGCGTTACCACGACGTGGTGATGCCCCGCTATCACACGCCTGGCGACACCCATTGCACCGTAGTGATAGGCGACGCCGCCCACGCCACCAGCCCCCAATTAGGCCAAGGTACCAATTTAGCCCTGCTAGACGCCGTGGCTTTAACGCAAGCCCTGAGCACAGCACCCAATCTGCCCAGCGCCCTGGCCGCCTACACCCAAGCGCGGCGCGGCCACCTGCACTTCTACAGCCAAGCCAGCCGCCTGCTCACGCCCCTGTTCCAAAGCGATTTGACAGTCCTGCCTTGGCTACGAGACGTGTTCCTGGCTCACAGCGCAGGCTGGCCCGTGATGCAAGGCGTGAACCTGCAAACCTTGGTGGGTGTGCGCAAAGGCTGGTGGGGTGGGCAGTTGCCCCTTTGATGGGGTTTGCGCAAGCTTTTTGCAGTGATTTGCCTACAAATTTGCTACTTATTTTGTAGCCTCTACCGCAATATTCTTCATGGCTAGCAGCCTATTTGACCTTAAATTAGTCCAGAAAGACGAAAGGCCGCATATAGCGGCCTTTCCATTTGGTGCATCTTTCAGCTTGTTAGCGTTCAGAGCGCATATCCCAATCGATAAGTGATCGAAATATACCATCAAAAACGCAAGCGAGTCTAGAAATTGGGATATGCGCTCTGACCGGAACTAAACACTCGCATGGTCAGAAAAATCTAATTATAATCCCCTAAACACTCACCCACCAGCTGCATGTACAATTTCATAAAAAACACGGCAGATTGCATCGATTTTGCTGTGTTTCCAAACATAGTTCATCCATTGCGTGAGTTTGCCAGAGGGGCTGTTCGCTTGCAAGTGGGTAACGCAAGATGGGGGTTGCAGCATATTGCGCTAGCACATGCCAATGAAATCAAACGTTTGAAAATTGAACCCGCTGCCTTTGTGTCCGAGATAGTCAAACCGGGCAGCCCAATTTACTGTGAGTTCGAGAGCCTAAAAGATTCGCAGCGCACGCAAACTGTCAACGTGCGCATCGGCACGGTGGTGCTGGAATACAAGGTAACCCGGCTAGAGAGTTTTTACACCATCATCACCGCATTCAGCCGCAGGCAGCCAGTGGGTGAATTGATAGGCAGGCTGGAATGAAAGCCAAAAAGGTGCTGGTCTGGAGAGGTCGAAGCGTTTTCTTAGCTACGCGGTGGGTCGAAAACCTGCACACAAGGTGCCGCCACCTCTTGGATGATCGGTTCATCCAGATCCGTCCGGGAAATCTCAAGGCTAATGCCGATGCCTTGGATTCAAGCTCAAATTACGGCCAGACCAGCAAATGAATTTTAATCCATTTTCAACTTGTTAGCGTGCAGAGCGCATATCGCTATCGATAAGTGGCTTAACTACAAACAACGCAAATCATGTTACAAATGCAATTCAAGTTAACAATTTTGCATATCAGGAGACGGCATGAAGCAAAAGATGCGCTATAGGTTGGCGTTAGACCTAGGATCAACTTCGCTGGGCTGGGCGATGATTCGGCTCAACCAAGATGAACAACCAGCACCGATAGCGATCATCAAAGCGGGTGTACGCATTTTTTCTGATGGACGTAACCCAAAAGACGGCTCGTCACTCGCCGTCACGCGGCGCGAGGCACGGGCTATGCGGCGTAGGCGCGACCGTTTGCTTAAGCGCAAGTCACGCATGATGCATACGTTGACCGAGCACGGATTTTTCCCGATTGACCCACTAAAACGCAAAGAGCTGGAAACGCTCAATCCCTATGCGCTGCGCGCCAAAGGCTTGGACGGTGCTTTGACACCCGCTGAATTTGCGCGCGCGCTGTTCCACATCAATCAGCGGCGCGGGTTTAAAAGCAACCGCAAAACCGACAAAAAGGACAACGACGGTGGCGCTTTAAAGACAGCTATTAACAAGCTACGCCTGATGTTGACAGAGACTGATTGCCGCACTGTCGGCGAATGGCTCAACAAACGCGATCTTGCTGGCGAGACCGTCAGGGCGCGGTATCGGCAAAACAAAGTGGTAAAAGATGATGGCAAAACACGCATCGACAAAAGCTACGACCTGTACATAGACCGCGCCATGATTGAGGCAGAGTTTGATGCACTGTGGGCCAAACAAACTGCACTCAACCCTGCACTGTTCAACGAAACTGCACGCTACGAACTGAAAGACTGCCTGCTGCACCAGCGCCCGCTCAAACCTGTCAAACCAGGGCGTTGCACCTTGCTGCCTGATGAAGAACGTGCGCCATTGGCCTTGCCCAGCACCCAGCGCTTTCGCATCTACCAGGAAGTGAACAACCTGCGCATTTTGCGTGAAGGTTTGAAAGAAGAATCCCTTACTTTGCAGCAGCGCAATGAATTAGCCAACGCGCTTGACCAAAACAGCAAATGCACGTTTACGCAAATTAAAAAACTGCTGGGCTTGGGCGGTGCTGTTCAATTTAACTTTGAAGACCCGAAGCGCCAAGAATTTAAAGGCAACGTGACCAATGCCATCCTGCGCAAGGGCGATCTTTTTGGCGAAGCATGGATGAAATTTGATGAGGCAAAGCAAGATGCCATCGTGTTGCAACTGGTGAAGGAAGAAAACGAAGCCAAGCTCATCGCTTGGTTGCAGCAGAAAACAGGTATTGACGAAAAGCGGGCTGAAGCTATTGCCAACGTAGGCTTGCCAGAGGGCTACGGCTCGCTCAGCGCTAAAGCACTGGCGCTCATCCTACCCAAACTGCGCCGCGATGTTATTAGCTACGCGCAAGCTGCCAAACAAGCTGGTTTCCATCACAGCGTTTTAAGCCTTAGCAACAGCATAGAAGGTCGAACATTTCAACTTGAAAAGACTGATCCAGAGTCTGGAGAAATCAAAACTTTTCATGTGTATCGCGATCTACCTTACTACGGTGAACCACTACAACGCCGTGTGGGATTCGGCACTGGAAACCCCAGCGACACACCAGAAAAACGCTATGGGAAGATAGCTAACCCTACCGTACATATCGGTTTGAACCAGGTGCGCTTGGTGGTCAACGCTTTAATCAAACGCTATGGCCACCCTGATGAAGTTATTGTTGAGCTGGCACGCGAACTTAAGCAAAGCAAAGATCACTCAATAAAAGATCAAGAACCATACAAAGTAAAACCAGGTTGCCCATGTCAACGTTGCGTGACGGCGAATCAAGCAGCGAATCAAATTCGCAACAAAGATCATCGCTCAAAGATTGCTAAGGTCTTGCAGATTAGCGAGGAACGTATAAAAAATGCGGACTTGCAAAAGATGGTGCTGTGGGAAGAGCTGAGCTTTGACCCTGCATTTCGCCGCTGCCCCTACTCTGGCGTACAGATCAGCGCTGCCATGTTGCTAAGTGACGAAGTAGAGATTGAGCACATCTTGCCCTTCTCGCAGACTCTGGATGACAGTCTGAACAACAAAACTGTGGCTATGCGGCAAGCCAACCGGGTAAAGGGCAACAACACACCTTGGGATGCGTTTGGCAAACATGCCCAAGCAGGGTTTGACTACCAGGCCATTTTGCAACGTGCAGAACTAATGCCCAAGTCCAAGCGCTACCGCTTTGCCGAAGACGGTTTGCAACGCTGGCTGAAAGAAGACAAAGGCTTTTTAGCCCGCGCTTTGAACGACACCAAACACCTGAGCAAAGTGGCGCGCGAATATGTTAGCTTGATCTGCCCACAAAACACCCGCGTGATCCCCGGTCAGATGACGGCCATGCTGCGCGGCAAGTTTGGCCTGAATGATGTGCTCAGCCTCACAGGTGAAAAAAACCGTAACGACCACCGCCACCATGCCGTTGATGCCTGTGTAATTGGCGTGACAGACCAAGGCCTGCTGCAGCGCTTTGCGCGAGCCAGCGCCAGTGCGCGTGAGAGGCAACTCAATCGGCTAGTGGATAACATGCCACTGCCGTGGGACAGCTACCGCGAGCATGTGCAACGCGCAGTGAACAATATTTGCGTGAGTCATAAGCCAGACCATAGCCATGAGGGAGGTATGCACGAAGACACAGCTTATCGCCCGCCATTTTTAGATAGCAAAAATATGTGGCGAACACGCGGCATTGGTGGAGATAAACCGAACGAGAAAAAACATGACTCCACAGCAGTAGTTGCTATAAATAGCACCCGTGATATGAATCGCCACACTCTAGATGAGAAAGGTACTGTCAAACCATACAAAGGCTACGTTGGCGGTAGCAACTATTGCATTGATATCGTGAGGAGCGAAAAAGGCAAATGGGAAGGCGAAGTCGTCTCAACGTTTGAAGCTTACAAAATCGTCCGTGAATTAGGCAAAAAGAATGCCGCAAAAACTCTGCGATCAAATTCGGTAAGCATTTCAGGCAAACCACTTGTAATGCGATTGCAAGGTGGTGATGTCGTAAAAATGATAGTTCAAGGGCAGCTATGCTTTATGCGCGTTACGGCTATAAAAGCACAAATGGTCTTTGCGGAACTCAATGAAGCCAATGTGAATGCGCGTAACGCTGATGTGAACGACCAATTTCAATACACGACGAAATATGCAGGCTCTTTACAGTCCGCACAGGCCCGTCGCGTAACGATATCCCCCTTGGGTGACATTACCGACCCCGGTTTCAAGGAGTAGCCCAAATGATCGGCCGCATCGTCGAAGTGGCCGATGATCGTCGGCACCTGTTTATGCACCGTGGCTTTATGGTGGTGCAGGACACCGAGGGGGAGCGCAAAGAGCTGGGCCAGGTGCCACTGGACGACATAGCCGCGGTCATCGCCAACGCGCATGGTCTGAGCTACACCAACAACCTGCTGGTGGCGCTGGCCGAGCGCGGCGCGCCCTTTGTGCTGTGCGCGGCCAACCACAACGCGGTGGGCATGCTGCTGCCGATTGAAGGCAACTTTGAGCAGGCCAAGCGCATCGAGATGCAAATAGCGGCCAGCCAGCCCACCCACAAGCGACTGTGGGCCACCGTTGTGCGGTCAAAGCTGGAGCAGCAAGGCGCGGCTCTGGAAGCCACGGGCACGCCGTCTGCACCACTTACTGCGCTGGCAAGCAAGGTGAAGAGTGGTGACCCAGAGAACCTGGAAGCCCAAGGCGCACGCAGGTACTGGCAGCTTTTATTTGGCACCGAATTTAGACGCGACCAAAACGGCGGTGGCATCAACGGCCTGCTGAACTACGGCTACACCGTGCTGCGCGCCACCACGGCGCGCGCCGTGATAGCCGCAGGCCTGCACCCCAGCATTGGTCTGCACCATAGCAACGACAGCAATGCCATGCGCCTGGTTGACGACCTGATGGAGCCGTTTCGGCCAATGATTGACCTGAAGGTATGGCAACTGCACCGCAATGGCGAAAAAGAAGTCAGCCCCCAGACCAAGCGCGCACTGGTGCGCACACTGTACGACGACATGCAAACCGAGGCAGGCGCTACGCCAGTGATGGTGTGCGTGCAAAAACTGTGCACGTCGCTAGCGCAGGTGTACCTGGGCGAGCGTGAGAAGCTGGAGTTGCCTTTGCCCGGACT
>JAYVGI010000139.1:0-43141 GCA_043772355.1 Polaromonas sp.
AGCAAAAGGCCAATCTGCATGCCTGCCTGGTCAGCGTCTTTCAGCGTCAGACTATTCAGCCTTGCTTTGCCGGGTGACCTGAGTAGTTACAAAAATAGCTGCCCTGTAGGTTTGGTAGCCGCATTTTTGCTGAAAACCTGCCATGAGGGTTTGCCTGCAGCGCCTTTCCGGTTCGATGTGCACTACTTTTTTCATAGCTTCTGCCGCTTTATTCTAGAGGGCTACAGGCAGATAGTCCTCTCAATCCGTGGCGATCCACGCAGCAAATTCACGGATTTTGACAGGCGCTCGAACCACCAGAGGCATGGACGCGCTCCACACCGTGCCGTGCGACAAAATATGGGCGTTTCCCTGTGTACCCCATTGGTCTGCTTAGACGGAGCGCTACCATTTAATGAGTGCGTGCATTTCCAGGTAGCCCACTTGCTGGCGGGCGCTGCGAGGTCTGTGCGGGTGACGCTCGGGCAGCGGAGGAGGGTCTTGCGCGCCGCAGACTGCGCAAAAGGGGTCAGAGCAAAATTTCGTTTGAGCGTTGCGCGCTCCGGGCAGAGGATCTTCCTGAATTTTGATCTGACCCCATTTGCGTTCCCGTTGGCTATCTCCAATGGCGGGAGCAGTTGCTTTTTTGGTAGTGACTACATTCGCAGAAAACGCGCGACCGCTGCACGTAAACCACCCCAGCGCGCCACAACCTACCTACCGCACACCACCTCTGCGCGAGACAAAAAGTACACCAGCCAGCAAGCGGTGATGGAGTGTGTTTGCGATGAAAAATCTGGAGAAAGGCGCGGCGACCACCTCAAGATGACCACTGAGCCAGTCGCGTGTTTTCGCAAGATTTTTGCAGCGCAAATTCCTCCGTCGCCGCAAAGTGATCAAGGTAGGGCAGACATCTCCAAGTCATACAAAACGCTACAAGAATCAAAGCTGTGCCCGCAATATTTCAGAGGGCTCCAGCCCCATTTAGCTTAAACCATCCAGCGTAGTCGGGTAGCGCAGCTGAATACGCAGCTCCTGCAACATCCGCGTGTTCACCAGCCTGCGGGACTCGCTCATGAAGGACAGCAGCATCAGCGGCAACTGGTCATGCGCCGCGCCGCGTGCCACGCGCGGGGGGCGCGGCAGGCCGTAGAGGTCGGCGGCTTGGTCGAAATAGTCGCCCATCTTCAGCTGGCTGTGGTCGCTGACGTTGTAGATGCGCTGCGGCTTGCCGCGCCACAAGGCGGCTATTGCTGCGCGGGCCAGGTCGTCGGCGTGGATGTGGTTGGTGTACACGTCGTCTTCAGCGCGCAGCACGGGCGTGCCTTTGAGCAGGCGCGGGCGCGGGGTGCCGCCCTCGCGGTCTGGGGCGTAGATGCCGGGGATGCGCAAGATGCTGGCGCGCACACCACTGGCGCGGCCGTAGTGGCGCAGCAGGCGCTCGGCGTCCACGCGGCGCTGGGCGCGCGGGGTGTGGGGCTGCACGGGGCGCGCTTCGCTTACCCACGCGCCGCCGCAGTTGCCATACACGCCGCTGGTGGAGCCATAGACGATGCACAGCGGGGCCGTGCGTTGGCGCAGGGCTTGCAGGAGGTGCTGGGTGCGTGGGTCGCGCCACCAGTGGGCGCTTTGCCCCTCAACGCGCGCCGCCAGGCCCTCGCTGGGCGGTGGGGCCATGTGCACCACGCGGGTGGCGATGCCCGAGAGACGCGCCAGCGTGGCGGGGTCGTCTAAATTGCCGATGAGAGGGGTGATGCCCCAGGCGCGTAGCTCAGCCACCCGGCTGGGCGAAGAAGTGAGCGCCATCACCTTGGCGCGTGGGCTCAAGGAGCCCGTGGGGGAGCTGTTCAAATCCCGCGCCACGCGCAGGCCCACGTCGCCGCAGCCGACGATCAAAATACGGGCTCGGCGAAAGCGGCGAGGCCGTGCGCCTAAAGGGGATTGGTTTGAAGGCAAAATAGGGGGTTAGGCAAAAAACTGCGGGGACAGCCTGTGGAATGAGCCTCCAAGCATACCAAGACCTGCGCCGCCGTACCCAGCGCAGGGCAAGTTCCAGGAACCCTTTATGTCGTTTACCGTTACCGTGCAGCCCAGTGGCCGCAGCTTTACCGTCCAGCCAGACCAAGCCATTTTGGCCGCTGGCATTGCCCAAGGCGTGGGCATGCCCTATGGCTGCAAAGACGGGGCCTGCGGCTCTTGCAAGTGCAAAAAACTCGAAGGCACGGTGGTGCACGGCCCGCACCAGAGCAAGGCGCTCAGTGCCGAGGAAGAAGCCAATGGCTATGTACTCACCTGCTGCGGTGTGCCGCACAGCGACGTGGTGCTGGAGAGCCGCCAGGTGACGGAAGCTGGCGCCATGCCGATCAAAAAGATGCCGTCCCGCGTCACCCTGTTAGAGAAAAAATCGCATGACGTGATACTGCTCAAGCTGCAACTGCCCGCCAACGACGTGATGCAGTTCCACGCCGGTCAGTACGTAGAGTTTTTGCTGCGCGACGGTGCACGGCGCAGCTACAGCATGGCCAACGCACCACACACCCTGGTGGCGGGCTCGCCCACCATTGAGCTGCATATCCGCCACATGCCCGGTGGCAAGTTCACTGACCATGTGTTCAGTGCGATGAAAGAAAAAGAAGTCTTGCGCATTGAAGGCCCGTTTGGCAGCTTCTATTTGCGCGACTCCGACAAGCCGATGGTGCTATTGGCATCCGGCACCGGCTTTGCGCCGATCAAGGCTTTGATCGAGCATATGCAGTTTAAAAATATCAAGCGCCCCGCCGTGCTGTACTGGGGTGGCCGCCGCCCCGAGGACCTGTACCTGCACGACTGGGTGATGGCCAAAGTGGCCGAGATGCCCAACCTGACGTACATCCCCGTCATCTCCAACGCCACCGCTGAAGACGCTTGGACAGGCCGCACGGGCTTTGTGCACCAAGCCGTGATGCAAGACCACCCCGACCTGAGCGGCCACCAGGTGTATGCCTGTGGCGCGCCGATTGTGGTGGACTCGGCCAAGGCTGATTACATTGGAAAATGCGGTTTGCCTGAAGAGGAGTTTTTTGCAGACTCGTTCACTACCGAAGCCGACAAGGCCAAAGCCTAGTTTGCACCTTCATCCTCACCAGTACGTCCCCAGGGCTTAGCATGCACACTCCATTTTCAGCGCGTCGACTTGCTCTAAAAACTATAGCTTTTTCCGCAATATTTTTGGGGGCTACAGGCAGTTTGGCACAACAAAAGCCAATCCGCTTGGTAGTACCCTACGCAGCCGGAGGCCCGATAGATGTGACGGCCCGCGTGTTGGCTGAGCGGGTGAAAGATAGCCTGGGCCCGGTGATCATCGACAACAAGCCAGGCGCAGGCGGCAACATTGGGGCTGATGCGGTGGCCAAGGCCGCGCCGGACGGCCTGACCATCGGCATCGCCGCGCTGGCTACCCACGCCATCAACCCGTGGCTGTACAGCAAGATGCCCTACAACGCGGCGACCGACTTTGCACCCATCACGCAAATGGTGCGGGTGCCCAATGTGTTGGTGATGAACTACGATACGGCCACGCGCTTGAACATCAACTCCCTGGCTGACCTGGTGCGCTACGCCAAGCAGAATCCCGGCAGGCTGAACTACGGCAGTGGCGGCAACGGCAGCGGCGGCCATTTGGCGGGCGAGATGTTCAAGGCCCAAGCGGGCGTGTTTGCCGTGCACATCCCCTACAACGGTGGCAACCCGGCGCAGCTGGCCCTGCTGTCGGGCCAGGTGGACTTTAACTTTGACAATCTGGCTACCGCTGCGCCCAATATCCGCTCCGGCAAGCTCAAAGCGCTGGCAGTGACCAGCTTAAACCGATCAACGGCACTGCCCGAGGTACCCACGGTGGGCGACACCCTCAAAGGCTTTGAGGTAGACACCTGGTGGGGTTTGGTGGCACCCAAAGGCACACCGCCCGAGCTGGTAGAAAAATACAATAAGGCGTTTGTGGAGGCGCTGGGCCAGGAGGCCACCAAAACCCGCTTTGCCAGCCTGATGGCCGAGCCCGTGGCCAGCAGCGGCGCGCAGTTTGGGGCCATGATGCTGCGCGAGCTGGCCAAGTACGAAAAGCCCGTCAAAACCAGCGGCGCAAAAGTGGACTGAGGCCACCGGCCAAGCAGGTTTAGCCCAGCGATTTGGGGCGGGTGATCAATCCCGTCAGTTGTACAGGTGCCAAGGTGGGCTCTATCGGATTGGCCTCAATGGCATTGATTTTTGCCACTATGTCAATGCCGCGCTGGGCAGGATCGAGGTTGATTTGCGAGTCTGCGGGGCGAGAGCTCAGTGGCGAATCTACAAACTGCATTTTGCGCGGTGTGCCATGGCCCATTTGGTTGAGCCGACTGCGCAGCGACTCGATCACCTCGACTGAGGAGATGCTTTTGTCGCTAGGTGCCCAAATGGCCACATGCACGTTGTACACCCCACCGTCTTTGAGCGGGTGGGCCGGGCGCAGGCAAGTGGCGATAATTTTGGTGCTCAGCGCCGTGAGCATCTCGCGCGATACCGGTGACTCCACGAGATAGACAAAATGGTCGTCATCCAGGCGCCCTACGGTATCGATGTTGCGGGCCAAGCGGCGCAGCCGTGCACCCAAGTGCGACATCACGGCACCGCGCTGTGCAGAGGACATGGAATCGACGTGTTTGGCGTAGTCCAGCCAACGCAGCATGATGACACCGCATGGCTCCTCAAAGCGGGCACTGCGCGCCAGCACCATGGGCAAGCGCGTCATCAGCAGGTTGGCCGAAGTCAGCCCGGTGGACATGTCGGTATGCGTGAGGGCCGCCTCGCGCTCCAGCGCCGCCGAGCTCTCCTTGCTGCGCACGATCAAGCCCGCATACACCACCATCATGCCCAGGCACCCGGTAATGACGCTGACAAGCTGTGCAATCTCGACGTGTGCAATCCAGCCAAAGTTATAGGACAAGCGTGCCAGCATCGACAGCGTGAGCGGCGCAAAGCCCCCCACCATAAACCACAGCCAGGGCTGCGAGCGCCACGCCATCCATACCAATGCGCCCAGGTTCCACAGCATGGCTACTGCGGCCAGAGCGGTGAGGCTGGCGCGCGGCATGTTGTTTTGCATGATGGCAAATACCAGCGAGCTTAGCAACAAGAGCGCTATCAAACCCAGTGATACCTTGTAGATGCGGGCAAATATGTCTTTGGCGTAGCTGACTTGAATGACAAACCAGGTGCAAGCCGCCAAACTCCACAAAGGTGCTAACACCCCCATGACTTTGTTGAGGTAGACGCTGTGGGGCCATAAGCGCAGGCCGGCAAAGCCAATCAACACCAGTTGCGTCAGCATCAGCGAGAACACCAGCAAGGCAAACCATGCAAAATGCACGTTGCGGTTCACCCGCATGGAGATCAGGCCCAAAATACTTAACAGCCCAAACAAGCCCAGCATCAAGCCCACAAGGCCGCCCACCAAGGAGGCCATGTTGATGTATTCGCTGGGCGTGACCAACTCGGGGCGCTCTGTAATCGGCGTGCGGTGTTCCAGCTTGAGATAGTAGGTTTGCGGGTGGTCTGTGCGGGTGGACAGCTCAAAGCTGGGCAGGCGGGTAGGAACCGGCCAGCGGCTGACGGCGATGTTCTCGCCAGCCGCCAGCGTCATCCAGCGCTTTTGCTCGTCTTGAAAATACAGGGTTGCTTGTTCGATCTGCATGCGCGGTATGCGCAGGTACCAGGTTTGGGCAATCGCCGTAGTGGGCAGTGCAAAGCGCAGCCACACATCGCGGTCGGACGCTGCGGGCAGCACGGCGCCGGGAGGCAAGTCCACAAAGCCCTTGGCGCGGGCGGGATCAGTGAATTCGTCGGGGTTAAGTACGGCGGCTTTGGGCACGGCTTGCCATTGCAAGGGTGCCGCCAGCTTGAGTGTGGTGCTGTCGTCAAACAGTTTGCCCAGTTCTTGGGCCGCAGCCCATTGCGGCGCGCACAAGCCCGCGAATAATAAGCAACAGCAAAGAAGAAAATGTCTCAACACAAAGTTCAATTTTTTAAGTCTACATACCGCGCGCTGAATGCCGCATTGCATGGCAATGAAGGACTTTAGTAGTAAATTGAGCGCTTGTTACGACTATTTTTACCCTGCCGTGCGATAAATCACGTTGCCTTGGCAAGATCAATACGGGCTCCACCAATGTGTGCATTTTGACGCACCCACACGCCCTGGACTACGCCCTGGACTGCCCTGTAGCTTACTCACCCAAATACGCCGCCCGCACCTTGGGGTCGCTTAGCAGTTGCTTGGCCTCGCCACTCATGGTGATCAGGCCCGACTCCATCACGTAGCCCCGATTGGCTATGCCCAGGGCGCGGCTGGCGTTTTGCTCTACCAGCAGCACCGTCACGCCTTGGGCGTACACATCGCGCACCACTTCAAAAATCTTGTCCACCATGATGGGCGACAGGCCCATGGAGGGCTCGTCCAGCAGCAGCACCTTGGGGCGGCTCATCAGCGCGCGGCCCATGGCCAGCATTTGCTGCTCGCCGCCGCTCATGGTGCCAGCCAGCTGGTCTTTGCGCTCTTTGAGGCGCGGGAAAATGCCAAACACTTTGTCGATGTCGTTGGCTATCTCTGCCTTGTCAGTGCGAATGTAGGCACCCATTTGCAAGTTCTCGGTGATCGTCATGCGGGCGAACACGCCGCGCCCTTCGGGCACCATGGCCAGGCCTTGTTTGACCAAGTCCCACGAGCCTTTGCCAGCGATGTTCTGGCCCAAGTATTCAATCGTGCCCCCAGCTGCAGCCAGCGAGCCGGTGATGGCCTTCATGGTGGTGGTTTTGCCTGCGCCGTTAGAGCCAATCAGCGTGACCAGTTCGCCTTCGTGCACTTCAAAGTCTGCGCCTTTGACGGCCTGAATGCCGCCGTAGGACACTTTGAGGCCCGTTACTTTGAGGAGGACTTTATTGCTTGGTTCAGTCATGTTGTCAGTTCCTCTTTAGGCGTGGCCTGCGCCTAAGTAGGCTTCAATCACTTTTTCATTCTTTTGCACTTCGGCAGGGGTGCCCTCGGCGATCTGTTTGCCATAGTCCAGCACCGTCACGCGGTCGCACAGGCCCATCACCAGCTTCACGTCGTGCTCGATGAGCAAGATGGTGCGGTTGTCTTTGCGGATCTGGTCGATCAGCTCGCGCAGCAGTACCTTCTCGGTGGCGTTCATGCCCGCAGCGGGCTCGTCCAGCGCAATCAGTTGCGGGTCGGTGGCCAAAGCGCGGGCAATCTCCAGACGGCGCTGGTCGCCGTAGCTCAGGGTGCGGGCTTTGTAGTCGGCAAACTTGCCGATGCCCACGTAGTCCAGCAGCTCTTGGGCGCGTTTGGCAATCGCGGCTTCTTCTGTTTTGGCCGCACCGGTGCGGAAGATGGCGCCAAAAATACCGGCATGGGTGCGCACATGGCGGCCCACCATCACGTTTTCCAGCGCCGTCATTTCGTTGAACAAGCGGATGTTTTGAAAGGTGCGGGCAATGCCCGCCTTGGCCACCTCGTGCACCGCGCTGGGTGTGTAGGGCTTGCCTGCCAGCTCAAAGCTGCCGCTGTCGGGCGTGTACAGGCCGGTGAGTACGTTAAAGAAGGTGGTTTTGCCTGCGCCGTTGGGGCCAATCAGGCCATAGACCTGGCCGCGCTGGATGGTGATGCCTACATCGCTGAGCGCTTGCAGGCCGCCAAAGCGTTTGGAGACGCCACCGACTTTGAGAACTGTGTCTGAAGTCATGGTGCCCCCACGCTGGTCATTGCATGGTCGGCGCTGCCCCCCATGGGGGTCCTCGCACCTTGAAGCGGTTCTGCGGTGTTCATTGCGTTCTCCTTATTTCGGTGCGTTTTGCAAAGACTTGCCGTGCTCTGGCGAGGGCCACAGACCCTTAGGTTTGAGCAGCACCACGGTGATCATGGCCAAGGCGATCAGCAACTGGCGCAGGATCGAGGCGTCCAAACGGCCATCTGTCATGGCCTGCAAGGGCCCTGCCACATAGCGCAACACCTCGGGCAGGGACGACAGCAGCAGCGCGCCCAAAATCACACCCGGTATATGGCCCAGGCCCCCCAGCACG
Organism: Polaromonas sp.; assembly: GCA_043772355.1. GTDB lineage: Bacteria > Pseudomonadota > Gammaproteobacteria > Burkholderiales > Burkholderiaceae_C > JAAFIP01. Next base: position 8,071 of record JAYVGI010000139.1, read on the forward strand.
ATCATGGCCACAATCATCACCGACTCCATCAGCGAGAACGACTCGGGCGACACAAAGCCCTGGAACGGGGCAAACATCGCCCCTGATACGCCGCCAAATGTAGCGCCCATGCCAAAGGCCAACAGCTTCATGTTGCGGGTATTGATGCCCATGGCCTTGGCGGCAATTTCGTCTTCCCGAATCGCCATCCAGGCACGGCCGATGCGGGATTTTTCCAGGCGGTAGCACAGAAAAATTGCCACAATGACCAATGCCAAAAACAAGTAGTAGTAGAGCGACACGTTGGCAATGGTGAAGCCAAATACTTCGAGCCGTTTGCCTAGATCCAGGCCAAAAAACTTGACTGAATCAATTTGGTTGATACCTTTGGGCCCATTGGTGATGTTGACGGGGTGGTCCAGGTTGTTCAGGAACACCCGAATAATCTCACCAAAACCCAAGGTGACGATGGCCAAATAGTCACCCCGCAGCTTGAGCGTGGGCGCGCCCAGCAGCACGCCCAGCATGCCCGCCAGCAGGGCGGCCAGCGGAATCACCGCCCATATTGGTAAATGCAAACCACCGGGAAACATGGCGGCAATGGCGGGGAAGGTGTCGGTAAGGTGCGGCGAGGCAAGCAGGGCGTAGATGTAGGCCCCCAGCGCGTAAAACGCCACAAAACCCAAGTCCAGCAGGCCGGCGTTGCCCACCACGATGTTCAGGCCGAGCGACAGCAGGATGTAGAGCAAGGCCACGTCCAAAATACGCACCCAGCCGCTGCCTGCTTGCTGCACGATCAGGGGCAGCACCAGTGCGGCGATGGCGCAGATAACGTAGAAAGCTTTGAGCTGAGGGCCTTTGAGGGAGTCAAACCATTTAGTCATTTTTTGTATCTCCTGGGGGTTAAGCGCGGTCTGCCACCCGTTCACCCAGCAGGCCCGAGGGGCGCAAGGTCAACATGAAAATCAGCACCACAAAGGCCAAAATATCGACGTAATGGCTGCCCAACACGCCGCCTGTGAGGGCACCCAGATAGCCTGCGCCCAGAGATTCGATCAGGCCGAGCAGCACACCGCCTACCACGGCACCTGCCAGGTTACCAATGCCGCCAAACACGGCAGCCGTAAACGCCTTGAGGCCAGGTAAAAAGCCCATGGTGTGGTTGACGGTACCGTAGTTGGCGGCCCACATCACCCCGGCAATGGCGGCCAGAATGGCACCGATGACGAAGGTGGCCGAGATCACCACGTCGGGTTTGACACCCATCAGGGCAGCGACGCGCGGGTTCTCTGCGGTGGCGCGCATGGCGCGCCCCAGGCTGGTGCGGTTCACCACGTACATCAAGATCGACAGGGAGATCACCGTGGTAGCCAGGATGATGATTTGCGTCTGCGTGATCACCGCGCCGCCAATATCGTAGGGCGTAGGAGCCAGTAGGTTCGGGTAGGGTTTGTAGTTGGGCTTCCAGATGATCATGGCCAGGGTTTGCAGCAAAATGCTCATGCCAATGGCGCTGATCAAAGGGGCCAGGCGAGGGCTGTTGCGCAAGCTGCGGTAGGCCACCTTCTCAATCGTAAAGTTCAGTGCCGCGCAGACTACGCAGGCAATGATCAGGGCCAGCAGCAAAATCAGCCAACCGGGCGTGCCGGGCATGGATTCTTTCATCATGCCAATCACGCTCCAACTGGTGAGCGCGCCCACCATGAGCACCTCGCCGTGGGCAAAATTAATCAGGTTGATAATGCCGTACACCATGGTGTAGCCAAGCGCTACAAGGGCGTACATACTGCCAAGAACCAGACCGTTGATGATCTGCTGCAGCAAAATTTCCATATATTGTTCTCCAGTATGTAAAGCCAGTATGCACCTGTGATGCTCATTCTGGCTAGCAAAAAACCCGCCAGATTTTGACTTGTGGTCTCGATAGGCGGGTTGGTGGGGGGATTGTAGCCAAGGGCTACGCCTTTGCGAGGTTTTGCCCTCTGTGCGTGGGGTTTACCCTCGACGCCATAGTCGTATCAGCGGCATTCTTTCAGTATTCGTTCCCATGCTGTTCGTTTAGACCAATTGCGCTCGGGCTGAGCTTGTCAAAGCCTTCGCCAACCCATCGACAAGCTCAGGATGAACAAAGTTACCTGCATAGCATGGGTATCAGCTCATCTTCTTGTTGAGTTTTTTCAGTTCGCGCAACTTATCAGCGATTTTAATTTCCAGGCCGCGCTCTACCGGGCGGTAAAACTCGTTGTGCATGCCGTCGGGCAAATAGGTCTCGCCCGCTGCAAAGCCGCCTTCTTCATTGTGCGCGTAGCGGTAGCCTTTGCCATAGTCCAGCTCTTTCATCAGCTTGGTAGGCGCATTGCGCAGGTGCATCGGCACGGGGCGGGTGCCGTCTTTTTTAATCCAGGCCTTCGCCTCGTTGTAGGCGGTGTACACAGCGTTGCTTTTGGGCGCAATGGCCAGGTAAATAGCGCATTCGGCCAGGGCCAGCTCGCCCTCGGGTGATCCCAAGCGGTCGTAGGTTTCGGCGGCATTGAGGGCAATTTGCAGTGCGCGGGGGTCAGCCAAGCCGATGTCTTCTGCTGCCATGCGGATCAAGCGCCGCGCCATGTATTTGGGCTCAGCCCCGCCGTCCAGCATGCGTACCAGCCAGTACAGCGCAGCATCAGGGTCCGAGCCGCGCACGCTTTTGTGCAGCGCGCTGATGGTGTCGTAAAACTGCTCGCCGCCCTTGTCGTAGCGGCGCATCTGCTGGCCCAGCACCTTGGTCAGCCAGGTATCGGTAATGGTGGTCACTTTCTCTTTGTCAGCCGCGACAAATAGGGTCTCCAAAGTGTTCAGCAAGCGCCGGGCATCGCCGTCAGCGTAGGCGACAAGTTTTTTAACTGCTACATCTTCTATAGCTGCTCCCGCAATATTCTGTTGGGCTCGTGCCACTATTTGTTCTAAGTCTTCGTCTTTTAAGGGTTGCAGCACATATACCGCTGCGCGCGACAGCAGAGCCGAGTTCACCTCAAAGCTCGGGTTCTCGGTAGTAGCGCCAATAAAGGTAAACAGCCCGCTTTCCACATGCGGCAAAAACGCATCCTGCTGGCTTTTGTTAAAGCGGTGTACCTCGTCCACAAACATGATGGTGCGCCGCCCTTGGTCACGCCAGATAGTCGCCTGCTCCACCGCTTCGCGAATGTCTTTCACCCCGCCCAGCGTGGCGCTGATGGTAATAAAGTGCGCATCAAATGCACTGGCCATCAGCCGCGCAATCGTCGTCTTGCCCACCCCCGGCGGCCCCCACAGAATGCAGCTGTGCGGCACCCCGCTTTCAAACGCCACCCGCAGCGACATGCCCTCGCCCAGCAGGTGCTGCTGGCCAATCACCTCGCCCAAGGTTTTGGGGCGTAGCTGCTCAGCCAGCGGGGTGTGGGTAGACGGGGTTGGGGTCATGCAGAGCATTTTAGGCGGCGGGCGGGTCAAAACCATGGCCCTGGTGGGGCGCTTGGGGTCAAGGATTGGGTGGCGCACGCGGTGCGCGCTCTGGTGGCAAATTCTTCAGGCGTGCCAACGGCTTGCGCTAAGGTTTAAGGGCCTATGTGATTTGTAGTGATATTTTTTTTTACCGAGCCAATCCGCTGGGTACCGAAAATCTGCCCCGCAGACCATTCACCGACCACTTTCGGAAACACAGGAACTCCTGATTCCATAGCGGCTTCGGTATATTTCTTGCTAGCTAATGGGCGATAAGACTTGAAAACAGCGCTCAAACAGGTAAATTTGCAGTGTCTGGTCGATGTGCAGGCTCCCAGGACCTGCCGACCGCTCCAAAACGGTGATTTTGAACTGTTTTTAGTATCTATCAGCTTTTAGCCAAGAAGAAATATGCCTTGGACGCTACGCAATACATAGCAGTCAGCTTCTCGCTGGGAGCGGATTGTCGCGGCTCTGGCGGCTAAAGCGCCGCTCAGCGCCATAGAAACTGTAAACCGATCAATTGTTGGTCATATCGGGTGTACCCCACTGATCTGCTTAGACGGAGTGCTACGCTTTAGTGAGTAGCCAGGTTTCCAAGCGCCTCGCCAAGCCGGCGTATGGCGTGGAGCCAGATGACCCGCCAAGACAGAGCCCGCGACCTTGACAGCGCGTCCACAGACTCCAATGCACAAGCAAGTTCAGCCCCAGTCACAGGCTGGTGCGGGACAAATGCGACCAAGCCAGCAAGCGGTGATCAAGCGCAAGCAAATTCCTCCATCGCCGCAAAGAGACCAAGGCAGAGTAAGCCGTCTGAAAACCAGGTTGTCGCCCAATGAGGCAATACGGAAGATGCTATGGAATCAGCAGCGAAACAGTGCTGAAAATCATTGCTTGATCACGTCTGCCCCAACTGGCGGTTTAAAGTTGAAGGCATCCTGCGCCAAAGCAATATTGCCCTCTACTTTTTGAAACCTCAGCACCGAGCGCTGGCCAAAGCTGTCCAAAATATCTAGTGCTGCCAGCTCGCCACCCGCGGTTTTGAAGCCGACGCGGATGCTTTGCAGGCTGCCTTCTTTGGCTTTGGGCGTGGCCAGCACCCAGCTCAGGCCGTCTTGGTCGGGGGCGGATTTGAGGCTGAAGTTTTGCTCCAGCGACTTGAGGTCCGGCGACGAGGCGATGATGGCTGCGGGTGTGTTGGCCAGCACATTGGCTTGCCTGCTGCTGGTCACCTGGTTCAGGTCTACGTCGTACATCCACAGGGTCTGGCCGTCGGCTACCAGGGTTTGCTCAAAGGGCTTTTTGTAGACGAACTTGAAGCGGTTGGGGCGGGCGAACTCGAAGTTGCCAGTGCTGGTTTTGACCTTGGGGGCTTGGCCATCGCGGGCCGGGGAGGTGACGGTTTGGATGAACTCGGCGCGGCCCGATTGCGTGGATTTGAGAAAGCTTTCCAAGCTGTCCAGGCCACCAGCCCAGCAGAATGTTGCGGGAGAAGCTATTAAAAAAGTAGCTATTAAATTTCTCATACCTGCATCCTTTACGTTCCATCGTGTCCGCTTAGTAGCGGCCACTTACCTCTGCACACTTACCTTTGCACACTTACCCGTACCCGTTTACTCATTCCTGCCGGGGACCAAAATCTCGCGCTGCCCACGCCCGTTCATGGCGGTAACCAAACCGGCTTTCTCCATCGCCTCCAGCAAGTTGGCGGCTTTGTTGTAGCCGATGCTTAAATGCCGCTGCACCAGGGAGATACTGGCCTTTTGGTTCTTCAGCACAATGTCGACGGCTTTGTCGTACATCGGGTCTTTTTCGCCGCCGCCGCTTTCACCGTCTAAGCTCAGACCATCCTCCCCGTCCACAGTTCCACCTTCCAGCACGCCCTCGATGTAATTGGGCTCGCCTTGCTCCTTCAGATACGCTACAACGCGGTGAACCTCTTCGTCGCTGACAAAGGCCCCGTGCACACGGATGGGCAGGCCGGTGCCGCTGGGCATGTAGAGCATGTCGCCCATGCCCAGCAGGGCCTCGGCACCCATTTGGTCGAGGATGGTGCGGCTGTCGATCTTGCTTGACACCTGGAAGGCGATGCGGGTAGGGATGTTGGCCTTGATCAGGCCAGTGATCACGTCCACACTGGGGCGCTGGGTGGCCAAAATCAGGTGAATGCCTGCGGCGCGGGCTTTTTGCGCCAGGCGGGCGATCAACTCTTCGATTTTTTTGCCCACCACCATCATCAGGTCGGCCAGCTCGTCGATGACCACCACGATGTGGGGCAGGCGCTCCAGCGGCTCGGGTGAATCAGGGGTGAGTGAGAAAGGGTTGTAGATGAACTCGCCACGCGCTTTGGCATCGTCCATCTTCACGTTGTAACCGGCCAGGTTGCGCACGCCCATCTTGCTCATCAGCTTGTAGCGCCGCTCCATCTCCATCACGCACCAGTTCAGGCCGTGCGCGGCCTGGCGCATGTCGGTCACCACGGGGCACAGCAGGTGCGGTATGCCCTCATAGACGCTCATCTCCAGCATCTTGGGGTCGATCATCAGCATGCGCACATCGCGGGCTTCGGCCTTGTACAGCAGGCTCAAAATCATGGCGTTAATACCCACCGATTTACCCGAGCCGGTGGTACCCGCCACCAGCACATGCGGCATCTTGGCCAGGTCAGCCACGATGGGCGCGCCCATGATGTCTTTGCCCAGGCCCATGGTGAGCAGGGACTTGCCTTCGTTGTAGACCTGGGAGCCTAAAATCTCGCTCAGTTTGATGCTTTGGCGTTTGGCGTTGGGCAGCTCCAACGCCATGTAGTTTTTGCCGGGAATGGTCTCCACCACGCGGATGGACACCAAGGACAGAGAGCGTGCCAAGTCACGCGCCAAGCCCACCACTTGCGAGCCTTTGACGCCGGTGGCAGGCTCAATCTCGTAGCGGGTGATCACCGGGCCGGGCAGGGCAGCGACGACCTTTACCTCCACGCCGAAGTCTTTGAGCTTTTTCTCAATCATCCGGCTGGTCATCTCCAGCGTTTCGGGGGCGACGGTTTCCTGGCGCAACTGGGCGCTGTCGAGCAAATCGACCTGGGGCAGTTTGCTGTCGGGCATTTCACTGAATAGCGGTTTTTGGCGCTCTTTGGCCACGCGGGTACTTAGCGGTACATCAACCAGCACGTCAACGAAGGTAGGCTCCAGCATGGGGCGCTGAGCCACCGGCATGGCGATGGGGGCGGGGTGGAGTTCTTCGCTCTCGGCGCGCTCCACGTTGACCACCTCTTCGCGCTCACGCGCGGCCTGTGTGCCCATGGCAATGTCTTGCGCCACTTCGCGCTTCTCGCGCCGTTGCTCCCACAGGTGGTAGAGCCAAGCACCCAAGCCGTCGGCCCAGCGCGCCCAAGAGAAACCAAAGGCCCAGGCCGCGCCCACTACGGTAACTGCAATTCCCACCAAACCCGAGCCGGTAAAGCCGAACCATTTGACGGCAAAGCTGCCCACCAAATAGCCCAGCACGCCACCAGAATGCCCGGGAAGGCGTGGCTCAAAACGGTACAGGCGCGACCATTCCAGCAAGCAACTGGCCACCAGGAGCAGCACCAAGCCGAACCAAAAAATGGCGCGCGGTGGCAGGCCGAGCACGGCATGCGGGTGCTTATCTTCCACGGCACTGGCTTTGAGGGCGCTGCCGCCGGGCGTGTTGCTGCGCAGCCAAACGCTTAAGGAGGAGAGCCATGCCAGGCTAGCGGCCAGTACGCACCACCACACCGAGTAGCCCAAAATATAAAAACTGCTGTCGGCCAGCCAGGCTCCAAGCTTGCCGCCCCAGTTGCGCACCGCGCCGGACGCGCCAGAGCCGGAGGTAGACCAAGCCGCATCGGCTGCAGAGTGGGCAAGTAACGCCACCAGCCAAAACACCAGCGCTAGCGCGCCAATGATCAAGCCAATTTCGTGGGCAAATTTACGCCCGATGGGCACGCCCTGCTGCTGGGCAGAACCGGATTTGAGGGTGTCAAGAGAATAAGTCATCGCTATGCGCGAGCTTACCTTATCTCGTACCCTCTACGGCCAGCCCTGGCTGACCGTTACCAGCGGGCAGTGGTCTAAGGTTTTAGCCCAAAGCGTTCAAACGCTCTTTGATCAGCACCGAGTTGTTTTCCAGTGTCTCAATGTAGCCACGCTCTTCCAGGTCTTTCATCACCCGGCTGACCATCTCGCGCGAGGCACCCACCATTTTGGCCAAGTCTTGGCGCGATACCTTGTCGCGGATCACGGCTTGCCCGTCGGCATCTGGCTCAGAAGCTTCAATCAACGCGCGGGCGACGCGGCCATACACGTCCATCAGTGCCAAGGATTCGATCTTGCGGTCAGCATAGCGCAGGCGCTGCACCAAGCCTTTCATCACGGCGTAGGCCATGGAGGTGTTCTCTGGCAGGCAGCGGGCAAACTCTACCCGGCCCAGCATCAGCACATCGGTTTGCACCTCGGCGCGCACGCTGGCGGAGTGTGGCTCGTTGTCGATCAGGCTCATCTCACCGATGTAATCGCCCGGGGACAGGTTGGCCAAAATTACTTCACGACCACGGGAGTCGGTGGTCAGCACGCGGGCGCGGCCAGTCAAGATAATGAATAGTGCGTTGGACTTTTTGCCCTGCTCTACCACCAGCTCGCCGCGCTTGAAGCGCCGCTTGATCACGGCATCGGCTACAGACTCCGCTTGGCTGGGTGTGAGCATGGAAAATAACGGGACTCGGCGAATAAGCTCCAAATTCGATAACATCGACATGTCTAACCCTCTAATGATTTGAACCAGCACAGGTGCCCAGCGCGGAATTTACAAGTGGAACCAATTTACCGCATTCATTTAGGCTGTAGTGGTTACAAGTTCTTGATAATCCCATCGTAAGCGTCAACTGTAGCGCAGTTGTCGTTAAATTCCAACAATTTTTATTTAAAAAATCCCATTACTATGAAACACGCCAAAGTGCTTATCTTGGGCTCCGGCCCTGCTGGTTATTCTGCCGCTGTGTACGCAGCCCGCGCCAACCTAAGCCCTGTGCTGGTCACTGGCATGGCCCAGGGTGGCCAATTGATGACCACCACCGACGTAGACAATTGGCCCGCCGATGCCCAAGGCGTGCAGGGCCCTGAGCTGATGCAGCGGTTCCTGGAGCATGCGGAGCGCTTTAAAACCGAGATTATTTTTGACCATATCAACGCGGTAGATTTTTCCAAGCGCCCGTTTACCTTGACGGGGGACAGCACGCAATACACCTGTGACTCACTCATTTTGGCGACCGGTGCGTCGGCTAAATACCTGGGACTGCCATCGGAGGAAGCCTTTATGGGCAAAGGCGTATCGGGCTGCGCTACCTGTGACGGGTTTTTCTACCGGGGAGAGATTTGCTGCGTAGTGGGCGGCGGTAATACAGCGGTTGAAGAGGCGTTGTATCTGTCCAACATTGCCAGCAAAGTGTACCTGGTGCACCGGCGCGACAAGTTCAAAGCCGAGCCAATCTTGGTGGACAAAGTGATGGCCAAAGTGGCCGAAGGCAAGATTGTGCTCAAGGTGTTCAACACCTTGGAAGAAGTGCTGGGCGATGCTACGGGCGTGACCGGTGTGCGCCTGAAAAGCACGCAAACCGGCGTTACAGAAGACATCACACTCAAAGGCTGTTTCATCGCCATTGGCCATTCGCCCAATACCGACATTTTCCAAGGTAAACTGGAGATGAAAGACGGCTACATAGTCACCAAATCGGGCAACCAGGGCATGGCCACCATGACCAGTGTGCCCGGCGTATTTGCTGCAGGCGACGTGCAAGACCATGTGTACCGGCAAGCCATTACCAGCGCGGGGACAGGCTGCATGGCCGCCTTGGATGCCCAACGCTTTTTGGAGCAAAACACGGTTTAGTTAGGCCTTTTGAAGCTATTGGCAGCTACCATTGTCGCCTCCGATCGCAGACCTGCGTTCCTGCGGTGGGCTGGCCAGGCACTTCAGGCTATAATAGAAGGCTTCTCAGAAAATGGGAACGTCTTGTTTCTCTCTTTATGTGGGGGCAAGACTAGACCGCTTGCAGGTGTTGCCACGCAACACTTGGCAGTGCGAGGTGCGGCGAAAGCTGTTAATTTTGATTTGAGGAGTGCTCCTGAATGGCACGCGTCTGTGAAGTAACGGGTAAGAAACCCATGGTGGGCAACAATGTGTCCCACGCCAACAACAAAACCAAGCGCCGGTTTATGCCCAACCTGCAGTACCGCCGCTTTTTCGTCGAAAGCGAAAACCGTTGGGTGCGTATGCGCATCTCCAGCGCAGCTTTGCGTTTGATCGACAAAAACGGCATTGATTCCGTGCTCGCAGACATGCGCGCACGCGGCCAAGCTTAATCCCTAGGAGAAAAAATCATGGCAAAAGGCGGACGTGAAAAAATCAAACTGGAATCCACTGCGGGTACCGGCCATTTCTACACCACAACAAAAAACAAGAAAACCATGCCCGAGAAAATGCTGATCAGCAAGTTTGATCCCAAAGCTCGCAAGCATGTGGAATACAAGGAAGTGAAGTTGAAGTAATTCGGCTTGCAACCCAAAAAAGCCGCTCCAAGGAGCGGCTTTTTTTATGCCTCGGCGATGTGAAAAACGAAGGCGAGTGGCACAATTTGGCTGGCTGGAAGGTAACACACACAGTGTAATGCTGTGAAAAGTGCAGCATCTAGCGCAATGCCTTAAATTTCCCAAGCCTCACTCAATGCAAATTCTCGTGTTTGGCATCGCCAAACACTTCGTCCGGTGGTGGCACGGCGCTGGGTACGCGAAACGATTCGCTGGCCCAGGCACCCAGGTCATGGTCTTTGCAACGCTCGCTGCAAAACGGGCGCCATTTGTTGCTGGGTGCGAAGACGCTATCGCCTTGGCAGCTTGGGCAAGTGACGATCGGGGCAGATGATGGGGCAGACGTGGGTGCACTCATACCAACTTTTTCTTTATGCGCACAAAGTCAACTCAAAACTGGCATCTTCGCCACTGACGGTGGGTAGCTTGTCCTCCCCCATTTCTCGCAGCAGGCGCACCGATACCATTAAACGGTTACCGCTGATTTCGGGGATAAATCCCAAACCCGGGTCAATGCGCAGGCGCAGCAACTGGAAGCTGCGGCCTTGCGGCAGGGTTTGCTGAAACTGTCCATTGGTGGCCATGACTTTTTGCGCCGAACCGGAGTCACGCAGCAGTTTTAGCAGCAAATTGATGCACTGGGCGAGCGGCCACAGGCTGGATGCCCAGCGGCTCAGATCTGCGCGGCGTCGCTCTACGCTGTGGTGTTGCCAATGGAAGTAAGCGGGTAGATCGAACTCACAGGTGCCCGCAGGAATGCCGATGCGGCTGCGCACGCTGACGACCCATTCGTTATCGTTCAGGGCATTGCCGACCTTGCCCGATTGGTTGTTCAGGGCTGAAAAGGCATGCTCTATTTGGCCTACCACCTCGTCCAAGGCGCTCTCGGCAATGGCGGGATTGCCACGGTAGGCGTTGAACTGCTGTTTGTGCTTTTCCAGATCTTTGAGAATCTCTGATTTAAGGTCAGAGCGTGCGCCCACCTCAATGATTTCAAACACCGTGGCAAAGGCGAAATGGTGATCCAGCGCGGATTCGCGCGCCAGCAAAATGCCCAGGCGTTCAAACAGGTGCTCCAGGCGCAGGTAGGTGCGTGCGCGTTCGTTAAAGGGGTATTCGTAAACTATCACGTGAGGTGCTTTCTTCAGGCACCATCATAGCCCGAAGCGACGTGCCCATTGCTGAACTTGCAACTCTAGTGCGGGAATATCGATACCATCGTTGCAAATCACAACATCTGCAGCGCTCAGGCGCAACTGCCGACTGGCCTGCGCCAACACCGCCTGCTGCACTTGGGCGCGGCTCCAGGCGCTGCGCTGCATGACACGTCGAATTTGCGTCTCGCTTTCGCAGTCGACTACCAGCACCAAATCCAGGCGCGGCCGCCAGCGTGAAGACTCTACCAATAGCGGGATATCCAATACCAATAAGGGGCAGCCAGAGGCTAATGCCTGTTGCTCAAGCCGTCCCATTTCCAGGCCGACCAGCGGATGAATGATGGCTTCAAGTTGGGTTTTGGCACCAGGGTCGGTAAAAATCAAATTGCGCATCGCATCGCGGTTGAGGCTACCGTCAAGGCCGATGAAGTCCGCGCCGAAAACCTGCGAAATGGCAGGGATAGCTGCCCCGCCCACCGCGCTGGTTTGGCGTGAGATTGCGTCAGCGTCGAGTACGGTTGCTCCCAAGTGCCCCAACATGCTTGCCACAGTGCTTTTGCCACTGCCTATGCCACCGGTAAGACCCAGTTTGAGTGTCATGTGTGGTTTAGCTGCATAGCTTAGTTTGCCGGTTTCGAGTTTTTTCCAGACCTCAAAAACCCCCTGCGGGCTACAAACCTATGACGCGCAAAATAGCTTGCGGGCCAAAGATCAAAGCCGTCAAACCTGCGCCCGCTAAAAATGGCCCAAAAGGAATGTATCCACCTTCACGCAGGCCAGTGGAAAATTTCATGGCGATACCCACGACAGCGCCAATTACGGACGACATCAAAATGATGGGCACCAAAGCTTGCCAACCAAACCAGGCACCCAAAGCCGCAAACAACTTAAAGTCGCCGTAGCCCATACCTTCTTTGCCACTATCAGCGCGATATATCCACCATTCTGTTTGCCAGAAATGGTAATCCGTAGACGACTCACCCGTGACCAGTTTAAAAGCCCAGTACACCAGCCAGAGCGACAAATAGCCTGCTACGGCACCCCAGAGTGCATCTGACAGGCTGATTACCAAAGGATTCCAGCGCAAAGCGGCCGCAATCAAGCCTAACCACACTAAAGGCAACGTCATATCGTCAGGTAAGAGCGTGGTATCCCAATCGATACAAGTCAAAGCCACGAGCGTTGCACAAAAAATACACCACGCAGCCGTCGTGGGGCTAGAACCCCAGCGCGTGGCGCAAAAAAAGAACAGCGCGCCGGTAACCAGCTCCACAAGAGGGTAGCGAAATCCTATACGGGTACCGCAAGAGGAACATTTACCACGCAGCGCTGCGAAACTGATAATGGGGATATTTTCGTACCAACGAATCTCGTGGCCACACTGTGGGCAACGCGATCTGGGAACCAGCAGATTCAGCTTCGCTTGCTCAGGCGGCTCTTGCCCACTGAGTTCAGCGCACTCTGCGGCCCATTGTGCTTCCAGCATTTTGGGCAAGCGGTGGATGACGACGTTCAGAAAACTACCGACGAGCAAACCAAATATGCCGACCAATGCAGCGTCCGCCCACATAGACTCCAGCATTAAACCACCTGGCCGAGTTTGAAGATGGGCAGGTACATGGCAACCACAATGCCGCCGATGATGGTGCCCAAAAACACGATGATGATGGGCTCCATCAAACTAGACAAACCGGCGACCATGTCATCAACTTCGGCTTCATAAAAGTCAGCGGCTTTGCCTAGCATATGGTCTATCGAGCCAGATTCTTCACCAATGGCCGTCATTTGTATGACCATGGAAGGGAATAAATTGACATTGGTCATGGCTGCTGTGAGTGAAGTACCGGTCGATACTTCTTGTTGAATTTTGGTGGTGGCATCAGCGTACAGGGAATTGCCAGAAGCGCCACCTACAGAATCTAGAGCTTCCACCAAAGGCACGCCCGCTGCAAACATTGTGGCTAGGGTGCGCGTCCACCGTGCAATGCAGGACTTCTCAATCAGCGTGCCAAAAATGGGCACTTTGAGTAGCAAGCGATCCATGAATTTCTGCATCTTTTCATTACGCTTCCAAGATTGCATGAAAAAATAACCACCAAAGCCAATGCCGCCAAAAATCAGCCACCACCACTTGACGAAAAACTCGCTCATAGCAATGACGAGCAGGGTTGGAGCTGGAAGGTCAGCACCAAACGAGCTAAATACCTGTTTAAAAGCGGGGATCACAAAAAGCATGATCACCGCGACCACCACAAACGCCACCACCAATACTGAGGCCGGGTACATCAGTGCGGATTTAATCTTCGATTTAATGGCCTCAGTTTTCTCCATATAAATCGCCAGCCGATCTAACAAGGATTCCAAAATACCGGCAGCCTCACCCGCTTCCACCAAGTTGCAATAGAGGTTGTCAAAGTACATCGGATGCTTGCGAAACCCCGCTGACAACGATGTCCCAGTTTCTACATCTTGTCGAATATCATTGAGCAGTTTGGTTACGCTGGCGTTCGCATTTCCGCGCCCCACAATATCAAAGGATTGCAATAGCGGCACGCCCGCCTTCATCATGGTTGCCAATTGCCGGGTAAATATGGCGATATCTTTTGGCTTGATCTTTTGACCTGAGCGCATGCGCCTTTTTTTAATTTTGGTGGCCAAAATACCTTGCCTGCGCAAGGCAGCCTGAACCTGGTTCTCTCCCACTGCGCGTTGCTCACCACGCACGACTTTGCCGTTGCGGTCTTTGCCTTCCCATTCAAAGACAAAGTCTTTGATATCTGATTTTTTAGTTGCCATGCTGTCCCCGCATTGGGTCGCTTGTTGTGGATAGAGTTGGTGTGCAGATCATCTGGGTTTACTGTTGGTTGGTGCAGGCCAGCACTTCTTCCAGGGAGGTAATGCCCAGTCTGACTTTACTCAGACCGGATTGACGCAAGCTGCGTACGCCCTCTTGCTCAGAGAGTTTGGCAATATCCAAAGCACTGGCATCTGCCAAAATCAGCCGTTGCATATCTTCACTGATAGGCATCACCTGGTAGATGCCTACCCTTCCCTTGTATCCGTTGTTGCACGCAGAGCATCCCACCGGTCTGAACGGGGTCCAACTGCCATCGACATCTGCTTCTTTATACCCAGCAGTAATCAGGTTTTCAAAGGGAATGTCGGCAGGTTGTTTGCAGTTTGGACACAGCTTGCGCGCCAAACGCTGTGCCGTGATCAAGATCACGCTGGAGGCAATGTTGAACGGCGCGATGCCCATGTTGCGCATGCGCGTGAGTGTGGTGGGTGCATCATTGGTGTGCAGGGTGCTCATCACCATGTGGCCGGTTTGGGCGGCCTTGATAGCAATGTCTGCGGTCTCCAAGTCACGAATCTCACCGACCATAATCACGTCAGGATCCTGACGCAAGAATGATTTAAGCGCCACTGCAAAAGTCAGGCCCGCCTTGTCGTTCACGTTCACCTGGTTCACGCCAGGCAGGTTAATCTCGCAGGGATCTTCCGCAGTAGAGATATTCACACCGGGTTTGTTCAGCAAGTTCAAGCAGGTGTACAACGATACAGTTTTACCAGAGCCTGTGGGACCAGTTACCAGCACCATGCCATAGGGGCGTTCGATCGCGGTAAGAAGGCGTTCTTTCTCTTCCTGCTCGTAGCCCAACGCCTCGATACCCAGTCTGGCGCTGGATGGATCCAAAATACGGATCACAATCTTTTCACCAAACATCGTGGGCAGGGTGCTAACCCGAAAGTCAATCATCTTGTCGCGGCCCATTTTCATCTTCATGCGGCCATCCTGGGGCACGCGCTTCTCGGAAATATCCAGCCTGGAGATCACCTTGATGCGCGAGGCAAGTTTGTCTTTGATGACTACAGGAGGGGATGCTATTTCTCGCAACTCCCCATCGACCCGAAAACGAACCCTGTAAGTATGTTCATAAGGTTCAAAATGCAGGTCAGATGCACGCATGTTAAAGGCATCGATAAGCATTTTTTGTAAAAATTTAACGACAGGTGCGTCTTCAACATCTGTTGCGCCTGCATCGTTATCATCATCTTCGCTGGCTACCTCCATGGTAGCCTCGTCAAACTCAAAATCACCACTGACGATGCTGTCCATGGCCTCGTTGACGCTGACGGCAGTGGCATCGACTAGCTTGGACAACTTGTCGTATTCCGCGATCACCCAGTCGGTACCCATTTGGGTCGAGAATTTGATTTTCTCGGCACCGACTTGGTCAGACGGATCGGCAGTGGCCACGATCAAGCGGTTATTGCGTTTGCTCAACACTACCACGCGCAGGCTTTGGCACAGTTTCGGGTCCAGCAAACCCTTGGGCAAGCGCAGGGTGTCGATGGCATCCAGGTCAAGAAGGGGTGCGGCAAAGGCTACCGACATGGTGTGGGCAAGATCTGCAGCTGACACCACTCCGGAACCGGTTAGCTCAGCGATAAAACTGGTGCGGTTGGTTTGTGATTTCTTATAGATATCTTCAGCTGTTTTTTGCTGTAGTTTGCCTGCCATTACCAATGCGCGGCCTAAGCCCGGCAATGCCACCAGCGGGGCTTGGGCGAATGCCAGGTTGGCGGGAGTGTCTACGGCTGCCATGCAATGTGTTTGGAAGTGAAGCGGTTAGTAACGCGAAGGCTATAGTATGCCAGCATCATCGTCGATAGTGGCTTGGCTGTAAACCAGTCTATTAGAGTAGATCAAAGGTTTCACCCGGCTCTGGAGTGGACGGCTGCTTTAATGTTTCACAGTACTTCGGTACGAACAACGGCCAGTATTGATCAGCCTATCCGATCAGCATTCAGGTTCGGCGGACTAGCAACTGGGCTGCTAACTCCAACAAGCCCTGCGTAAAAGGGTTGTTTGGCAGCAACGACAACGTGTCAATTGCACGCTGCGCCTCACTGGCTGCCGCTTGCCGGGTGGCCTGCAGACTGCCTGTTGACCGGACGATTTGAACCACTTGATCAAGCTGGTCTAGGTTACCGGACTCAATGGCAAGCCGTACCAAGCAGGCTTGTTGCGCAGGCGCACGTTGCATGGCAATGATCAAGGGCAAAGTCGCCTTGCCTTCTCGCAAATCGTCACCCAAATTTTTGCCCATTTCCTGGACGTCGCCGTCATAGTCCAGTACATCGTCAATAACCTGAAACGCGGTTCCCAGTGCTTGTCCGTAGGTGGCGCAGGCGGCTTCTGTATGGGCATTGCTGCCAGCCAGCACGGCGGCCAGGCGTGCGCTGGCTTCAAAGAGTTTGGCGGTTTTGGAGCGAATCACCCGCAAATAGCCCGCCTCGTCCAATGACGCGTCGTGCATATTCATGAGTTGCAGTACTTCCCCCTCGGCAATCACATTGGTGGCCTCGGCCAATATCTCCATAACCCTCATCTGGCCGGTTTCGACCATCATCTGGAATGCGCGTGAGTAAAGAAAATCTCCGACAAGCACACTGGCGGGGTTGCCAAAAGCCTCGTTAGCCGTGGAGCGCCCCCTGCGTAAGGTGGATTCGTCCACTACGTCGTCGTGCAGCAAAGTGGCGGTGTGGACAAACTCCACCACCGCAGCCAAATTAAAGCGCTGGCTATGCGTATAGCCTAACGCGCCGCACATCAAAAGCAGCAAGGCCGGACGCAAACGCTTTCCGCCGGCGGAAATGATGTAGCGGGAGACTTGGCCTACCAGCGGGACTTCAGAGTCCAGCCGAGCGGCAATGACTTTGTCCACCTCGGCCATATCTTGGGCGATCAGTTGCAAGGCGGCGGAGGTGGCGTTGGAAGTAGCTGACAAAATAAAGCGACTAGGTTCTAAACATCAATGGCGGGAGTAGCTTGATTATAGGAACGTGAATCAGACCCGAAGCGCTATTTTGAGGTGCATGAGCGGAAAATTTGTCAGTAACCACTCACCATGCTATAATCTAAGGCTCTGTGGAAATTCGTCTGCAGACACTCATTTAGACAAATTCTAAGAGGTTCTTATGTACGCGGTCATAAAAACCGGTGGCAAACAATATAAAGTTGCTACTGGTGAAAAATTTAAAGTAGAACAGATCGCTGCGGACGTAGGCCAAGAGATTGTGTTGGATCAAGTTTTAGCGGTCGGCAACGGCACTGACATCTTGATTGGCGCACCCTTGGTTGCCGGCGCATCGATCAAAGCCACAGTAGTGGCACATGGTAGGCACGACAAAGTGCGCATTTTCAAAATGCGCCGCCGTAAGCACTACCAAAAGCGCCAAGGGCATCGTCAAAACTACACCGAGCTGTTGATCGGTGAGATTGTTTCTGGCAAATAAGGAGCAGCAGTCATGGCACAGAAAAAAGGCGGCGGCTCTACGCGAAACGGTCGGGATTCCAACCCCAAGATGCTCGGTGTGAAGGCTTTCGGTGGTGAACTCATCTCCGCAGGCTCGATCATCTTGCGCCAACGTGGTACCAAGTTCCACGCTGGTAACAATGTGGGCATGGGCAAAGACCATACCCTGTTTGCATTGATCGACGGCAACGTGTCTTTTGGACACAAAGGCCCGCTGAACAAGCATATGGTAAACATCACAGCGGCTGCGTAAGCTACCGCGAGGCGTTTGCCCAAGCAAAGCCCCGCCCGTGCGGGGCTTTTTGTTTTAAACTCATAAAAAAGCGACGGGCCGCCCTTAGCTTTTTTGCCCTGCTAACCCGCTCGAAAGTATCGTGCGGAGCGAAGCGTAGCGAAACTTTCGAGCGAAGCATGAAATTTGTTGACGAAGCCTATATCGACATCGCCGCTGGCGATGGGGGGAACGGCTGCGTCTCGTTTCGCCACGAAAAATACAAAGAATTTGGCGGCCCCAATGGTGGCGACGGTGGCCGTGGCGGCCACGTATGGGCGGTGGCCGATGCCGCGCTCAACACCCTGGTAGATTTCCGCTTCTCCCGCCGCCATGAGGCCAGGCGCGGCGAGCACGGCATGGGCAGCGACATGTTTGGCGCGATGGGCGACGACGTCACCCTGAAAATGCCCGTAGGCACCATCATCACCGACGCCGAGACGGGTGATGTGCTGTACGAGTTGCTCGTGCCAGGCGAGAAAATCATGATCGCCAAGGGTGGCGACGGTGGCTTCGGCAATATGCGCTTTAAAAGCGCCATCAATCGCGCCCCACGCCAAAAAACCCCAGGTTACGACGGCGAGCGCAAAGAGCTCAAGCTCGAACTCAAGGTGCTGGCCGACGTAGGCCTGCTGGGCATGCCCAACGCAGGTAAATCGACCCTCATTTCAGCCATTTCCAACGCCCGGCCCAAGATTGCTGATTACCCATTTACCACCCTGCACCCCAACTTGGGTGTCGTGCGCGTAGGGCCAGAGCAGAGCTTTGTAGTGGCCGATGTGCCAGGCTTGATTGAAGGCGCTAGCGAAGGCGCGGGCTTAGGCCACCAGTTTTTGCGCCATTTGCAGCGCACCCGCATTTTGCTGCACATGGTGGATTTTGCGCCGTTCGATGACGCAGTAGACCCGGTCAAGCAGGCCAAGGCCATTGTCGGTGAGCTGAAAAAATACGACGAAGAGTTGTATAAAAAACCGCGCTGGCTGGTGCTGAACAAGCTGGACATGGTGCCCCTGGAAGAGCGCGAAGCCAAGGTGAAAGACTTCGTCAAGCGCTACCGCACGGCCTTGAAAATCAAGGCCGCTGAGTCCTTGCCCGTGTTCCAGATATCTGCTCTCACGCGCGAGGGCTGCGAGCCCTTGGTGCAGGCCATCATGGCACATGTGCGCAGCATCCAGCGCGCTGCCCAGGAGCCCGAGTACATCGACCCGCGCTTTGCCGTCCAGGAAGACGCTGCGCCGGGCCCGGACCTGGACGATCCACGTTTTACGCCGCGTTAAAATTGCCCGGTAGTGGACGGCGCGGCATAGTTGCTGCACCACCGCGAGTCGATCAATGCTGCATAATAAATAGCAGCCACCGTAACATGTTACCGGGCTAAAGCCCTAAAACTATTAAATTTAGAAGCTTTACCCCATGAAACCACCGGCCCTGGACACTACCTTGCGCAACGCGCGGCGCATCGTCGTCAAAGTAGGCTCCAGCCTGGTCACCAACGAAGGCCGTGGCCTGGACGAAGCCGCTATTGGGCTGTGGTGCGCGCAACTCGCCGCACTGGCGGCCGACAAGCGTGAAGTGGTCATGGTCTCCAGCGGGGCCATTGCCGAGGGCATGAAACGGCTGGGCTGGGCCGCGCGGCCCCACGCCATCCACGAGCTGCAAGCCGCCGCTGCCGTAGGCCAAATGGGCCTGGCGCAGATGTACGAAACCAAGCTGCGCGAGCACGGCCTGCGCAGCGCCCAGGTGCTGCTCACCCACGCCGACCTGGCTGACCGCGAGCGCTACCTCAACGCCCGCTCCACCCTGCTCACCCTCTTGCAGCATGGCGTCGTGCCTGTCATCAACGAAAACGACACCGTAGTGACCGATGAGATCAAGTTTGGCGACAACGACACGCTGGGCGCGCTGGTCGCCAACCTGATCGAGGCCGATGCCTATGTGATCCTCACCGACCAAAAAGGTCTGTTCACCGCCGATCCGCGCAAAGACCCACTAGCCCGCTTTGTCGATGTGGCCCAGGCCGGTGATGCCGAGCTGGAAAAAATGGCCGGCGGCGCAGGCTCCTCCATCGGCAAGGGCGGCATGATCACCAAAATCCTTGCAGCCAAGCGCGCTGCGGGCTCAGGTGCTAGCACCGTGATAGCGTGGGGGCGCGAGCCAGAAGCGCTGATACGCCTCACCCAAGGCGAAGCCATCGGTACCTTGCTGGTAGCGCAAACGGCCAAAAACCAGGCCCGCAAGCAGTGGATGGCCGACCATCTACAGCTCGCGGGCGGTGTGGTGGTGGACGAGGGCGCTGCGGCGCGCCTGCGCGAAGGCAAGTCCAGCCTGCTACCCATTGGCATGCTTGCCGTGAACGGTGAATTCACCCGTGGCGACGTGATTGCCATCAGCGACACGCAAGGCCATGAGATCGCCCGGGGATTGTCCAACTACGCCAGCGCTGAGGCGCGGCTAATCTGCCGTAAAGCTACGGCAGAGTTTGAAGCACTGTTAGGCTACATCGGTGAGCCTGAAATGGTGCACAAGAACAATTTGGTGCTGAAGAACAAGGGTTTTTAGCCCGACAGGTGCTGGTCTGTAGCGCGTTAACCAAGGTGGGGCGGTCGCGCGGCGGGCTCGCTGGCGGTATCTCTGCGCCCCCTTGAGCAAGCGTATCCGCGCGAATCTGCCGTTGTGTGTTGGCGGCTAGAGAGGCAAACTTGGTTACTCACTAAATAGTAGCACTCCATCTAAGCAGGCCAGTGGGGTACAGAGGTAAAGGCTAAAAATAGTATTTTTTTTAGTGACCGGGCGCATTGGAGTCCAAAATCTGCCGCGCCAACTTTTGGCAGAGCATTTTTCACACGCCATTTGCTATGTATTAAATAGCTGCAACCGCTTTATATTTAGTGGCTAGAGCGTGATAAACATCTAAATTCGGTTCCCAAACCGGTCAAGGTGCGGTTTTCAGCAGATTCTCAAGCCTGTAGAAGCCTTCCAGCGCTTCAAACCAGTTATTTTGAGTAATTACAATTGTTAAGTGAAATATGCCATTAGCCAGCAGGAGATATGCCGTGGCAGATACGTAATGCATAGCGCGCAGCTTTGCTGGCGGGGGGGGGCGCTTTAGGGGCTTTGGTGGTCGAAAAAGCGCTTGAATACGCCAAGCCTTCCAGGAAACCCAGATGCGTAATTACCCAGGTCGCTGGATGTGCGGCGCTCTTCTTGTTCCCTCTCCCGGCGGGAGAGGGAATAAAACCGGCTAAAATTGGCTGATGATGGTCTTACCCTATGTACCCCATTGTCCTGCTTAGATAAAGTGCTATTGATTTGTGAATTAGACGCCCACTCAGCTACGCTCAGCAGCCGCACGAGAAGCCACTTTGACAGGCAATGCAGGTGGGTTCAAGGCCACTCCTGCGTCCTGACTCTCCAGCCAGGCTGCAACCGCTTGCCCCTTCATGTCGTGACCCAGCACCAGTCGTAGCTGCAAGCCAGCCCTCAGCTGAGAGGGCATTGCCGAGGTGATGGATGTAAACGGCAATCGCTCCTGGAGAGCTTTCGCGCTGTCTCTCTGTCCCGGCCCAAACTGGATCTCGGTTTTTGTTTGGCGGTAGGGCTTGGCATCGGTTAGCCGCACTGTTTTCACCCCGCTACTTGCCAGCCGGTCTGCGGTACGTTTGGCAAGATGGGCAATGCCCACTCCGTTAGCCACTTCAAGTTGCACACCAAGCAAGCTGTCATGCGAAGACTCCGCTGGAACGGATGCGGTCTGCGCCATGGGCGTTGTTCCAGCCGCGCGTTGGTCTTCATGGGGTTTTGTAACCGCATTGTCAATCGGCGCTTGCTGCCAAGCGGGCGAGGTGCTCTGGACGCCACTGGCCAAGGCCTCCACCGGCCGCACGAGCTGTGCAGGTGCGATGGTTTGCAACGCATAGATTTGGGGTGCAATGGCTACCAAACGGGCGCCAGGCTGGGAGGAGGCCATCGCCATCTCAGCCGTAGCCTCCCGCTTGGCTTGCACCAACAGCTCCATATTTTGTAGCAACTGCATGCTTGCTGGGCTCAACTCCTGCGCCCGCTTGAGCTGCAACCCGGCTTCGTCAAGATAGCCAGCACGCAGCAGCGCATAGCCGATATTGTTGTACAAATGCGGCGTGTCCGGTGCCAGTGCGATGGCCCGTGTCAACAGGGCCACGGCCTCTTGCGTACGGCCCTCCTGCGCATGAATGACCGCCAGCGCGTTCAATGCAGCCACATGCTGGGGCTCCAGCTGCAGCACCTGTGTGTAGTACTCTGCGGCTTGCACCAAATGACCCAGCCCATGCGCCGCCCGCCCCTGTAGAAAAAGAGCCTGAGAGGACGGCGTATCTGCGCCCACACTGGTGGTATTGGCGATCAGTACCGGTACGCCATGCGCCGTGGGCGCAAGCGCCAGGCGTGGTTGCGCTCTTGCGGTCTGCTCGTTCAGTCCAGACACAGGGCCTGGCGACAAAAGGCCAGGCTGTTTTGTCGTCTGGGCACAGGCCATCAAGGCACCCAGCACCGACAATGTCGTCACTTTTCTGAATGTGTATTTCATGATTCTCTCCTGGTTTGCGTGAGTTAAATAATGGCTTAGCGTCCGCCGCCCATCGTGGGCAGTAAGGTGCGGTAAATGTTGATCATGGCCGGGCCCATCAGCACCAGCATCAGCGAAGGAAAGATAAAGAAAATCAGCGGAAACAACAGCTTCAGCGCAATTTTGGCCGCCGTTTCTTCGGCGCGCAGCCGTCGGTGCGTGCGCATGGTCTCGGCATGCACGCGCAGCGCTTCCGCCACATTGGTGCCAAAGCGGTCCGACTGCACCAGCATGGCTACAAAAGACGACATATCGTCCACCCCGGTGCGCAGCGCCAGGTTGCGCAGTGCCAGTTCGCGCTTCACACCCATGCGCAGTTCCAGTGCCACCAGGTTCAGCTCTTCCTCCAGCGCCTTGCTGCGCAGGCCAATCTCGCTGGCGGCACGCGCCATCGCAGCGTCCAGCCCCAGCCCAGCCTCCACGCACACCGTCATCAAGTCCAATGCATCTGGCAGGGCTTCCGACAGTTCGCGCTGACGGCGGGTAATCATGTTCGACAACACCATATTGGGCAGGTAATACCCTATCGAGGCCAGCACCAGCAAAATCATCACCAGCGTGTTCTTCGTCAACGCCAGCGACGTGAAGCCCTGGTACATCAAAAATACACTGGGCAGCAGCAGCGCCAGCACCGTCTTGGCCGCAAAAAATACCACCGGCCAGTTCGCTTCCCGCAGCCCTGCCTGCATAAACCGCACCCGCAGGCTAGAGGCTTCCCAACCCTCCTTGGGGGTGGACAGTTTGGCCATCGGGCCAGCCACCTTGGCCACCTTGGCCTGCCAAGGAGAGTTACCCGTCATACTCGGGTCAGCATCGCCGCTACCCGCATCCAAGTGCAATAGCCGCTCACCCACCGCCGCACGCCGGTTCAGCCATGCCGCCGCTCCCAGAGCCACCCCGGTGACAGACAGGAAAACCAGCACCAAAATCAAAATTTGCGTGTTCATACAAGCTCCTCAGACACGTATGTCAATAATCCGCCACATCGCAAAAACCCCAACCGCCATCATCACCAATGCGCCGATCACCAGGCGAATGCCACCCGGGTCGGTAAACAGCACTGACAAATATTTTGGGTTCATGAGCTGAATCGCGCCGGCCACACAAAACGGTAGTCCGGTCAAAATCCATGCCGACATCTTGCCTTCGGCCGCCAGCACGCGCACCTTGGCGATCAGCTTAAAGCGGTCGCGCACCAGGTTCGATAGATTGCCCAGCAGCTCGGCCAAGTTGCCACCAGTTTCGCGCTGGATGATCACTGCCATCACAAAATAGCGCATGTCGGCGCTCTCCACCCGGCTGGCCAGGTTGTTCATGGCGTTGTCAATCGAAATGCCAAACCCGATCTCGTCCGAGGTGATCTTGAACTCACCCGCAATCGGCTCGGGTGCTTCTGTGCCCACCATCGCCAGTGCCGACGTGAAGGCATGCCCCGCCCGCAGCGCCCGGCTGATCAAATCCATTGCCTCTGGCAGTTGTGCTTCTATCATTTGCAGCCGTTTGGTGCGCTTGCGCATCAAACGCATCACCGGCAAGGCCATCATCAGCAAGGTGACCAGCAGTGTCACCGGCCACATCCAGCGCAGCAGCGATGCGGCCAACACCGCCCCTGCACCACACAGCAGGCATACGGTAATCAAATGCATCACCGTGGTGCTGGTACCCGCCTGCTGCAACAGGCGGTCCATCTTGTGGGCATGCGGCATCTGTATCAACAGCTTTTGCAGGGCGGGGGTGCCACTCATCACGCGCCGTTTAAGCAGTTGCGACTCACCCGCCTCGTGGCCACCGGCCGAAATGGCACGCAGTCGCCGCTCAATCCTTTTTACCTCGGGGCTCTTGCTGTCGTTCCAATAGACAAAAAAGCCCTCCAGCAGCAGCACCACCGCCACAAAGGCCATCAGTACAAACAGTGCAAATCCGGAGTTCATGGTAGTTACTCGTAAATTTTGGAGGGATCAAAGGTGTCGTCCGAAACCTTGACGCCAAAGGTTTTCAGTCGGTCCATAAATTTGGGGCGCACCCCCGTGGCCCTGAAGTGGCCCTGCACCGCACCGTCCGCCGCCAGGCCCGTCTGGTGAAAGCGGTAAATCTCCTGCATGGTGATGATGTCGCCCTCCATGCCGGTAATCTCCTGCAGACTGATCAGCCTGCGGCTGCCGTCGTTCAGCCGAGCAACCTGGACCACCGCGTTAATCGCTGAGCTCACCTGCTGGCGCATAGCCGTCTGCGAAATCACAGCACCACCATAGCCCGCCATATTTTCCAGGCGGGCCAGCGCGTCGCGCGGCGTGTTGGCATGCACCGTCGCCATCGAGCCTTCGTGGCCGGTGTTCATGGCTTGCAGCATGTCCAGTACCTCAGCGCCCCGCACCTCGCCCACGACGATGCGGTCGGGCCGCATGCGCAGGCTGTTGATCATCAGCGCCCGCTGGCTCACTTCGCCCTTGCCCTCAATATTGGGGGGACGGGTTTCCAGGCGCACCACATGCGGCTGCTGCAGCTGCAATTCAGCCGCATCTTCAATCGTCACAATACGTTCATTCGGTGGGATCGAGGCCGACAGCACGTTGAGCAGCGTCGTTTTGCCCGAGCCCGTGCCACCCGAAATCAGAATGTTCAACTTGGCCTGCACCATGCCAGACAGCAGCAGGCCCAATTCCGGTGTCAGCGAGCGTTTGCCGATCAAATCGTCAGCGGTCAACGGCACCACTGCAAAGCGGCGTATCGACAGCAGGGGGCCGTCCAGGGCCAGTGGTGGAATGATCGCGTTCACCCGCGAGCCATCAGGCAAACGGGCATCCACCATCGGGCTGGACTCGTCCACACGCCGCCCCACGCGCGACACAATCTTGTCAATGATCTTCATCAAATGGTCGTTGTCGGCAAACACAACGTCGGTCTTTTGCAGCTTGCCCCGGCGCTCGACAAACACGTGGTTTGGGCCATTGACCAAAATGTCCGACACCGTCGGGTCGGCCAGCAAAGGCTCCAGCGGCCCCAGCCCCATCACCTCATCCTGTATCTCTTGCACAATACGCTTGCGTTCAGCCACGTTCAGTGCGCCGCCAGATTCAGTGAGCAGCCCCTCAATCAGCAGCCCCAGTTCACCACGCAGCCGCTCGGGCTTCATACGCCCCATCACTTCCAGGTCGATACGGCTAAGCAGCTGCGCATGCAGTGCATCTTTCAGCGCATGGTAGCCAAAGGCCGGGGCGAAATTTACCGGTGCCACCAGCTCCAGCGGGTTGCCCATGGCAGGCGTAACTTCCAGTTGTGCTCTCAGGTTCAACATGCCAATCTCCGGTTAAAAATAGAGGTTCAAAATCCGTTACAAACCGCTCGTCAGCGTCTGGTACCAGCTCTTGCTGGCCTTGACCGACACGGGTGAAAGTTCTGTAGCCCAAGCTTGCAGCGCGCGTGCAACCGTGTCCTTGGGGTACAGGCTCAGCAGCGGCACCCCCTGGTTGACCGATGCAGACACCGCGTCGTCACTGGCCGCCAGGGTGCGGCGTACCGGCACCTTGGCCGACAGCGCCACCTGCTCCAGCCGAATCGGGCCATTTTTTTCATACCGGTTCACCACCACATGCAGCTTGTCGCTCGCATAGCCCAGGCCCTGAAACACCGTCGTCAGGCGCTTGATGTTTTGCAGGGCTGGCAGCGACAGCTGCAAGGTCAGGTAAATTTTGTCGGCCCGGTCTAGCGCCCGCACCGTAGACGGTGTCAGGTTGCGCCCCGCATCCACAATGATGAAGTCGTATTCGCCGCGCGCCAGCGAAAAAATGGCATCCAGCGCCGTCGGCGTCACCTCTTCCAGCTCATACGGCAGGCTGGGTGCCGCCAAAATATGCAGCTTGTCTTGCACCCGCAACACACTCGACTCCAGCAAGGCCGCATCCATGCGCTGGGTCTGTTTGGCCAGATCTACCACGCTGGTGGTCGGTCTGCGGTCAGTGATGTACACCGCCGCGTCACCAAAATACAGATTCAGGTCTATCAGCAGCACACGCTGGTCCAGCGCGGCCAGCGCGTAGGCCAGGTTGGTGGCTAAAAACGTCGCACCCGCACCGCCCTTGACTGGCACAAAAGCCAGCATATTGCCCGCCCCACCCGCGTAGCGCGAGGTGATGGACTTGGTCTCTTGCACATAGTCCACCGCACGTTGCACCGTGGCCGTATTGGCAGGGCCTGGCAAAATGTCACGTACACCTGCGCGCATGGCCCGTTTCATAAATTCCATCGATACATCCGGGCTCACCAGCACCACCGGTATGCCCGGCATCTTGAGTACTGCAGCCTCTATCTGTTGCAAAGCCTGCTCGTCAGCCACCGGAAAGTCCAGCAGCACCACGTCAGGCCCTTCTTTTTGCAGCACGGCCAGCAAGGTGCTGCGTGCCGAGCCAATGTGCGCCGTAAATTCGACCCCCCGCAGTGTGGGCGCCTGCCCGATCAACGCGTCGCGCATTTCTTTGCTGCTACAAATATAAGAGACTCGTGTGTTCATATTATTCTTGAGGTGGTTTTCAGGAGCAGATTGAAGTGGCATCAAAGATCGGGTTGAAACCCCAGACTCTCTGCCGGCATGCGCACGGTGGACAGGGGTATTCGCAAACCTCTTAAATCTGTGCCGCTGCCGGCATTGGTTGAAAACAGGCTGACCATGGGCACAAACGAAATTAAATTCGCTGGCGTGCAGGTACTGCCGGTGCTCAGGCAAACTTCTACAGACCGGATGCAACTATTGACGCGTGCGGCATCCTGACAGGCCGATACGTTGTCCCCTGGGTCCAGCGGCATGGCGGTAGGCACCGCTCCAGCGGCGTTGAGGTATCGAATGACGACTCTCGCGTCGGTAATTTCTGCCCCCGCAGGCAAAGCCCCCGCTGTCACGCGAAACACCGCCGCACGCTGGATGGCTGTTATGGCAGCGGCGTTGGTGAAATCGGTCACCACTACTTGCCGCGCCGCATTGCGGGTAACTTCCTGTGCGGTGTTCCACAGGTACAGCAGGCGTGCAAACTCCATGGTGCCAAATAGCAGCAAGAAGAAGGGTATGGCCACATACGCAAACTCAACCGCCGCCATGCCGTGCTGGGCAGTTTTAGGCTGAGTCATGGCAGAGGTGGAAGATCGCATAGCAGTTGCTCCTGTAGTTGCGCCATGGCTAGGGCATATAGCGCATCGTCGTGTGCGGTGACAAATTAATGGTGCCGTAATCAATCACACCATCCGTGGTCACAAACGGAAACCACGCGCCCAAGGACAGGCTAAAACCGTTAACGCGAACTCTGATGTTGGCCGGGGTGGTGCCAGGCGCACAGGCGCCAAAGCTGAAGGTGGGGGCGGCGGGCGGAGAGTTATCGCATTCCACTATCACGTTCGCACTGGATAACGCGGGCGATACATTGGCATCTGCTGCCATGGCGATCACCTGATTTCTGGTGACCGTCACTCCATTGCTGATGTCGGTCAGCCTCCAGGTGGACATCAAACGTGCACCATCACGCGTGGCCTTGGTGAGCGCATCGGCGTACCAGAAGGCACGGCCAAAACCCATGGTGCCCGCAATGATCAGCAGCATCATCGTCAGCACGAAGGCAAATTCGATCGCTATCACCCCGGATGCGGCGTATCCCTTGTGCGACAGCGTTGAGCAGTGTTGTGCAGGCCAGGCTTTCATCGGTACAGCCTCACGTCAGGGGGAGGAAGCGGGTTGAGCAGACCTGCAAATTCGGCTTCGATTTTTCTCGATGTACCCACAATAGCAGCCTCTGTTTGCATAAAAAACCTGCCTACCCCAAGGACTGGCAGCGTTGCGCAGGACAGACCCCCCGGCCCCACTGACAGTCCCGTGCAATTTAAAATTGCGACATTGAGCACCCGCCGATTGCGCGTACCAGGGCGCGCAATGGATGGTGCCGAGAAATAGTTATTTCCCGTTAATGTGTTGTACGGCGCCGCCAACGATCCAGCCGGAAAGGGTGGAGTAGTGGGGTTGCCAGGATAGCCGCTTGCAGAAGTGTCTGCCGTATTGCCGTTATACAAATTCGTCCAATCACTCAGCGCAAACGGTGCCCCATCCGTAGCGTTAGGTGACGCACCCACGGCGCGTACCGCTCTGCTGTAAGACCAGAGCGCTCCATATTCCGCCATCGTAGGCGTCGCCAAAGGTTTTTTGGTTGCGGGGTTCAGACTGATAGTTTGCTGCGTTGGATCTGGGTTCATCCAATCTTTCGGATTTCCATTCGCTGCAACTGGGCCAGTTGGAGGGGATGCGGGCGCTGGGGCTAAGTACTGCTTAACGTTGGTATCGGGCGGTGCGCTAGTAGGGTCGCATGCATTGCCACCAGTAAAGTCATCAAATCGGGAATTGATGGCCTTCTGCATGGGGCCATATGAACCACCGGTATTGACGTACACCGAACCCGGCACCGTGGTAATGATGGTCGAGGTACCGGTGCATAGAAACGGTTTCATGTTCGCGGCAGACGAACTGGCTGGGTTGCAGACCGCAGGTGGCGCATTGAGCGGGTTGATCCAGAGTGGGAGACCCGCTGCCCCCCCCAGAGGATTCAGTGCGGGAATGTTGTAAGCAATGCCGCGCCTAAAACCAAATTCAGTCAACTCACTGATCGTGGGCGAACCGGACACGGGGCGAGTGCCGCCGGGAATGCTATCAATCGCACACACCCCCATGGGGCTGATTTGGGTCAAAAAATGCCCCGCTACTGCGCGCCCAAACGTACCGGTAGCCGCTGTACCCGTGCCACCACCCGTGGTGGGCACAACAGCAAAAAAAGTATTGAGTGCCCCCGATGGGATGTTGACCCGCAGGAAAGTACGCCCTGCCGCCAGCGCATTGGTGGTGATGGTGCTGGCCAGCACCATGCAGCCATCGTCCGGGCAGGTTCCTGCGCTGATGTTGGCAACCGTGATGGCCACCGGCGTGGCGAAATTGGCGTTGTTTTGGGCGGCCATACCGATCGCTCTGGCCACGGCACTGGTTACCCCGGCCGCGGTTTGATTCAGCTCCTTGGCACCGGCCAGCGCGGCCGCGTCTGCGGCATTTTGCAATTCGGTGCGTACGACATAGGTGCGCCCCAAATCGACGGCGAGCGCCATAAAACCAAACAGCGCAAATACCGACAAGCCGAGCACGATGGCCACTACCCCGCGTTGGCACCGGCGTTGCGTGGCTGACGATCTAGCGGCTTTCATGGACGCGCTCCTGTGGGTATAGCTTGGGCGAATTGCTGGCCGTATTACTGGCCGTTAATGGCGCCGCCAATATTGATAATTTCAAAAGTCTTGGGCGGCGTGCGGAAAGACTCCTGGTAACGGTCTTGCGCAGCAGTGCCTGCCCGGCCATCGATGCCCAGCACCGGGTTGCGGTTGGCCGAGGCGTTGGGGTTAATCGTTTGCTGGAGACGAGCCTGGCGCACCGCGTCGCCAAACTTGGCATCCATGGTGGGGTTGGTGCTGGTGCAGGCCGTCAATAGCGCCGTGCCGTACAGGGCGAGCAGGGAAGTTGCCAAACGGGTTGAGCGGGGTGTGTTTGTCATGGTGGTTCTCCTTATTTCACTTCCATGCCACCGGGGGCGGTGGTAGCGGGCACAGTAGTGGCATTGCGCTTGTCGGCTGACACATCTTGGTGCCCAGTGCCCTCCAGCTTGTCGCCAAAATACAGCTGGCCACGGCTGGGCGGTGTATAGCTGTCGGTGGGCAAAACGTAGTTGGGATCCAGCGGCTTGACCAGCCGGGGGGTGATGACAAACATCAGCTCGGTACGGTCAGCCTGAAACTCGTTGCTGCGAAACAGGGCACCCACGACGGGCACTTCACCCAGGCCGGGTACTTTGTCGACAGCTTGCTTGACGTTGTTTTTAATCAGGCCAGCAATCGCAAAACTTTGCCCGTCCATCATTTGCACCGAGGTTTGCACGCGCCGTGTGGTAAAGCTGGGCAACACGGCGGTGACACCGCCTACCGTGGTAAAGGGCGTGCCGGTTTGCGACAGCTCAGACACTTCGGGCGACACCTTGAGGTGAATGCGCCCGCCTTCAAGCACCGTGGGTGTGAACTTCAGGCCCACCCCAAACTCTTTTTCTTCCAGCGTGATGGTGGTTCCCCCGGTGGCGTTGTTACTGCGCGCCACCGGGATGAAGATCTTGCCGCCGGCCAAAAAGCTGGCTTCTTGCCCGCTGATGGCGACGATATTGGGTTCGGCCAAAATTTTCACCAAACCGTCGTTCTTTTGGGCGTCGACACTAAAGCCCGAGCCGCTGGTGTTTTTCAGCGCGCTGAGCAGGCCTGCGCCGCTGTTGAGCAGGTTGGAGAGCAGGCCAAACTGCCAGTTGCCGTTGCGCGTGGTGGCGTTAAAACTGGCCCCCAGTTTGTCCAGCAGGGTTTTGGACACCTCGGCAATGGTCACCTCCAGCATGACCTGCTGGGCTTCGGCGATTTGCAGCAGGTTGACCACCTTGGAGCTGGAATTTGCGCCAGCAGCACTTGCTGCACCGCCCCCACCACCGCCTGGCGAAACGTTAGCACCACTGGGCCCAGCTTCTGTAGGTGGGGGCAACACCAGGGTTTTGTTGATGTCGCGCACAAAGGCGTTGGCGATGTCTTCGGCAAAGCGGGCTTTGACGGCGCTAGACACCATGCCGGTCAGGATGACCGAGTCGGCCGCTGGGCGCACCTTGATGTTTTTTTCGTCGGGCATCAGTTCGCGCAGCTTTTTCTCCATGCGGGCAAAGTCAATGTTCACGTTGATATCGATAGCGGTGGCCCCAGCGCCCTTGCGCCAGACAATCAGATTGGTAGAGCCATAAGACTTGCCCAGCAGGTACAGCTCGGTCGGGCTGATCAGCGTCACATCGGCCACTTTTTCGTTGCCCAGTGAAATGCGTGTGACCGCCGAAGGTACCCGCATCAAGGTGGACTTGCCGATCACCAAGTCCATCACGGGCCCCACGGTGGTGGGTTCGGAGGAGAGCTCGTCTGCAGCGGCTAGCGTGATGGCGGTTTGCGTGGCTGGTGTCGTGCGGCGTACTTGGGCAGACAGGGGTGTGATACCCAGGGAAGTGATCAGGGCCAGACCGATGGCTGCTGACACCGAGTTGAGTTTAGGTTTTTTCATGGTAGTTCCCTGAAGTTAGTGCTTGTTTTTTGCACACCGCGAATCACCTCTACGCGAACCACAGCGGGTTCTGGTGGCGCAATGTTTGCGGGTGCGGCCACGGGTGTGGGGGCGGGGGCGGGTGCAGGCACAGGGCTGGGTGCTGCACGCCGCACCGGTGCTGCCTTTTTGGCGGGTGCGGGTGCCGGTGCGGCTGCCACCACGGGGGCTACCTTGTCTTCCAGGGCAAACAGGTCGGTGCGGCGTGCACCGGCGGTACTGCTGTTTTTCATGTCCACCTGGTTGCGCAGCATGAGCGACAGCGTGCCGATGTTGCGGGCCAGGTCAATCTTTTCGGCCTGGTCGGGGGTGACTTCCAGCGTCACGGCGTTGACCACCTTGGGCTTGCTCTCGTCGGGGCGGTGCGCCTCTTGGGCTACGGCCAACACCATGATGCGTTCCAGCACAATTTTGGACACCGGGTTTTCGCGGTCATCGCGGATGTTGACGACCAGATCTACATAGCTGCCGGGTGCCAAAAAGCCGGCCACACCTACCACCTCGTTGACTTTGACGGTGATAGCGCGTCGCCCGTCTTTGATCACCGAATCGAGCCCCGCCTTGGTGCCTTCGGGGGCCAGTTTGGGCATCAAGATCGGCTCACCCTTGAAGATGTTGCTGCGCACCACGCGGCCTTCGAGCTTTTTAGGATCGTTAAACGAGCCGTCGGGCAGGGTGCCGCTGGGCCAGGCAATGTCTTGCAGCATGATGGGAGTAATGGCTTGGCCCAGTTCCAGGTCGCGCGTGGCGATGAGCACCCGGGTTTGGTTGCCCGCTGATTGCTGGCCCATCCAGCGGGCCGCCAATACGACGGCCGCCAGGCCCGCAACAACCGACAGTACCAGCATGATGATGGCGCGTGTGCTTTTCATTTCATTCTCCAGAATGGTTCGGTGCGTGGGCACCGAAATAGGTATGCCAGGCCCAGTCCAATAGCTGTGGTGTCGCCACAGCGGACTCTTGCAGGTAACGGGCCCGGTCTGCAATCTTGCTGATCACATCAAACGGTACACAGGGCAAGTAGGGCTGGTCGTGCCGTGGGTGCAGGGTGTGGATCAAGTAATCAATGTCCTGGGTCTGCGCGCTAACCCCAGTGCGCGCACAGGCCTGTACCACCACGCTGCGGTAGGCCTCGGCCTGCAATGGCTGAATATGAATCTTGTAGCCCAAGCGCCGCGCAAAAGCCGGGTCGATCAGTGCCTCGGGCGCCAGGTTGGACGAAAAGATGACCCGCACGTCAAACGGTACTGTGAGCTTGGCACCGGTGTTGAGGGCCAAAAAGTCCACGTGACGGTCAAGCGGCACGATCCAGCGGTTCATCAGCTCGCGCGGGCTGACCTGCTGGCGGCCCAGGTCGTCCACCACAAAAATGCCGTTGTTGGCCTTCATTTGCGGTGGGGCGATGTGCAGACGGGTATGCGGGTCATATTCCAGGTCCAGCATGTCCAAGGTCAGCTCGCCACCGGCCATGACCACCGGGCGTTCGGTGCGTACCCAGCGCCCGTCGGTGACCAGGTCGCGTTCCAGGCCGCGTTCGGGCACGGCGGCCAGCGCCACGCGGCGGTGCACCAGAGGGTCAAACACCTGAATCACTTCACCATCGACATACACCGCATGGGGCACCCATACATGGCCCTCGAGAGTTTTGACCAGATGCTCAGCCAAATAGGTTTTGCCGGTGCCGCTGTGGCCGTACAGATAGATAGCCTTGCCCGAGTTCATGGCACTGCCCAGGGCTGGCATCAAAGCGGGGTCTAGCACCAAGTCTGCCAGAGCCTGCGTAAGCCGTGCAGCGCGCACCGGCGCCTGGGCATGGCTTTGCTGGTGAACCTGGGTTGCGTATTCGGGCAGGGTGACCGGGGCGGGGCCGGTGTACTGGCATTTCTCATAGGCCAAGCGGGCGTGGCGCTGGCCGGCATCGGTGAGCGCGAAGCTGATGTCGCCCTCAAAGTCGCCCCGGCGCGGCACCTCAAGCCATTGCAGGCTGCGCATATGGGACAGCAGGGCATCTACCTCGGGTACGCGCAGGCCCAGGTGTTGCACCACTTCAAACAACTTGAGCTCACCCAAGCGGGCAAAGTGGCGCAAGATCAAATCGGACAGGAAGGCGCTGGGCACCCCGGTGGCCTGCGCGTCCAGCGCGCTGACGTCGGCAGACGGCGCTGCTTTGAGCAGGGCTGACGCAGGGTGGAGGGCGTTTTGCATGGCATGGCTTTCAAAAGCGGATCAGCGGTGCATGGTCGGTAAACACCCACACGCCGTAAGCCAACAGGCCTGCAGCCATGGCTACCGAATAAGGCATGCGCCAGGCCGTATGGGCCGGGTCAAAGCTTTGCGCGGAGCCAGGCAGCATCTGGCTGAATGCCGCCACCACATTGAACATCACCAAGCGCGAATTGCGAGCCACGGCCATCTGTACCAAGGCCAGCAGACCGCCCATGACCAAAATAAAAAGCGCTACATTAATGGCGGTGGCTGGCCCCACAAAGCTGCCTATGCCCGCCATGAGCTTGACATCGCCGGCACCGAGGGCATGCATCATGTAGATGGGCAAAAATACGGCCATGCCCGTCAGAGCCCCCAACACTGCGCCCTGAAAGCCGACTGCACTGGGAAACAAGGTAAACAGTCCATCGCTACGTCCAAATGGTTGGGGGCCGAGCGTGTTGACCAGCATGCCGACGCACAGGGCGAGCACCACAAGGAAGTTGTGAATACGGCGCTGGCGCAGATCGGTGACAAGTGCTGTGCCCACCAAAACGGCCAAGATCGAAAGACTTCCAATCTGCCATGTGACAGAAGGTATGTTGAGCAGCATCTTGTTGTCCCCTTGTTTTTCGCGGTTTTGTCAAATAGTTATCGAACCGTAGTTTTGATGTGTCTACACAGCTTTCAGCTACGTTGTAGAGCTCTGGCTAAACTTTCTCAAGTATCAAAAATTTGATGCTTGAAAAAGCTTCTCAATAGAAAATTTCAAACCGCCACTGCCGCAATGAAAAGTGTCACCCAGTAAGTCCAATTCAACCCGTTAGATCCGCCAAGTGCAGTAAACCCAGCAATGGCCGCAATGGTAATTAATGATGCGAGCAGTCCGTATTCGATCGAAGTGACACCACGCTGTACGTGCCGCGAAGGCGAGGCGCATGTGACTATTTTTTTGGCATGGATGGCGTGCATATCAGCTCCTTTGAATGAGTTACCGATAAAAGTCGTGGGTCGGCTAGTGATACTGGGCAATTTTTATAGATCGTTGCCAAACCCACGAAATATGGTTTTATCAGCAGATCGTGCCCGTTGGGGGGTTTGCGAGACAACCCGCGATGCCAGTAAACAAGGTATTCAAATTGGTGCCAACGAGTCCGGCACCAACAATAATTACCACGGCAATCAATGCCGCAATCAGGCCATATTCAATGGCGGTCACACCCTCTTCGTCACGCAGAAAACGACGGGTGGCTAGGACAAATTTGCTCATGATAGAACTCCAGTTAAGTTAAGC
>JAYVGI010000140.1:0-8668 GCA_043772355.1 Polaromonas sp.
CCAATATCCCGTTGATGGTGGGGCGGCTATCAGCGCGTCCCTATCGCCCCAAGGCAGGTCTTGCCAGTGGCACCGGTGGGCATTGCGGATAGAAATGTGCGTACAAAATGGGTGTACTTTATGCAAAACGGCTGAAAATTCCGCGCTGGGAGTGGCAAAACCATGGGTTTCACCTGTTTGACCCTTTAAAACCCGCATTAGCCAGCAGTATTAAAGGGTTTGTAGCTATTGAATATATAGTGCCCGTGTTCAAGCGCAAGGAGAGCTTGGGTTGACGCACACATCGCCAGCGGAGCGTAAATATCGCCTGTGGTGACGCACAGATCTCCGGCGGCGGCGCAATGTGCCGACCACGCCGTGGAGACGTATGCTATGTATTGCGTAGCTGTTCGCGCACATTTCTTGCTGGCTATAGGCTGGTAGATTCTAAAAATCGGCACTACTGGGTTGGTACAGGGTGGCTGGCGCGCTGGCGTTGGGAAGGGCTTGGCTTTTGTACGGGAATCAGGCCGACGGCGCACCTTCAGCTACGCGGCCCATACTGTTCGCTCAAGCCGTTGGGTGTTGCTGCTCTGCTCTGGCATGAAGATGTCTGCCCTGGCTTGGTCACGTTGCGTCTTGGGCTTTTCAAGATGTCTGTCCTGGCTCGGTCACGTTGCGTCTTGGGCTTTTCAAGATGTCTGTCCTGGCTTGGTCACGTTGCGGCGATGGAGGAATTTGCGCTGCAAAAATCCTGCGAAAACACGCGGATTAGTTGGTGGTGATCTGGAGGTTGTCCCCGCGCCTTTCTCCAGATTTTTCATCGCAAACACGCTCCATCACCGCCTGCTGGCGTGGTCGCTTTTGTCTCGCACCGGCTGTGTGATGGGCTCGAACTCGGTTGCTTTTGTCTCACACCGGCTGTGTGCTGGGCTCGAACTTGGCTGCTTTTGTCTCGCACCCGCTGTGTGACGGGCTCGAACTTGGTTGCGCATTGGAGTCTGGGAGCGCGCTGGCCGGAGCACATTTCCGACTCCCTCTCCCGCATGGCGGGAGAGGGCTGGGGTGAGGGC
Source organism: Polaromonas sp. (assembly GCA_043772355.1). GTDB lineage: Bacteria > Pseudomonadota > Gammaproteobacteria > Burkholderiales > Burkholderiaceae_C > JAAFIP01. The sequence goes on from JAYVGI010000140.1 coordinate 1,053, forward strand.
GTCCCCCAGCACCCAACCCATCAGGCGCTACGGTGGTTTGCGCTCTGGCAATGCATTCACTCTCTTTACCGTAGCACTCCGTCTAAGCAGGCCAGTGGGGTACACTGGGGTGGACTAAAAATGGGAGTTTTGTACCGTACGCAGCCGCTGCGCACCGAAAACCTGCCCCACAGACCATCCACCAAGCGTCCACCGCCCCTCTTCGGCAAAACAGGCACTCCCCATTCCATAGCGGAGACCCTATGTTTCTGGCTGGCTATTGCCCGATAAGATCTAAAATCAGCGCTCAAGCAGCCAAATCTTCAGGTTCCAGCCGACTCTCAGCCCATCTTTGTCACATGGCACAACAAAACCCAATGAAATCATAAGCTTACGATTTTCAAAACGGCGTTATGGCACAACAAACCCGCTGTTTCGGGGTTTGCGAGAAGACTCTGCGAGGTCAGTCAGAAGGGAGCCGCTCAGACCAGCGTGCGCTGCGTGCCGCCCGGGTTGGCAGACAGAGCCAAGACCTCGTAGATGCGTTGCTGATGAGGTTCAGGGCGAGTGGCTTTTCTGACATGCACCACGCGCCCATCGCGCCTGGTGAGTGTGCTGGTAATGCGCTGCTGGTTGCCCAAGGTTTGGCGCAGCCTCTCCCAGCTATCGTCAATGCCCTTTGCCTTGAGCTGCAAACGCATGGTGTGCACAAAGTGGTAGGCCAGCACGCTGATGAACAAATGCCCCTCAATGCGCCGTTCAACCTGGTGGTACACCGGACGCAGGCCCAGATCGGTTTTGAGGCTGCGAAACACCGACTCCAACTGGGTCAGCATCGTGTAGGTACGCCATAGCGTGGCATCATCCAGACCGACCAAGGTGGTGCGCAGGCAGTACACCCCCGGATGCGTCGCCGCGCTGCCCTCTTTGGCCCGCCTGTCCCAGGTGATGGCCGTGGCATTGGTGCCGCTGTCATCGGCCTGCACCTGCACCTGGTAGTGCTGCGCAGCCCCAGCATAGCGCTGCTTGGCGCGGCCCACTCTCTGCATCACATCGGCCATGGCTTTAATGCCCGCAGGTGTGCCCAAAGCAGCCGCTATCTTTTGCAAAGCGGCAACGAAGGCGCTGCTCTTGCTCTCATCCATGGCCCGCTCTTTGAGCTCTCTGCTGGGGGAGTGGCAGTACAGGTGTGCCTCGCCCGTGCCCTGGTCCATCACGCGCTGGATTTGGATGATCTGATCGCCCGCCGTGCGCACCTCAACGGCCTGCTGGGCATCAAACTGGCGCTTGCGCTGGCGTGATACCACGATGTAGTGGTACCCCTCTTGGCGCAGCCAGCTCAGATTGGCTTCGGTCGCAATGCCCGCATCCATCACCACCGGTGCCCCTTTGGGCACGGCGAGTTGGCCCAGCATGTCTTTCAAGGTCTTGGGCTCGCTGGCGTTGCCAGCAAAGACTTGGCTCTTGCGCACAAAGCCGCTGCCGTCCAGCACCATGGCCAGGGTCACCAAAGGGCAGTCACTGCGTTTTTCTTTGCTGCGCCCGCGCGCCGCCTTGGGTGCCTTGGCCACTGCGCCCTCGAAGTAGGTATTGGTCAGGTCGTACAGAGCGGCGCTGCCGGTAAAACCAAAGCTGCCTTGGGCTGCACCAAACAGATGCGCTTGCAGCGCCTCTCGGTGTTTGTACAGCACGTCCGAGCAGCGGTACAGCCGGTTCAAGTCCATCGCCTCAAAGTCAAAGCCTATCAGCTCGCCCAGGGCCGAGCGCTGTTGCAGCCAGGCATGGGTGGCCAGCTCACTGCCCGGCTGGGCCATGCGGCCTATGATGTTGCCCAGCGCTGCGGCGATCTGGGGGCGGTTCAGGCCTAACTGGGCCAGTTTGTCCTCCAACCCACAGGCGCGTATGGCCGATAGCGCTGCGTGTTCAACGCCCACACTGCGCGGGCGTACCAGCTCCAGGGAGTCGATGTCTACCTCCTGGAAGCGCTCGGGCTCTTGAGCGCTTTGTGCCTTGCTGGCAGGTGTATCTGGCGTCCCCGCTGCGCGTGCTATGAGCTGGGCGGTGCAGCGCTGGGCCATGGCCTCTACGTTCTCAGGCAGCGCCTGCAATTGCAAGTGCGCCTGGCCGTGCAGCAAGGCCTCTATGCGCGAGCACAGCAACGCCCAGTCGGCTTGGGCGATGTCAAAGTGGCTGCCCAGATTGAGCAAGGTGCTTTGTTTGACCACCGAACCACTGCGCACGCCCTGCACCAGCCGATAGGTGTAGTAGGCCTGCGCGGTCTGTTTGCTGTTGGTGATGGTGCGCCTGATAAACATATCTACATGGTAGACGGAAAAGCAGGGCGGAAATTACGAGGCTTTAAATATTATGGCACAACAAAGCGTTTCTCGACCGACCCCACTGTTTATGCGGGTTCCCGGCGGGTAGGGGCAAAAAGGGGCTTAAAAGTGACAAAGATGGGCCAAGACATGATGGGGTTTGCAGGGCGCAACACTTAGGTTCGACGAACTCATCCATGACGCACTAGATCTACACAGGTAAGTCAAAAATGATGATTTCAACCTGCTCTTGATTGTTTTCGACAACCTCCAAACAGGTATTGACCAAATCAGGCAGCAGTGCAATCTCTGCTAACGCAAAGTCAAACAGCGATTGCTGTCGCTGCAAATCCATCATTAAAGCGCTGCTCAGGCAAATTAAACCTGCGTGTATGGTTTGCGCGCCATGCAGCCCGCCTTGGCTGCCCGGCTTGGCACCTCGAAAATCGCGCGCGTTCACCGTCACGAGGGTGTAATCCTCCGCAACCAAAAGCTCGATGAGCTTCCAGTCCTTCATTCCACCCCAACCTCTGTCCCGAACGCAAGTGCTTTGCACATGCCCCGCATCACGGGCCTGCCGGGCAAGTTCTGGCGAAAGGCATTCGTCAATCAACAGCTTTAGACTCATACCCTCGCATTGCCCGCGCGAACTGTCTTTTGGCTTCGCACCTTCCAACCAACAGGTAATGCATCCGATTTCACGGGGCGGCCACGGCGCGGGTGAATCGCTTGGTATACACCTGCGGCATCCAGCAACTCCTGCGTCAAACTTGGATAGTCTAGTTGTAGCTGCGCAAAACTGCGTCCGCTACGGTGCATTGCCACCAGGGTATCCACCGACAGGCGTGTTCCCTTAACCACGGGTTGACCGCCCAATATGTCCGGATCTTGCACGATCAATCTATGCGCGTCCTGGATTTGCGCGGTGCGCACCTGAGCCTGCGTAACGAACGCGTCTAGTTTGATTTCAAAATTTTTGAAGCCCACATCCCAATCCATGATCGCTGGCTGAAAATTCAATGCCAGAAGGTCATCCGCGTCTGAGCGAGCCAGTACACGTCTGCAGACCTGAGTGATCACAAATCGCCTGGCTGAAGCCGTTAGATCATCATCCAAGTCAAAATAAAACTTCGCGAATGCCGCACTGATGCGAGTAAAAAATCGCCCATTTTGATTGACAACAAAAGGGTCCACCAACACATTTTCATCAAACAAACGCTGCAACTGCCGGTCACTCAAACCCGCAATATAGGCAGCCTCGGCAGCTGGGACATAAGCTGTAGAAAGCATAGCGTGCTCCAAAATTTAATTACTCCGAACGACGGGAATGATTATAGACCCATCGCTTCGGTCATCAAACTTTATTTCGGAGAATTTACAGTTTCACCTTCAACCCCGTAGTCTTACCCAAGTCCACCGGCGCATCCGCTTGGTTATCCGCCAATAGCTGACTGAGCCAGCTACTGCCCTGGCTTGGTGGTGGACTACCGCCTGCCAGGCTGGCGGCTGTGCCATTGCCGCCCCAGTTGATGGCGGGTGCGCTGGCGTTGCTGGTCTGCATGCCCGAGTTAATCACCACATAGTGGATGCCCTGGTCATCCTCACTGCTGCTGGCGGGTCTGGCGCTCTGGGCGCTGGATGTCACCACAATGCTGGCGCTGGAGGCGGTTTTGGCACTGGTGGTGTTTGCTACTGTGCTGGTGGCCATGGTGGCTGCTGATGTAGCTGCCGCGCCCGAGGTCTGGCAGCTCTCCACATTGCTGGCCACCTGTAGGCTGATGGCGCCTGTGGCTGTCAACTTGCCATCACTCACCGTATAGCTAAAGCTGTCGTTCCCCGTGTAGCCCTTGTTGGGCTTGTAGGTATAGGTGCCGTCAGCATTCTTGGTCAGGGTGCCTTTGGCCGGGTTGGTCAGGGTGATGGTTAGGCAATCGCCATCCACATCGCTGGCCAGGCTGCGCAGGTCGATTTTGATGCTAATGCAGGGCAATGCTGCGCTGGACTTGGACTTGAGCGCATTGCCTAAAACCGCCCTGGTATCAGACCTTGTTTATGTACCGTTTGAAACGCCGTTGCTGATGGCTGCCAGGGCGCGCGGCAATGCATGCGTAGGAGGCTTGGGCATGCTGCTCAATCAGGCGCGGCCAGCGTTTGAAGCCTGGTTCGGTGTGCTGCCCAACATCACGCCAGAGCTGCGGCGCTTGGTTGAGGCGACACTTTAGATTTTATGTCTTGCTATGTTTTCAGGAGCTGCCTGCGCACATTTTACCTGGGCTATAGGGCTATTTTGCAATAGAAAAGTATAACAATAGCAAGAATCCAGGGGATTGGTTTGCTGGCGTATCGTAGAAACATTGGGTGCAAGTGTCTGCGGATCGTTACACAGATACAAGTCGATACCCGGCTCGCTGCGCCAGGCGGTTGGTTTTCAGCGGGGCGGGGGCCGGGTTTGCACAGGGGGCGACGAGGCAGTCATGAAAACGACATATTGACTGTTTACGCTCACGGTTTCCGGCAGCGGCACCTCGCCTGCCTGAATTTGCAAGGAACACCATGTTTTACAAGCACGCCAAACGCGCAGCATCCTGTCATTCACTTCACGCTTTCAGCACGGTTGCTGCGGCGCTGGTTTTGTCTGCCTGCAGCGGATCGGATTCCACTTCAAATCCGCCTGTTACCACGGTTACTGGCCAGGTTGTTGGCTCCTTCATCGAGAACGCGCGGGTCTGTATGGACGCCAACAAAAACGGCCAGTGTGACGCCGGTGAAGCCGAGGTCCGCAGCGCTAAGGATGGCTCATTCACGCTGCCCGTCGTTGCGGGCGCCGACTTGATGGCTGAGGTGGGGACCGATGCATTCACGGCAGAAAAAGCGGATCTATCGGATCGCAAGCCGGTTGCCACGCGATTTACCCTGCGCAACGGCAATGCACTGTGGGCCCAAGGCAGCACTGCCATCAGCGCGCTGACCACCATGGTGTCCGCCGATATGGACAACGGCACGAGCCAGGATGCGGCAAGCAAAAAGCTCGCTGCGCTGCTGGGTATCGACACCGCGAAGGACAGTGCAAAGATTCTGGGCAACTACAACACCGAAAGCGATGCCGTCGTCAAAGGCACTTTGCAGGGCTACGCCAAAAACCTGACGCTGGTGCTGCAGGATGTCACCACAGCAGTGGCCGCCGGCCGCACCGCCAGCCGCGACCTGCAGCTAGAAACCAAATCCTCGCTGACGCCCGCCAGCCCGGCGGGCAATGTCAAATACGTCTGGACGCAGGTAGGCGCTGACGATACGCCGTTTAGCAAGTTTGAGATCACCGGTATCACTCCCGCCTCTGGCAACACGCCAGCGGCACCGACGCTGGCGACCAACCCCGCAAGCAGCGGCACGGCCATCGGTTCAGCCACCTTTACGACGCAGCTTGCGTCCAGCGGCGCCAGCTTGGTGACAGCAGGTGCAATGGTGGCACGCGCCATCGTTGTTCCCGATGCGGCTGGCAATGCCGCCTGCCCCAAAATCCGCATTGCTGGTGTCGAATCGACCATGACAGTGCGCGCGCCGATGGTCAATGGTGTGGCTTCGCGCGGCGACTTTTACGGCTCGCCCCGGCTGGTGGACTTTCCGGTGCTGACCTGCGAGGCGCGCATTCCTGCAACGGCCAACTCGGTCATCGTCAACGGCCGGCCCCTCAAAGTCACCAACAGCAGCGCGCCGATGAACCGCATTCTGGTGGTCGGCGACACCGGATGCCGGGTGAAAGGCCCGACCGCTTTCACGCAAACCGCCGAGGGCATTGCTTCAGGCGGCGACCGGCTGCAGGACTGCACCAGTGAAGCCGCATGGCCATACAACAAGCTGGCGCGAGTGGCTGCCAGCTTTAACCCTGACATGATTTTGCACAACGGCGACATGCACTACCGCGAAGGCTTTCCGGAAGGCGTCGAAACCACCTTCGGCGGCGCGGCCAATGCGGCCAACGGTGGCACACAGCAGGACAACAGCGCCATCAAGGCCAAATTTGCCGCCGCGAGCATTTCCGATTCAATCAATTACGGCTGGCGCGCCTGGGAAGAAGATTTTTTCAAGGGCTCCGGCCCGCTGCTTGGCGTTGCTCCGTGGGCGTTGACGCGCGGCAACCACGAATTGTGCGACCGCGCGGCGCAGGGCTGGTTCCGCTTTCTGGACCCGCGCAACTTTCCGAAAGCCGGTGCTGGCTACGCCAGAAGTGATGAGCCAGAATACGACGGTACCGATGGTGCGGCGGCCAACTTCAAATATGTTCGCGGCTCGAGTTTCAACGTGGCCAAAAGCTGCAGCCAGTACATTGACCCGGTCGCGGTAACGCTGGGCGACCTGCAATTGGTGCTGCTTGATGTCGGGATGATGAACGACGTGCCTGGCCTGAGCGGCAGCATGGGCGCAACGAACGGCGACCATGTGCGCGTAGCGCGCCAGCTGACTGCCATCAGCAACCTGCCAGCGTCGAAAGATGTGTCGAAAAATACCTGGATCGTCGGCCACAAGCCCCTGTTTGCCTACAACGGCAGCCGGGCGGTCGCCACCGGCGTGCCGCAGTCGGCCGAAGCGCGCACCTGGCAGTTCCAGAAAGCCATCACACCCGGCACTGAAAGCGTTGATGCGGGTGGCGGCGTGTTGCCGGCCAATACCCAGATGACGCATGCTGGCCATATTCATGGTTTTCAGATGATCAGTCAGCCCGCAGAGACGGGAATGCCGATTTCGATATTGATGGGTACTTCAGGCGACAACCTGGAAGGTCTGATCGAAGCCAACAGCGGCACAGCGCTGGCAGCTACCGGTTTTGCCAACAACATTACCGGGGGGCGCTGGCCCTGGTTTGACCAGGTGATCAACGCGGCAACGGTCAAAGCTGCGGCCTGGTATACGCCGATGGCAAAAAATCCACAAAATTTCAGCTCCAGCCCGATTCAAAACCCCGGCAAAAAAGAATCGGCCGTGATGTCCGAGTTCAGTTTTCTGGTGCTCGACAGGCTGCCGGCCACAACGGCAACCGGCGCGGCGAACTGGCAGTTTCAGGTGTACGACATCAACCGCAAGCTGCTTCGTACCTGCGTCACCTCAGGCAAGACGGCAAGCTGCGACGGTTGATGGTCAAGCCTTCACACATCCTGGCGGCACGCATGCCAGCGCTGTGGGATGACTTTGATGTGCAAGTGGGTACAGTCGGCTAAAGCGATGCAACGGATAGGAAATTCAATCGCATGAGACCAAGTATGGCACGGATGTGGGGCACTCAAAAGCCACGGGTCTCTGCCGTTTGAGCCGTTGCAGCCGACG
>JAYVGI010000141.1:0-3992 GCA_043772355.1 Polaromonas sp.
GGCGCGCGGCCTAGAGTAGCACCTAGGCTGGCGTGGGTGATACGCAGGGTTTGCAGCACATTGTCGAAAGTTACAGCGGCAATCGCCTGGCGCAGACCCATGTGAATGCTGACCAGCACCGTGCGCAACTCGTCGTTGGCCAGCATCATGCGCACGGGCACGTCAGCCACCCGCTTGCCCAGATGCGCCGCAGCCTTGGCTTGCAGCAACTCGGTATGACCGGGAAACGGCACCCCCGCTGCGCCCCAGGCCTCTTTGTGGATAGGGGCGGTGACCAATGCCGCCACCTCGCCACGCAGCGCAGCGCGCGCCGCCCAATGGACACAGGCGGCGGAGAATTTTCCGGCCACCTCACTCACCTGTCCCGTAGAAAACTGCGCAAGTAGCTCTGTATTGGATAGCGTGCCATATTTTGGGTTGGCCGGCAGCGGCAACACCGGCAGGCAACGCCCAGGAACGTTCAAGGCATCAGAGACGGCACTTAACTGCGCGACTGGCAGCATGCCGCCGACCATGGCGGCGGCTCGGCGCATCATGGCGACATTACCAACCACAAAGCAGCCCGAGAGCACACCAGGCGCATCCCGAAATGCCTTGGCCACAATCTCAGGGCCAATTCCGGCCGGGTCACCGGGGGTGATGGCAATGGGGCGATTCAATGCCACGGTATTCCTTATAAATATTGCGAGAACAGCACATTACTTTATAGCAAATCATGCAATGGAAACGTACGATATGGTGAGCGCTCTGGAGGACGATGTCGTCCCGAGGAACACCCACCATCTAGGCTGGATTATCGACATCCACAAATTCGTGCTGTACACCAAACAACCCTGCCACATGCGCAGCCACCGCAGGCGCGCCGTAACGCTCTGATGCATGGTGACCGCAGGCAATATAGGCTACGCCCATTTCGCGGGCGTAGTGGGCTTGGGGTTCGGAAATTTCACCGGTGATGAACACGTCGGCCCCGGCGGCAATGGCGGCTTCAAAATAACCTTGCGCGCCGCCCGTACACCACGCTACTTTTTCAATAGCTTTTTGCGCAATATCTACGTGGGTTACAGGCCGATTCAATACTTTTTCCAGGTGCCCAGCCAAGGCTTGCGAGCTTGCCAGCGGCGTAGTCCCCAGCCAGCCCAAGTCTTGCTCGCCAAAGCGATTGCCTGCGCCTTCCAGAGGCGTGATACCCAGCACCTTGGCCAATTGCGCGTTGTTGCCCAGCGTGGGGTGTGCGTCCAACGGCAGGTGGTAGGCGTAAAGGTTAATGTCGTGTGCCAGCAGCTTTTGCAAGCGCTGCTTCATCCAGCCGACGACACGGCCATCTTGTCCGCGCCAAAACAGACCGTGGTGCACAAAAATAGCGTCTGCGCCTTGGGCTATGGCGGCATCGATCAGGGCTACCGAGGCGGTGACACCCGAGACGATGCATTTGACATGTGCTTTACCTTCGACCTGCAGGCCGTTCGGGCCATAGTCTTTGAACCTCTCGGGTTGCAGCAGCGCGTCAAATGCCTGCGTCAGCGCCTCGCGGGGGGTACCAAGGGTTGCAGTAACAGGATCGGAGTTCGTCATCAGCCTATTATGGGCTAGAGCACACGCCTGTGCTGTGGGCGCTGGCACCTTTCAAGCAGCAGGGCGGCCCCAACGCGCTCCAAGTCACTCCCCTTTCAGCGAGGAGCCGGTCACCTGTAAGCGCGGGTTTGAGAGGTAGGTTCCATGCGTCGTGCCCTGCACTTCTACGCGCCGATTTTGCCATTGCCGCCAGCGGGCCAATTGCTCAGGGCTGGAGGACTCCAGGCGCCAGACGACGCCAGACGACGCGTCAGCCAGAGCCCACCAGGCCCCCATTTCAGGCCCTTTGAGGGTCAGCATGCCGCTGGCTTGCACCGGGCTTCCCACGGGCGCAGCAGCCTTGGCAGGGGATGCAGATTCGGTACCCGAAGCCATGCTTTCACATCCTGTCAGAGTAGTCGCCATTGCGCAAACCAATGCACTTGCGTAAATGAGTTTATTGGGTAGATTGGTCATTTAACCACCACAGAAAGAGTCGTGTTGGCGGGCACCACGATGTTGCGGCGCGAATAGGTGCTAGTGCCCACAGCCAAAGTGTTGCGCAAATAGCTGTGGGTGGTGGCGCTGAATCCACTGGCTACCGAGCTGGGGGAAACCGGTAGCAGAGACACCATAGTGGAAACATCGATCGGTACCAAGAAGTAGCCCAAGCTGGAGACGCCAGGAAAACCATAGCCAGCAGGCGCTCCCACTGCCGGCAGAGTCCCAAACATGCTGGCCCCAAAGCGGGCAAAGTCATCCGCAAAACTGATGCCTCCGTTGGCTTTGATCAGGCCGTCCAAACAGCCGTAACTGGTGGTAGTGGTCGTTCCATCCACGCACGTGGTGACCAGCTGTTTGTACAGATTCAACCCGTATCGGCGATTGAGAAACGCACCAAAGGCACCACCCATGTAGTAGTTAGCCGACGACCCAACCCAGTTGATATAGCTGACGGCACCACCCGTGGTCAGGTAGCCAGGCAAACGCAAGGTGGCTATCTTGTTGTAGTCTGTACCGTCGGTGTTTTTAATGACCGATGGGGCTACGATATCTTCCGTCATCATGGCAGAGGTTTCTTCGAGCCAAGTGTCGTGGTCATAGCCTTTGGTGATCGTACGCTGATAGAAATTCACCATGTGCGCGGTTTCATGGAGCAAAGTGGACAAGGTGAATTTCAAGTCGCGGGACAATTGGTCAGCGTTAATGAAAAATGCCAAGGCTTGGTTGGAATTGGGCTCCACGGTTTTCAATAGGTTGTTACCGCCCCAAAAGTACCCAGCCCATGTGGCACTGGAAGGTACGGTGAGCACGATGATATTGATATCCTGCTTGACGGTATCCTGAATCAATTGGGTGGGGTAGCGAGCGGCGTTAGCGCCCCAGGCATCCCCCATCAGGGCGGTAATCTGCGCACTCGCTCCGTTGACCCCGCAATAGGTATTTACAAATGCGGCAATGCTGGTGGGGGTGGCTTTGCCCAAAGCAATGGATGCCGAGTCCACCCATACCACCACATTACGCCCACTGGGTGCTGTACAGACGGCCTGCGCTGTCGTAGTGTAGGTTACCGGCAAAGTGCCTGGGCCTCCATAGTCGATCCAGGTCTTGGTAGAGTTCAGTGCAGGGGCGTACAGCGCTCTGGGTTGAATGTTCAACTCACGCGATGCCACCGTTGCGGCAAACACTTGGTCGCTGACAGGTACCAGTTTTTTGGCCACCAAGCGATTGTTGTGCATTAACTGGGCATGGGCCGCATGCCCATGCTCATCGGCGTGCGCGCCTGCGGCCTCAAGCGCCACATTGGTTTTGGCTGCACTTGCCGCAGCTTGAATCGGTTCTGGCGACACCCCAATGTTGGGAACGGTTCGGGTGATAGCCGAGCCGTTGGAGAACACGACCGACACCACTTTGCCAGGCGACAGCCCGGTCAAACTCAGGTTCACGGTCGTATTGCTTGCAGTTGTATTGTTAAAGTTCCATGCCAAAGCGCCGCTGCCACCAACGACGGTATCGCCCGCAGTGCTGATACAGCTGGTGCCGGTGCAAGTCAGGGTAACCGTTTGGGACACTGGAGCTGGCAGGTTAGAAGTTGTGTTACCTCCGCCGCCGCAAGCGCTTACGACTACGGGCAAAAAAAACGTACTTAAAGCCCGGAGCTTCATTTTGTGACCGAATTTTTTTACCATCGGATATTTTATTTCTTTGAGACATTTAGTTTAAGCCGCTAGTTTAAGACTAAAAATTGACAATCGTCATATAATTGACGATTGTGGTTGTCGAATTGGTGCTCGATAACTTTACTTGGGTAGCCGACACCGGCCGCGGCACCGTTCTTCGCCCCAATTTTAATATAGCCTCTACAACCGACTGCGCTAAAGCTGCGTTTGTGCGGCTACCGCTGCGGCCGCAGGCCTTGCGCCCTTGCGGGTTTACCA
>JAYVGI010000142.1:0-33880 GCA_043772355.1 Polaromonas sp.
TCGTCGGCTGCAAATCGACCGCAGCGGTCTATTTTTCGCCGTTTTCTTACCCGATATCTCGATATTGGGATGCGAAACCGTCAAAAACTCGTCCATCGCTGAGGCCGATTTTCGCTTTCGGTGCCTCCGGGCCAAGAGAGATTGCGGGTATTGGTTTTTTCTCACATTGACAAAAATGGGGGTTGCAGTTTGTCGCGCGCAATTAGCCCTATTTTGGATAGGTTAAGGCATTACAATGCGCGAGATAATTATGTCCCATAACGGAGTCACAATGAACCAGCTAGATCTATTGGGTTTGATCGCCACCTGCTTTACTACCTCGTCGTTTGTGCCGCAGGTGTGGCACATCTGGAAAACCCGGGATGTCTCGGCGATCTCATTGCCCACTTACATCATCATCACCTTGGGCCTGATGCTGTGGTTGATTTACGGGGTGCTCAAAGCAGACTTGCCGTTGATTGTGGCCAACGCGGCGATGGTGGTGCTGACCGGCTCCATTGCGGTGATGAAGATTCGCTTCAGCCCCAAGACTGTAGACCGCTAGAACGCCAGTAGTTAACCAGTAGCTCAAGCTTGGCTCGTCACATCCCATGCCCACCACCCAGCCAGCGCGCCCCGCCGCTTTTGTACTGGGCAACTTTGTGCAGGCCTGCTGCTGGAGCGTGCCCCGGCTGCCCCTGCCAGGCGAAACCTTGGTGGCCACCGGTGTGCATATAGAGCCGGGCGGCAAAGGGCTGAACGTAGCGGTGTGTTTGCAGCGCCTGGGCGCGCAGGTAAGCACCTTGATTGGCTGCGGTAACGATGCAGCTGGAGAGCAATTGCTGGCGCTGCTGCAAAGCGAAGGCGTGGACACCGCGCATGTGCACCAGATGGCGGGCGCATCGGGCTGGGGTTCGGGCTGGATAGGCGCGGATGGGCAAAACGCGATTGCGGTGTATCCTGGGGCCAATCTGCTGCTTACTGCTGAGCATGTGGCACAGGCGCACAGCGCGATAGATGCAGCGCACCTGATTTACGGCCAGTTTGAAACCTCGCTGCCAGCGGTGGAAGCGGCTTTTGCGTATGCGCATGCACGCGGCCTCGTTACCGTGCTCAACCCGTCGCCTTGGCAAACGCCCCCGCAGGCCTTACGTGCCAACACCCATACCTTGATCGTGAATGAAGTCGAGGCCCAAGGCTTGCTGGCGCTGGCTGCACCATTGGCAGGATCTGCACCAGCCTGCGCCCAATCTGTAGCGCAGGCGTTGGGGGTGTTTTGGGCGCAGTGGCCAGCGGCGCAGCGTTTGGTGGTGACCCTGGGCGCTATGGGGTGCCTGGGTTTTGAGCGATCTGTAGCCATCAGTTACTGGCACGCGCCTGCGCCCCATGTGCAAGCAGTGGACACCGTGGGCGCGGGCGACGCGTTTGCCAGTGGTTACTGCGCAGCGGTGTTGGCGGGGCGTAGCTTGGCGGACGCGTTGGTATGGGGCAATACCTGTGGAGCGTACCTCGCATCACAAGTCGGGGTTTTAGGCGCTTTGCCCAATGCAGTAAAACTGAGCGCGATGCTCGGCCAACCGGGTTTGCCGCCCCCCGCCATGCGGTTGCTGCAGCACGCCTGACAACGGCCGCGCTACAGAGCGAAAGAGTCGGCGCGGACTCAGGCTTCCAGCTTGAGCTTGTACACGTAGGCATCACCCCGGAAGGTGCCTTCCACGTATTCGATGAGCTGCATTTGCTGGCTGTAGGTTTTGCGTTTGAACAGCAGGCAAGGCTGGGCTTGGTCGAAAGAAAAAGTTTGCGCCTCGGCAGGGGAGCTCATCACCGCTTCAATGGTTTGCTCTGCATGGCCCAGGGCCAGGCCGCAAGCGTCTTTGATAAAGCTGTAGGCCGAGCCTAGAGCATCCCACTGCGCCAGGCTGGGCGCGGCGGTCAGGTCGTACCAAGCCACTTCGCGCGTCATGGGCGCATTGTCGGCGCGGCGCACCCGCACCAAGCGCAAAAATTGGGCAGTAGACGGCCTGCCAAACACCGATGCCATCATGCGGTCACTGGTCACCTCACGCTCCAGAAGCTCCGTCGACGCAGTCATCCCCAGCTCCAGCATTTCTTGCGTAAAGCCCTTGAGCTTGCCCAAACTAGGCTGCACTTTAGGCACCGCTTGCACCACGCTGCCCGCCCTGCCTTTGCCTGCCAGTTGCTGAGAGTTGCGCAGCTCGTCATAGCAGCGCTTTACCGTGACGCGGCTCACACCCAGCGCCTGCGCCAAATCGCGCTCCGAAGGCAAGTGCCCGCCTTCTTTGATTGCACCAGAGTTGATGAAACCCGCTATCTGCAAATACAACTGCCGCCAAAAAGGCTCAGGCGCGGCATCGCTCAGCCGCAGGCTTGCAAACAATGAGCCCAGTCCAAAGGACGATTCGGGGGTGTAAGTGGCAGCGTTCATGCTCTATTCAATTCAGGAGGGTTGCTGAATTTTACGCGAACCGCCCTTGAAGCGCTTGCTACCCAGGAGTACGTACATGAGAGCCTAACGGCAAAATCTGACCGTAGCAACCATTACGCATTCACGATTTCAGTAGCTGCTTTTGCACCATACTTTTTTCGTGGCTCAAAGAGCTGGTTTTGGTAGGCCACGCCGAGCTTGCACGGCACCTCTAGCTGGTCAATGTAAGTGGCTAAGTGCTTTGCTACATACTCTGCCAATTTCACTGGCACAGCGTTACCCAGCACCTGCTCGACATCGGTCTTGCAACCTGGCAGCTTGAATGTGGCCGGAAACGTCTGAATCCGTGCTCGTTCTTGGGTGGTTAGGCAACGCAATGACTCACTTATCGCCACGGTATCGCCCTCGTGACCTGGATATCCGCGTGGGATGGGTCGATTGACACCACGAATGGTGGGGCTGGGCTCATCCACACTGAAAACACCACGACGAGCGTAGGAACGGGGGTGGCGGTAATAGTGTTCGAAGGGCAGGCGATTGCGAAAATATTTGCGTAATGTCATAGGCTCGACGCTCAAGCCCTGGTCTAGCGCAGCATCCAAAAAACCATCTCGCTCATCCAGGGAGCCGACCACGATGAGCCGTTTACGTAGCTGGGGCGCACCGCAATAAGCAGCATCCAGCACTCTGATAGTTAGGCCATAACCTGCGCTCTTGAACACGTTCAGCGCCGCCTTAAAAGTCTCAGAAGTAGCAGCACGTGCCACGTTTTCCATCAAAAAGAAACGCGGTTTGCAACGGGCAATAAGATTGGCAAAAGACAGTGTCAGGCTGGCACGTCCTTGACTCTCGTCACGCTTGCCTGCGCTAGAGAAGTCTTGGCATGGCGGGCCACCCATAATCATGTCGGGCTGATACCCCTGAATGATGCTGGCGGCTTTGTATTCGTTGGCCAAGTCCAGCTCGATGACTGGGTGATCGGTAAAATTGGCCGCATACACGGCTACAGCGGGCTTCCAGTTTTCTATGGCCGCGACCACCTCAAAACCTGCTTGGGTAAAGCCCAAACTTAAGCCGCCGCCGCCCGCAAATAAATCCACGACACGAATGCTCATCATGCGCCTTCAAATAGTTCGTTAGAAAAATACAGAATCGCGTCAAAACTGGCGTTCCGGGCTGAGGTACTTTTGCCCACCACCTAAGATGATGTTCTTTATTTCATCTTTAGCAACGATGGGTTGCGTCAGGCGCGAACAGGCCATCAAGCTACGGGTTTTTGTGCCTGCGATAGAAAATTCTTTATCATTTTGGTAATCGTAGGTCATGCCGTCATAAATCGGTGCTTGAAACACTTTGTCGTTGCGCGAGCGTTCGTAAATGAAACGCGACAGACGTAGCGCAGCACGCAGTTGGCGCGAAATGGTCGCACCCGTCGAGGCGCTGCGTGCAGAGTCCAAAAATAAATGCGCCAACGCAAAGTCACTCCACACAAAAATATCCAGACAATGGTCTGCCAGCACGGGCGATTTGCCCACAGTTTTCCATATGGGTTGCATAAGCAGCGGGGTTTGCAGTGCAGAAAATTCATTAAGAAAAATCTCTAGCGCGGCGATAGCCGCAGGCGCTATGTCGAGTATTTCCGGCTTGGAATCCCAATTGCGCACTTTGGCAAAGGCGGGTTCAAAAATTTCGCGCACACGTTGGCGTTGTGCGCCTACCGATTGCGCCATAGATAGCGCCATATAACGGGTAGTGGCGCTGCGTATGACCAGCTCCGCGCCGTACAGGTTCTCACTCAATCCTTCAGTGGTGTTGTCTGGTAGCGTAGTCAGTTTAATTTCCAACGGCTTACAGTGTCTCTCACGCACACCATTGCACACCACCAAATCAATTGCTGGTAGCTCGTCGTGGACGAAATGGCGAAAGGGCTCGAACCGGGTTTCGAACGAAAAGTACAGCTCGGCGTTGGACAGCGTGCTGCCAAATACCTCATCCACGCTGATATCCGCCACAGCGGTGCTTTTCTCGTCGTGGTAACGCACATACATCAACGGCAGGTTGCGCGACCGCATGTAGCAAGCCAGCGCGACTGGAAATGCAGAGTTGAATTGGTTTTTGCCCCAATAGTAGGGATCAGCAAAGTTGCGATTGCTTTTGCTTATGCCGAACAGGGATGGGATGGCGGGGCTCATTAAGCTGATATTTTATACAGCTTTTTTAAGATCCCACTAGATTATTAGAAATAACTGGTGGGTAAGCCTAGCTTTTGTACTTCACCGAGCAACCATACGGCCTTGTCTGCGCATTGCTGATGGGTTTGCCGGCCAGCGTTTCACCCAAGCTTTGTTTGACGTAATTGGTCGCCAGTTTGATGTCTTCGGTGCGGGCGCTGGCGATGCTGTCGATGCCGCCTGCGTAGACCAAATTACCCTGCGGGTTGACGATGTACATATGCGGGGTGGTGCGCGCTGCGTAGGCTTGGCCGGTTTTTCCGCTCTCGTCCATCAAAGTGTGGGTGGCGGCGGCTTTTTGCTCGCCCATCCAGCTTTGCAGTGCCGCTGGGGCCAGGTAGTCGCTGTGGCTGGTCTCGGTGGAGTTGATGGCCAGCCACACTACGCCTTTGTCAGTCGCGTCTTTTTGGGTGGACTGCATGTTGCCAACGCTGTAGTGTTTGCGCACATACGGGCAACCCGGGTTGACCCATTCCAGCACCACGGTTTTGCCTTTGAAGTCGGCCAAGCTGACGCTTTTACCGCTAGTGTCTTTGAGTGTAAAGTCTGGGGCTTTTTGGCCCACCGCCACCGCAGAATGTGCGGGAGCAGCTACAAAAAATGAAGCGCTGAGCAGGGCAGTGGCAAAGGCAAGATGACGACGCAACATGGCAATACTCCTTGACACAACGAACTCATAGTTTAGCGATGGCGGTGCGCATCTCGCCCACGCTCAAAATTTCCGACATCACGACAGGGGCGCTGCCGGGTTTGTACAGCACGTACACGGGCACGCCCTGGCGGCCTAGCGCGGCAAGGGCCGCAGTGATGGCCGGGTCGCGGCGCGTCCAGTCGGCCCGCAGTAGCTGCACTTTTTTGGCCGCAAAATCCGCCAACACATCGGCCTGGCCGAGGGTGGTTTTTTTGTTGAGCTGGCAGGTCACGCACCAGGCGGCGGTAAAGTCTACAAACACCGGTTGCCCCTTGGACAGCACCTGATCGACCTTGCCCGGTTCCCACGCTTGCCAGCCACTGGCCAGCTGCGCGGTAGCCGCGCCTGCGGGCAGGGTTTGAGTGACATATTGGCCTGTAGCCCAATAGAATATTGCGCAAACAGCTACTGAAAGCGTAGCGACTAAAGTGCGCGCACGGCCCCGCAACGAAAGCGCCCACACCAGCATGCTCATGCCTACCAAGAGCAGCAGCAAAGCCCCCGCACCGTCAATGCCGGTTTGCTGGCCCAGCACCCACACCAGCCACGCCACGGTGGCGAACATGGGAAACGCCATCACTTTCTTAAACACATCCATCCACGCACCGGGGCGTGGCAGCCAATTGGCTACTGCGGGAATCAAGCTGGCCGCGAGGTAGGGCAGAGCCATGCCAATGCCCAGCGCGGCAAACACCGCCAGCGCCTGCCAAGCTGGCAAGCCAAGCGCAAAACCCAGCGATGCGCCCATGAACGGTGCTGTGCAAGGCGAGGCAATGGCCACTGCCAGCACGCCGGATAAAAACGCGTCAATCTGCGGGTTTTGGGCCTGCAAGGTGGCCAAACTGGAGGGCAGCACGTTGGCAAACTCAAATACGCCCATCAGGTTCAAACCTATCAAGGTAAACAGCGCTGCCAAAGCGGCTACCACCCAAGGCGACTGCAACTGAAAGCCCCAGCCGAGTGCCTCGCCGCCCGCGCGCAGCGCCAGCATCAGGCCACCTAAAGCGATAAAGCTGAGCACCACGCCCACTGTGTAGGCGATGCCCGTAGTGGCCAGCGTAGACTTGCCGCCCACGCTGGTGCCACCCGAACGGCTGGAGAGCTGCGCCTGCTGGGTAAAGCCCATCACCTTGATGGCCAGCACCGGAAACACGCAGGGCATCAGGTTCAATATGAGGCCACCCACCAGTGCGAGCAGCAGTGCGGGCAGCAGGCCCATGCCGTCGTTGGCATTGAGCGGCTTGCCAGATGCATTGACCGGCGCTTGCTGGCTGGCCGCATTGGCCTTGAGTGCGGCCTCCAGCTCAGGCGATACAGTGGCTGCCGCCGCTACTTTGGGCCACTCACCGACCACCTTGGCCTCAACACGCGCGGCCTCAGCGCCGTCTGCGGTGGCCAGCACGATGGCCATATCGCGTGGGCTGGCGCTGCGCTGCGCTGACAAAGGCATACTGGCGGTCCACACCACGCCCTTCCAGGCCTGCGTCCAGTCTTTGCCCGAGATGGCCGCGTTGTGCAGCACCTCGGGGGTCTCGGGGAACAGGTCCAGCGTTTTACCGCGCAGCGAGAGCGGCAAGTTGTGCACCGTGAACTGCAGCGCATCGCCTGCAATCTGCGCGCTGCTGCGCAAGCCCTCCAGGTTGGGCACATTGCGCGGGCTGGCGGCCTTGGCCGCCTCAAATGCAGGTGCGCTCAGAGCGGTAGAACCTTTGACCGGAATCTTGATAGCGAACTCGCCCTCTTCTGGAATGCACTCTTTGTGGCACACCAGCCAAACCGCTTTGAGCTTGACCTCCAGTTCGCTGCTGAGCACGCCGGGCTGGAACAGTTGGCTCACCTCCAGCGGCACGGGCAGCAGCACCGCGCCTTCGTAGCCATAGTTGGCCAGGGTGCCGATGGGGATTTTCTTGGGCGTAGGCCATTGCACTGCGCCTGCGGTCACGCCGCTGGGCAGCGTCCACTGCATATCGGTGGGCTGGCCCGAGTCGCCAGAGTTCTTCCAGTAGGTGTGCCACTCCGGTTGGTGGGTGAGTTGCAGGCCGACCATCACCTGTTTGCCTGGCTCCACGCCGTCAGGCGCAAAGGCCAGAAGCTCGGCACGTACTTGCGGTGTGGTGACGACCGTCTTAGCTCCAGATAAAGAGAGGTTTTGAGCATTAGCCCACGGGGATATTGCGCAAGCAGCTATAAAAAAAATAGCGCGAAAGTGACGACGAAAAAGTTGTTTAACCATTGTGTTATCGACTGCGAGTAGTCTTGGAAGTTCCGTAATCTCTAAGCGTCCCCGATGGGCGGGCTTGGTGAGTAGCTTGGCGGTGCGGTTTGCCTACATGCTAAACGCATCCACGATCCCTAAGGTTTATACGCGGTTGGTAAATCGCATTTGGCATGAAAATCGCTTTAAGATTTAAAGACGTTGAACAATGGGTAGCTTTTTCGTGGAATGATTGCACCATGCTAACCCATGCGCCAGTTCCCTGCCCGTCCCCTTGTGCTGCCGCATGACCAATCTAGCCGCTTCAGAGCCCACAGCGGCTGGCAGCTCAGCGGCAACGCTCGCCGCCGCTGTGATCCTGTACACAAGCGAATTTCAGTCGCATGGCGGTGCGCAGCTCTGTATCGTGCCACGGTGGCGCGGATCGACCGGCCTTAAGCGGCAAAACCCAGCACCACGCGCCGGGTGGTGGCAGATTTCTTTTCTATCTTGGTAACCACCACGCGGCCTATCTCGGAGGTATTGGCTACATGCGTGCCGCCGCAGGGTTGCAGGTCGATCAATTGCTCGTTGCCGACGCGAATTGTTCTGATCACGCCGTTGCCGCGCGGCGGGCTGACGCTCATGCTTTTGACCAGGGCGGGGTTAGCGTCCAGTTCGGCCTCGCTGATCTCGCCCACCCTCACCGGGTGTGCCGCCGCCACCAGCTGGGCGATGGCCTCGGTCAGCGCATCCTTGTCCAGCGGGTCGGTCATGTTGAAGTCCAGTCGCGCGTAGTCGGGCGTGATGGAGCAGCCGTTGACCAGTTGCGGCACGATGTGGCACAGCAGGTGGGTGGCGGTGTGAAAACGCATGAGGCGGTGGCGGCGCGGCCAGTCGATGCGGGCGGTGACGCTGTCGCCTGGCTTCAGATGCGCTTGAGCGCGCGCTGTAGGTTGCTCTGCATTTAGTAGCTATTTACGCTCGTTTTCATTGGTCTGTAGGCCTAAACCACCTGCAAAAACATGCAAAATACCGGCCGTGGGCTTGCCCTCTGCATCTTTGCACTTGCGCGTATCCGCAATGGCCACTTCGCTGCCATCTGACAACGCTAACCATCCCGCATCGCCCGCCTGCCCACCGCCCAGTGGGTAAAACACGGTGCGGTCCAGCACCACACCTTCGTCGGTAATAGCGATAATTTTTGCGCTGCATTCCTGCACATACGCGTCTTGACGAAACAGGTCTTGGGTCATGGTGCGCCTACCAAATATTTGCTGACGGCAGCCTCATCCCACGCCATGCCATTGCCGGGTCGGTCGGGAATGAGGGCATGGCCGTCTTTGATTGCCAAAGGCTGCGCCAATATCGGCGCGGCCCAATCGACGTATTCGAGCCAATGGCCGGTGGGCGTGACGGCCAGCAGATGAGCGCTGACCTCGGGAAACAGGTGGCTGGACATCGGCATGCCGGCCGACTCGGCCAGCGCCGCCGCGCGCATCCAGCCCGACACGCCGCCGATGCGCATCAGGTCGGGCATGGCATAGTCACAGGCCTTGGCGGCCAGGGCTTTGTGCATATCGTGCGGGCCCCAAAAGTTCTCGCCAATCTGGATCGGCGTGTGGGTGTGGTCGGCGATCAGCGCGTTGCCCGCATAGTCATCGGCCAGGATGGGTTCTTCGATCCAATACAGGCCTTCGTCGTCCAGCGCGCGGCAACGCAGCAGCGCTTCGGTGGGCGTGAGGCCCTGGTTGTAGTCGCACATCAGGGTGATGTGGTCGCCCACGGCTTGGCGCACTGCACGCACTACCTCGATATCTTCGCGCAGCGTGGCGTAGCCCAGGCGAACTTTCATCGCACTAAAGCCATCTTCCAATAACTCCAGCGCCTGCGCCGCCACCTTGTCTTTGCCCATCAATCCCAACCCGCAACTGTTGTAGGCTTTGACTGGGCGCAGGTCGCCGCCGAGCAGTTTCACCAGTGGCAGCCCTTGCGATTGGGCCAGGGCATCCCACGCCGCCATGTCGATGGCCGATAGCGCCACATACACCAAGCCCTGTAGCCCAAGCAAACGGAAACGCTTGTGCAACTTTTGTTCCAGATTGAAGGGTGCCACGTCATCACCTCGGACGACGGCTAGCATTTCGCGCAGCAAGTTCGCCGTGGCTTGCAATGCCAGCGGTGTCACGGTAAACACGTAGCTGCGCCCGGTGATCCCTTGATCGGTTTCCAGATCGAGCAAAACGAGCGGCACAAATCCAATAGATCCGCTGGCCGTTGCCAGAGGGCGTTTCATCGGCACATTGACCGCGCGGACGCGGAAGTTTTTGATCGTTAGTTTGTGGGGTTGCATTTTCGGTTCATCTTCCATATTGATCTTCGCTCAAATGATGACACACTTATTTCCGTTTGGCTTGAGCTCAGCTTCGCGGGTGCCCCCGTTGCGGCTGAGCAGTTTTATAGCGCGCGTGCTTCAATGCGCAGCTGGGGCGGATTTTCTCAACCTCGGGCAAGGCATCATTGTCTTGGGCTTTGTGGCACAATGTCATACAATGTTTGATACTTAAGGTGCCACATGGAACTAATCATCCGCAAGCTGGGTAATTCTGCGGGCCTCACGCTGCCGCCAGCTTTGCTGCGCGATATGGATTACGCCATAGGACAGTCCTTGCTGGTGGAGCGCGCGGCTAACAATGCCATCGTGCTGCGCCCCAAACCCACGCGCAAGCGCTACACAGCCGCCGAGCTGAACAAGCAATGCAATTTAAACATGCCCATGCCAGCCGATTTGAAAAGTTGGCAAGACATGCAGCCCGTGGGTAGCGAAACGCTGTGACGGGTGCGGTGCAAAAATCCGCAGGCAAAACGCCCAAGCAAGGCGACATCCTACTCATCAGTCTCGACCCCACTTTAGGCACTGAAATTCAAGGCACCCGCCCGGTGCTGGTACTTTCCAGCCAAGAATTCAATCGCCTGGGGCGCGCACTGGTAGCCCCCATCACGCAAGGTAATTTTGAGCGGGTCGCAGGTTGGGCCGTGACGCTTATGGGCGCAGGCACTCGTACCCAGGGCGCAGCCGTCATCAGTCAGTGCCGCGTCCTGGACTGGCAGACCAGGAATGCAAAGCGTAGAGAGACTGTGCCTTCAGAGATCATGGCAGAGGCGCTGGCCAAGCTAGAGGCGATGACGGCGTAGCGAAAGAATGCTACGGCAACTTGTCGCAGGTTTTGTGTTCAAGAGGCGGGTTGGGCTGAGGGCGTATGGCGATTTTGGCCGATTTTTGATAGGGTAATCGGTCTGTAGCCCTTTAAAATATAGCGGAAGCAGCTTCGAAATACATAGCGATTGAATTTTCCTCTGCCCCCTTGAAATGCAGGAATGCGCAACAGGCAACCGTTGCCCCCTACGAACCAGATAGACCGTATTTTTTAGGCAAGGGCAAAGCCGTTTTGTAACGAACTTGTTTGAGCGCAAAACTGGAGCGGATTTTCTCGATGCCGGGGATGGGCGTGAGTTGCTCCAGGATGAATTTTTCCAGCGCGCCCATGTCGGCCACGGCTACGCGGATCAGGTAGTCGCTGTCGCCGGTCATCAGGTAGCACTCCATCACTTCGTCATGCTCGGCAATGCGGCGCTCAAACTCGGCAAGCGCTTCTTTACTTTGGGTTTTCAGGCTGATGTTGATGAAGACGTTCAGGCCCAAGCCCAACGCCGCTGCGCTGGCCAGCGCGACGTAACGCTGGATCGTGCCATTGGCTTCCAGCGCCTTGACGCGGGCCAGGCAGGGCGAGGGGCTGAGATGTACGCGGCGGGCCAGCTCGACGTTGCTTAAACTGCCGTCGGTTTGCAGGACGTCTAGGATGCGCAAATCTACGGAATCTAACGAACTATTCATATTTATATGCTTTAAAACCTATATTTTCAGCATTTTATGTCGTTGACGCACCCAGTGGCAACCTATTGCAGCATGACGTTTCGCCGCCATTTCTCTACAATCTACGGCTATGAACGCTGCCACATCCGCCCATCTTTTAGCTGTATCCACCACCACCGCTCACCCTGAGCTTGTCGAAGGGTTCGGGAGGACTTCGACAGGCTCAGTCCGAACGGGCGGCATAGACCCCGACCCGCAGGAAACGCAGGAATGGCGCGATGCCTTCACCGCCCTGGTCGCAGCCCAAGGCCCCGAGCGGGCGCGGCAAATTCTGGACGGTTTGGTGGCGCTGTCGCGCGAGCAGCGCGTCGGCTGGCAGCCCGAGCTGACCACGCCTTACGTCAACAGCATCCATGTGAGCGAGCAACCCAGCTTCCCCGGTGATTTGGCGATAGAGGAAAAGCTGGGCTCCCTCATGCGCTGGAACGCGCTGGCCATGGTGGCCAAGGCCAACGCGGCCTATGGCGAGCTGGGCGGGCATATTGCCAGCTACGCCAGCGCAGCGGATTTGTTTGAGGTGGGCTACAACCATTTTTTCAAGGCGCGCGATGTGAAGGTGGGCGACCAGCATGGCGGCGACCTGGTGTTCTTCCAGCCGCATAGCGCGCCGGGCGTGTATGCGCGGGCCTTTCTAGAAGGCCGCTTGACGGCGCAAGACCTGAACTTTTACCGCCGAGAAATCGAAGCCCCGCAGCACGGCGCGCACGGCCTGTCCAGCTATCCACACCCGTGGTTGATGCCCGATTTTTGGCAGTTCCCCACCGGCTCGATGGGCCTGGGCCCCATCAGCAGCATTTACCACGCGCGCTTTATGCGCTACCTCACGCACCGCAACCTGCTTGACTGCACACAGCGCAAAGTGTGGGGCGTGTTTGGCGATGGCGAGATGGACGAGCCGGAAAGCATGAGCGCGCTCACTCTCGCATCCCGCGAGGGCCTGGACAACCTGGTGTGGGTGGTCAACTGCAACTTGCAACGCCTGGACGGCCCGGTGCGCGGCAATGGTCGCATCATCGACGAGCTGGAGCGCCTGTTCAGCGGCGCGGGCTGGAACGTGGTCAAACTCATTTGGGGCAGCGACTGGGACGGCCTGTTTGCGCGCGACATTACCGGCGCGCTGGCCAAGACCTTTGCCAACACGGTGGACGGCCAAATGCAAACCTTTGCCGCCAAAGACGGCCGCTACAACCGCGACAGCTTTTTTGGCCAAAACCCCGAGCTGGCCGCGCTGGCCCAGGGCATGACGGACGAGCAGATCGACCGGCTCAAACGCGGCGGCCACGACATCGTCAAAATCCACGCCGCCTACGCCGTCGCCGCCGCGCACACCGGCCAGCCCACCGTGATTTTGGCGCACACCAAAAAGGGCTACGGCATGGGCAACGCGGGCCAAGGAAAGATGACCACGCACAGCCAGAAAAAGCTGGACGAGGACGAGCTGATCGCCTACCGCAACCGCTTTAATTTGCCACTGACGGACGAGCAGGCCAAGACGCTGAGCTATTACAAACCCGAGGAAGCCAGCGCCGAGATGCAGTACCTGCATGCGAGGCGCGCAGCCCTGGGCGGCCACCTGCCCCAAAGGCACACGGCTGCGCAGGTGGTAAGCGTGCCTGCGCTCACGCATGAGGGGACAGGCGACCAGGCGACAGGTGTCAGGGAGGAAGGGGCACGGGCTAACAGCTACGCGCAGTTCGCCCTGCAAGCCGACGGCAAAGAAATGTCCACCACCATGGCCTTTGTGCGCATGCTGGGCGGTTTGCTGAAGGACAAGCACCTAGGCCCGCGCATCGTGCCCATCGTGGCGGACGAGGCGCGCACCTTTGGCATGGCCAATTTGTTCAAGCAAGTAGGTATCTACAGCAGCGTGGGTCAGCGCTACGCACCCGAAGACATTGGCTCGGTGCTGCCCTACCGCGAAGCTTTGGACGGCCAAATACTGGAAGAAGGCATCAGCGAAGCCGGAGCGATTGCCAGCTGGACAGCAGCCGCCACCAGCTACAGCGTGCACGGCCTGGCCATGCTGCCCTTCTATATTTACTACAGCATGTTCGGCTTTCAGCGCGTGGGCGATGCGATCTGGGCGGCGGCAGACCAACGCAGTCGCGGCTTCCTGCTGGGTGCCACCTCCGGCCGCACCACCCTGGGTGGCGAGGGCCTGCAACACCAGGACGGCAGCAGCCATTTGGTGGCAGCCACCATCCCCAACTGCAAGTCCTATGACCCCGCATTTGCAGGCGAGCTGGCCGTGATTTTGGACACAGGCATGCGCGAGATGATGGTGGAGCAGAAAGACGTTTTTTACTACATCACCTTGATGAACGAGAACTACGCACAGCCCAACTTGCCTGCCAACGCCCACCCAGGCGTGCTCCGTGGTTGCTATCACTTCAGTAGCTTCTCCCGCAACGTTCTCCATGGCTCAATCCCTATTGCACCTAAAAATGTGACTCTTTTAGGCTCTGGTGCCATTCTCACCGAGGTTATCAAGGCGGCGGAGTTGCTGGCAGACCAAGGCTTTGATGTAGACGTGGTCAGCGTCACCAGCTGGAGCGAATTGGCGCGGGATGGGGCCGCGTGTGAGTCTGAAACGGCGACGACACCCACGCCTTGGCTCCAGCAAGTGCTTGGCAAAACCAATGGCCCCATCATCGCCGCCACCGACTATGTGCGCGCTGTGCCAGAGAGCGTGCGCGCCTACATTCCTGAGGGGCGCAAGTACTCCACCCTAGGTACCGACGGTTTTGGCCGCAGTGACACCCGTGCGGCTTTGCGGGAGTACTTCAAGGTTGATGCAGCCAGCATCGTTCAGGCTGCACGAAGGCAACTGACTTCAGCAAACTATTGAGTGTGGCGAAATTCAGGGTGCCAACGGGTATGGACTGGTCCGCGCCCAATACTGTTCGCTTAAACCGGCCTGGGAGTCTGCGCAGCGGCTGGCAAATGAAAATCTGCCTGTTTGATTCCATTTCTACATCATTAATGTCTAGGCGCGGAGCCTACGAGAGCGCTGTAGCACGGCAAGGCGACGCAACAACGACAGTGATGATTTAGAAATAGAATGAGCGCTGTTTTTGGATATTATCGGGCAATAGCCAGCAAAAAACCAAAGGTAATCGCTATGAAATATAGAGCAACTGTCTTGCCGAAGATAGTCGATGGACGGTCTGTGGGGCAGATTTTCTACACATGACGGCTCTGCAGCCTGAAAATCCTCATAGCCTCTCATTTTTACCCTCTACCCCATGTACCCCACTGGCCTGCATAGACGGAGCGCTACGGTAAAGAGAGTGGGCGAACTACCGGAGTGCCAACCGTCGCTGCGGCCGATGGGTTGCCTGGCTCGCACGGCCCTCATCCCGGCCCTCACCCCGGCCCTCTTCCGCCATGCGGTAGGGAGCCGGAAATGCTCGGCCTGAACGCCATTCCCCAGTGAGAGGCCGGGCGTGTTGTCAACTCAGCGACAACTTATCTCGCTGCTTGCCAAAAGTCTTCCAAAACGCGGCCTCTTGCGTGGCGGCGAAGTTGATGCGCATCAAAGTGCTGGGCTGGTTGCGGCTGGCGTGAAACAGCGCGCCGGGGGCCAGCAGGTAGCCGTCGTCCAGCATGTGCTGGGCCAGTACGTCGGTGTCTACGCCCGTGTCTACCCAGCCAAACAGGCCAGCGGGCTCGGCGGCAAAGGTGCAACCGGCTTGCATGGCGAGTTTGACGCTGCGGGTACGTGCGGCGTCAAGCCGGGTACGGATGCGCTCGGCGTGACGGCGCAGATGGCCTTGCTCGATGCAGATGGCCAAGGCTTTTTCTAGCAGCGCGGGGGTGGTGAGGGTGGAGAGCAGCTTGGTGTCCAGCAGGCGCTCCACCAGGTCAGCCGGGGCGGCGATGTAGCCTACGCGCCAGTTGGGCGCGAGGATCTTGGCAAACCCACTGACATAGATGGTGCGCTGCAAACCGTCTAGCGCGCACATACGGGTGGCGTGCTGCGGGGCGAGGTGGCTGTAGATGTCGTCTTCAACAATATGAAAATCATGCTGGTTCGCTAGCTGTAGCACGCGGTGTGCGCTGCCGGGGCTCAGGCAATAGCCCGTAGGGTTGTGGAACACGCTCACACTCACAAACAACTTGGGCGCATGCTCTTTGCAGTACTTGGCCATCACCTCCACATCGGGGCCATCGGCGCGGCGCGGTACCGGCAGTATGCGCATGCCCAGCGCGTCGAGCCGGGCAAACTCTACCGCCCAGCCGGGCTCTTCTACCATCACGCAGTCGCCCGCTTTGAGCAGGGTGCGGCTCACCACGTCCAGCCCATGCGTCGCGCCCACGGTGGTGATGATGTGCTCGGAGGGCACGTCAATGCTCAGGTCGCGCAGCTTGAGCGACAGGGCGCTGCGCAGGCCGGTGTCGCCTTTGGGCTCGCCATATTTCAGGCTGGTCTCCAGCAGCGTTTTGCTGTGCGTCACCTTTCGCACCGCTGCGCACATAAAGTCAGACTCCAGCCACTCGGGTGGAAACACGCCCATGCCTGGCTGCGGCCAGTGGCTGCCCAGGCCGCCCCGGTTGTGGTGGAACATGCCGCGAATCAGCGCCGTGGCATCGATGCGGGCCTGCAGCCGGCCTGTGAGCCCCGTGCTGGCGCGCAAAGAGATGCCGCCGGGCAGATCTTCTATCGCTATTTTTTTAGTAGCTGCTCCTGCAATATTCTGCAGGGCTAGAGCCTGATTTGGCTTAGACTGGTGAATGTCCCGCACATAAAACCCGCGCTGTTTGCGTGCCTCTACCAGCCCAGCCGCGACCAGCTGGTCGTAGGCCGACACCACAGTGTGCGGGCTTACGCCGTGCTGCGCCGCGCACTGGCGCACACTGGGCAGGCGCGCGCCAGCGGCCAGCAGCCGGTTGCGAATGCGCTCGGTAAAACGGGCCACCAGTTGGTCGGTCAGGCTCAGGGAGGAGGTGCGCATCAGCATGGCGGGGTGTCTTTCTGGAGCTGTCGTGTATCAGTGAAGTGGCCAGTACAGATATTGCGCTGATCTGCTTATCTGTATTGGTACTGTATTGTTTATCACTGTACAGTGCTTTCTATGCCTTTGCAATACGCGCCACTTTTTAACCACCCCCTCGCATGACCCTACAAGAATTTACTGCGCTGCTGTTGTTGGGCACTGCCATGAGCTTCTCGCCCGGGCCCAACACCACCCTGTCTACCGCGCTGGCGGCCAACCACGGCCTGCGCCATGCGCTGCGCTTTGTGTGCGCGGTGCCTGTGGGCTGGGGTGTGCTGCTAACGGTGTGCGCAGCCGGTGTGGGCGGGTTAATCGTCGCGGTGCCTGCGCTGCGCATGCTGGTCAAAGTGGTGGGGGTAGGGTATTTGCTGTGGCTGGCCTACAAGCTGTCGCGCTCAGGCAGCCTGGCGCAGGCGGACGCATCGCGGCTCAACGTGACGTTCTGGCAAGGCGCAGCATTGCAGTTTGTCAACATCAAAGCCTGGATGCTGGCGATCAGCCTGGTAGCGGGCTGGGTGGCCGGGCGCGCTGACGCTGTGGAGCGCTTTGCCGTGGTGCTGCCTACGATGATGCTCTTCGCATTCGTTAGCAATTTGGCCTACGCCACCCTAGGGGCGCTGCTACGCGACTGGCTCGCTGGTGGCAAACGCTTGCTGTGGTTTAACCGCGTGATGGCCGCTGTACTGGTAGCTACCGCGTTGTGGATGGGCACCGTATGAGCATGACGCACGCACAAGACCGCGAAGCCCTGTTGTGGGGATCAATAGGAGTCATCCTGTTTGCCGCCACCTTGCCCATGACGCGCTTGGCAGTGGGCGGCGCGGATGCACCCCAGCTATCACCCTGGTTCGTCACCTTCGGCCGCGCTGCGGTGGCCGGTTTGCTGTCCATCGGCTATCTGCTGTGGCAGCGCAGCCGTGGCACGCTGAAGGTGCCGGTGCGTGCTGAGTTGCCGCTGGTTGGCATCACCGCTTTTGGTGTGATCGTCGGCTTTCCGCTGTTTCTGGCGCTAGCTTTGCGCCACGTGCCCAGCACGCATGGCGCGGTCGTTACGGCTTTACTGCCGCTGTCCACTGCCGTGCTGGGGGCGTTGTGGTTCAAGCAGCGGCCGTCCGCAGGCTTTTGGGCTTGCGCGCTGCTGGGCACGGGCTTGGTGCTGGGCTTTATGGTCTGGCGCGCGGGCGGGCTGTATCTGGGCGTGGCCAATATTTACCTCATCATTGCCATGACCACGGGCGCGTTTGGCTACATCGGTGGCGCAAGCCTGACACCACGGCTGGGCTCAGAGCAAACCATTTGCTGGGTACTGGTCAGCGGCCTGCCTTTGACGCTGCCCATGGCTTGGTGGTTTGCACCAGTGGATACGTCCGTGATCAGCGGTATGGCTTGGTTAGGCTTTACCTATGTAGCGCTGTTCTCCATGTGGATCGGTTTTTTTGCCTGGTACCGCGCGCTCGCACTGGGAGCCGTGCGGGTAAGCCAGATTCAGCTTATCCAGCCCTTCTTAAGTTTGCTGTTTGCGGTGCCGCTGGTAGGTGAGCGCCTGGACGGCATGACGTTGGCTTTTGCCGTGGCGGTGATAGCCACGGTGTATCTGGGCAAAAAAATGCCTGTAGGAGTGATGAAATGAAAATGAACTGGCAACTGGCCGCGCGCGCGGAGCGCATGAACCCTTCGGTGATCCGCGAGATATTGAAGGTGACCGAAAAGCCCGGCATCATCAGCTTTGCAGGTGGACTGCCCTCACCCAAAACCTTTCCGGTGCAGGCGTTTGCCGAAGCTTGCGCGAAGGTATTGCAAGACGATGGCCCTGCGGCTTTGCAGTACGCTGCCAGCGAGGGCTACCCGCCCTTGCGTGAATGGGTGGCTAACAGCTTGCCATGGAAGGTAGACCCCACACAGGTGCTGATCACTACGGGCAGCCAGCAGGCGCTAGACCTGGTGGCCAAAATCTTGATCGACAAAGGTTCGCGCGTACTGGTGGAGACACCGACCTACTTGGGCGCGCTACAGGCCTTCACGCCCATGGAGCCGGAGTTTGTGAGCGTTGGCAGTGATGCCGAAGGGATTGACATCGGCGACTTGACTGCCAAGGCGGCCGGTGCGCGCTTTCTCTACGTACTGCCAAACTTTCAAAACCCTACGGGCAACACCATGAGTGAGGCGCGCCGCGCAGCACTCAGCATTGACGCTGCACGCCTGGGCCTGCCGATTGTGGAAGACAACCCCTATGGCGATCTGTGGTTTGACGCGCCGCCGCCCGCGCCCCTGACAGCGCGTAACCCCGACGCTTGCATGTACATGGGCAGCTTTAGCAAGACGCTGGCACCCGGTTTGCGCCTGGGGTTTTTGGTTGCGCCCCATGCGCTGTACCCCAAGCTGCTGCAAGCCAAGCAGGCCGCCGACCTGCACACGCCCAGCTTTAACCAGCGCATGGTGGCCGAGGTGCTGAAAGATGGTTTTCTAGACCGGCATGTGCCCACCATCCGTGCCCTGTACAAAGCGCAGCGCGATGCGATGCTGGCCGCGCTGGAGAAGCACCTGGCAGGCACGGGCGTGCAGTGGAACACGCCCGATGGAGGCATGTTTCTCTGGGTCAAATTACCCGCTGGTATGGACGCAGTGGCCTTGCTACCCAAAGCCGTAGAGCGCAACGTCGCCTTCGTCCCAGGCGCAGCGTTCTATAGCGATGCGGCGCAAAACAACACGCTACGCCTGTCGTTCGTGACGGCCAGCGTGGAGCAGATTGACGAAGGCGTAGCGCTGCTAGCGCAGACAATACGCGAACAATTACCTCGATAACTATAGAAGCACACAGCATGTACAGCGCATCATTTATTTTTGAACCCGGCACGTACGACGAAAAATTCCACGAGCTGGACGCTTTGATTGAAGCGGCAGCCAATGCTACCGTGGGCTACTTGGGCTTGGAGGTTTGGAAGTCCACCGATGGCCTTAAAACGAACGCTGTCTATTATTGGCAGACCTTGGAGTCTCTCAAAGAATTTGCCACTCACCCCAAGCACCTGGAAGCGCAGCGCCAGTACAAGCGCTGGTACAAAGGCTTTCACATCGTGATTACGCAAGTTATTAAATCGTATGGTGATGGTGCGATCTCGCACATCACACCCAATGAAAGAGGGCACGCAGCATGAACCAACTCCACATCTGGGGCCGCATCAGCTCCATCAACGTTCGCAAGGTGGTACTGGCCGCGCAGTGGATGGGCTTGGACTTTAAGCGCACCGATGCGGGTCTGAGCTATGGCCTCAACAAAACGCCGGAGTATTTGCGCATGAACCCAAATGGGCAAATACCTGTAATGCAGGACGGTGACTTTACGCTGTGGGAGAGCAATGTCGTCGTGCGCTACCTCTGTGCAAAGCACTCGATGGGCACGCTGTACCCGACAGATTTTCAGCAGCGCTTTGATGCCGAGCGCTGGATGGACTGGCAGCAGACCACGATGAACAACGTGGGTCGCGCGGCTTTTGTGGAGTGGATTCGCACACCCGGTCCGCAGCCGGATATGGCGGTGATTGCCAAGTCGGTAGCCACGACCGAGCCGCAGTTGGCCATGCTGGATTCCCATTTGGCGCAGCGCCCTTTTATGGCGGGCGATGTGATGACGATGGCGGACTTTCCGATTGCCTGCGAGATGCACCGCTGGTGGGGCCTGCCGCCGCAGCACCCGGCCCTGCCGCGCAGCGCCTACCCGCACTTGTCGCGCTGGTACGCGGGCATCAGCGCGCAGAGCGCCAGCAAGGGCGTGCTGGATATTGTTTTGTCTTAAGGAATTTTTATGCAGCAACGCGCCTTCAAACAGGTCGATGTATTTACCGCCAAGCCCTACTACGGCAACCCGCTGGGTGTGGTGCTGGACGGCACGGGCCTGAGTGCAGCAGAGATGCAGCACTTTACCAACTGGACGAATCTGTCCGAATGCACTTTTGTGCTGCCGCCCACGCATGCAGAGGCAGACTACAAGGTGCGTATCTTCTGCCCCGGTCGCGAGCTACCCTTTGCAGGACACCCCACGCTAGGCACCTGCCATGCGTGGCTGGAAGCGGGTGGCACACCCAAAGCGCAGCACATTGTGCAAGAGTGCGGCGTGGGGCTGGTGAAGATCAAGCGCGATACGGCGTCTGGCCGCTTGGCGTTTGCCGCGCCGCCGCTCATCAAGGGCGGGCCACTGGACGAAGCAGATGTGGCGCTGATCGCGCGCGGCTTGAAGATTGAGCGCAGCGACATTGTGGCCCACGCATGGTGCGACAACGGCCCCAAGTGGCGCGGCGTGATGCTGCGAAGTGCGCAACAGGTGTTGGCTTTGAAGCCTGACGCAACTATTCTTGCGGGTTTGGATATTGGCGTAGTAGGGCCACGCGGCAAAGTGGGCGTAGTGGGCGCGCAAAGTACTGGCGACGACACTGCTTTTGAAGTGCGCGCCTTCTTCCCTGGCAACAACGGCTTGTGCGAAGACCCCGTGACGGGCAGTTTGAACGCCGGCATCGCGCAGTGGTTGATCGGCGCAGGCTTGGCACCCACACGCTACATCGCCGCGCAAGGCACCGCCCTAGCGCGCGCGGGGCGTGTGCATGTGGAGCAAGAGGGTGCGGACATTTGGATTGGCGGCGCATCCGTGACCTGCATGGACGGAAAGGTATCGTTATGAAGTGCCAAATTGACCATCTCGTTATCGTCGCCAACAACTTGGCGCAAGGGGTTGCCTGGTGCGAGGCTACCCTAGGCATCACCCCCAACCCCGGCGGTGAGCACAAGCTGTTTGGCACCCACAACCGCCTGTTCAAAATCGCCACGCCAACCAACCCGATGGCGTATTGCGAAATAATTGCTATTAGTCCAGGAGCTGCTCCCGCAATTAAACAGGGCGCTAAACGCTGGTTTGACATGGACAATGCCGAATTGCAAGCGGCAGTAGCGGTAGCGCCACGCCTGGTGCACTTTGTGGCCAACACGCCCGACGTGCAGGCGGCGTGCGCCGCGCTAGCTGCGCTAAACATCGACCGTGGCCCCGCACTGCTAGCCAGCCGCCATACCAATAAAGGCGTGCTGCAATGGCAAATCACCGTGCGAGAAGATGGCCAGCGCTTGTGGAGTGGCACGCTGCCCACCTTGATCCAATGGGGCAAAGAAGGCGATGCCGAACCGCTGCGCTTGCACCCGCGCAACAGCCTGCCGCGCTCCGGTGTCACGCTGCAAAGCATCACCTGCACCCATCCCGAGGCAGCGGCATTGCAAGCGGCCTACGCGGCTATCGGCCTGCAAGGCGTTGCCCTGCAAGAGGGCCCTGCCAACCTCAGCGTCACACTGCAAACGCCCAAGGGCTTGGTCACACTGACTTCACAAGGACTTTGAATGTTTTCATTGCAACAAATTGAAGCCGCGGCGCACGTGGTGTACCGAGATTTTCAGGCTACGCCGCAATACCGTTGGGGCTTGCTGAGCGAGCGCCTGGGCACTGACTGCTGGGTCAAGCATGAGAACCATACGCCTGTGGGTGCCTTCAAAATTCGCGGTGGCCTCACTTACTTTGACGCGCTGAAAAAAGCCAATGCGCTGCCTAAAGAAGTGATCAGCGCCACGCGCGGCAACCACGGTCAGAGTATCGGTTGGGCTGCACGTACCCATGGTGTGCCTTGCACCATCGTTGTACCTCTAGGCAACAGCGTTGAGAAGAACGCTGCCATGCGCGCGTTGGGTGTGACCTTGATCGAACACGGCAGTGAATTTCAAGAGGCGCGTGAATTTGCCATCAAGCTCGCTAAAGAGCGCGGCGCGCACATGGTGCCCAGCTTTCACCGCGACTTGGTGCTGGGTGTCAGCACCTGCTGGCTGGAGTTTTTCAAAGCCGTGCCAACGATGGACGCGGCCTACGTGCCCATTGGCATGGGCTCGGGCGCAGCGGCGGCCATTGCGGCCAAACTGGCGCTAGGCCACAAGGTCAAAATTGTCGGCGTGGTCAGCAGCCACGCCACCAGCTATGCGCAGTCCATTGCTGCTGGCCGCGTGGTCGAATCACCCGTCACCACCGTGCTGGCCGACGGCATGGCCTGCCGCATTGCCGACCAAGCCGCGCTGGAGGTACTCATCCCGCACATCGACCACATCGTGCAAGTCACCGACGTAGAAGTAGCCGTAGCCATGCGCGCGCTCTATGTGGACACCCACAACGTGGCCGAAGGCGCAGGTGCAGCATCGTTTGCCGCCGCCATGCAAGAGCGCGCGCAGCTCAAAGGCTTGGTGGTAGGCACCACGCTGTGCGGCGGCAATGTGGACGCGGATGTGTTTGCGAAAGTGCTGGCTGCTTGATACCCGTGCCACCGACGGCCGAAGTGAAGCTCTGCCGCCCTCACCCTAGCCCTCTCCCGCCGTCGGGAGAGGGAACAAGATAGACCATCACGCGTAGCCCACGCCCTGCGTGTTGACATACAGCGAGTACAGCGAGGTGCTGGCCGCCATGAACAGGCGGTTGCGGTGCACGCCGCCAAAGCACAGGTTGGCGCAGCGCTCAGGCAGGTCAATGCGGCCTATCAGCTTGCCTTGCGGGTTGAAGATATGCACACCATCCAGGCCGGCCGCGCCCATGCCCCAGCCACACCACAGGTTGCCGTCTACATCGAGCCGAAAGCCGTCGGGCGTGCCCGGGCCTGCGTCGATGGCGATGCGCTTGCCCGTCAGCTTGGTGCCGCCGACTACGTCATAAGCCAGGATGGTGCGCGGGCTGGCGCGTGACTCGACGATGTACAAAATTGACTCGTCGGGCGAGAACGCCAAACCATTGGGCTGGTTAATGCCCTCGGCCACTGCACCGATGGTGCCATCAGCGTCGATGCGGTACACGTTGGTAGGCAGCTCGGGCGTGGCCTGTTCGCCTTCGTAGTTGCTCAAAATGCCAAACGACGGGTCGGTAAACCACACCGATCCATCAGACTTGACCACCACGTCGTTAGGCGAGTTCAAGCGCTTGCCGCCATAGCTGTCTGCCAGCACGGTGATGCGCCCATCATGCTCGGTGCGCGTCACGCGCCGCGTCAAATGCTCGCAGGTGACGATGCGGCCTTGCCGGTCACGGGTGTTGCCGTTGGAGTTGTTAGACGGTTGGCGAAACGGCGCTGCGGTGCCGGTTGCCTCGTCCCACTGGTGCATGCAGTTGCCCGGCACATCGCTCCACACCAGCTTGCGTGCGTCCCCCAGCCACACCGGCCCCTCAGACCAAATCATGCCTGCGGCCAAGCGCTCCACTTTAGATAGTGCCAGGCGGTATTTGTCAAACGACGGGTCAATGCTAACGATGGATGGGTCGGGGTAGCGGGGGCTGGGTTGCCAGTCGGACATGGTGGGTTCCTTTGGTTGAGTTAAACAGACTTGGGATGTATTTGACCATCAATTGCACAGTGCAAGTTACAGCAAGACCACACTGACGGCCAAAGGCCTATTCCATTTCTACATCATTAATGTCTAGGCGCGGAGCCTACGAGAGTGCTGTAGCACGGCAGGGCGACACAACAACGACAGTAATGATTTAGAAATGGAATTAGCCCCGGCTCCAGCCCGTGCGCTGCACCAGCTGCTCCAGCGCAAACGCGCCCAGCACCGAGTTGCCTTTGGCATCCAGCTCGGGGCCCCACACTGCCACCGTGCCCACACCGGGCACGATGGCGACGATGCCGCCGCCCACGCCAGTTTTGACCGGCAGGCCAAAGCGGTAAGCAAAATCGCCCGATGCATCGTAGGCTCCGCAGGTGAGCAGCAGCGCGTTGACGCGGCGGGTGGCATCTTGGCTTAAAAACTGCTCGCCTGGCTGCACGTGGCCATCTAGCGCTCTGCTGATATCCAGCCCGCCGTTGGCCAAAAACATGGAGGCTTGGGCCAATTGGGCGCAGCTCATCTCGATGGCGCATTGGCGGCAGTAGTTGTTCAGCACCTGCTCGGGTGGGTTCACAAAGTTACCGTAGCTCTTCATAAAGTAGGCCATGGCCATATTGCGGTGCGCGGTATCGCGCTCGGACTTGGCGGTTTGCGCGTCCCAGTTCAAATCGGGGCTGTCGCTCAGGCGGCGCAGCGCGCCCAGCAAGGCGGTGTCCAGGTGGGCGTAGCGGCTGGTGAGAATATCGGTAATCACCAATGCGCCTGCGTTGATAAACGGGTTGCGCGGAATGCCCTTCTCGGTCTCCAACTGCACCATCGAGTTAAACGCCGCACCCGAGGGCTCGCGCCCTACCCGCTGCCACACCTCGTCCCCCACCAGCTTGAGGGCGAGAACAAAGGTAAACAGCTTGGAAATGCTTTGGATAGAAAACAAAGTGCCGGCACTGCCCGTGGCCACACAGGTGCCATCCACCAGCGCTACCGCCATGCCAAACTGCCGTGGCGGCACCTGCGCCAAGGCCGGAATGTAGGATGCCACCTTGCCCTGCCCGTGCAACGCATGCGCATCTTGGGCAATGCTGTTCAATATCTCCTGGAGCTGGGCGGGCGTTAAACGTGGCGTGCTGGACATCTTGCGATTCTAAAGCGCGCTATAAAACTGCCTGCCAGCCACGCGCGTGACAGCCAAGTGAGGCGCGCCGCTGCACAATACAGACCATGGGAACACTTTACCTCGTACGCCACGGCCAGGCCAGTTTCGGCGCAGCAGACTATGACAACTTAAGCCCGCTGGGCCACCAGCAGGCGGTGCGCTTGGGCGAATACTTCAAAGCCAAAGGCATGGCCTTTGACGGCGTGCTGATGGGCACGCTGCGCCGCCATGCGCAAACCTATGCGGGTATTTGCCAGGGGGCGGGGTTTGACGTGGCCGCGCTGGAATGGAGTGGACTCAATGAGTACGACAGCGATGCCGTCGTCAAAGCCATCCATTCAGAACCCTTAAGTCCTGACCGCACCCCAGAGAACTACCGCCACCACTTCCGCCTGCTTAAAACCGGCCTGGCCGCCTGGATGCAAGGCAGCGCCCAGCCCGTGGGCATGCCCAGCTACCCGGACTTTGTGACCGGCATCACCAGCGCCCTAGACCATGTGCGCACGCAGTTTGCCGCCAACGACAAAGCCCGGGTGCTGATCGTCAGCAGCGGCGGCCCCATCAGCACCGCAGTAGGCCATGTGCTGGGCACCAGTGCTGAGACCACCATAGAGCTGAACCTGCGCATCCGCAACAGCAGCCTGACCGAATTTGCCTTTACACCCAAGCGCCACATGCTAGTCACATACAACACGCTGCCGCATTTGGAGGAGTTGCCCGATTG
Source organism: Polaromonas sp. (assembly GCA_043772355.1). Lineage (GTDB taxonomy): Bacteria > Pseudomonadota > Gammaproteobacteria > Burkholderiales > Burkholderiaceae_C > JAAFIP01. The sequence goes on from JAYVGI010000142.1 coordinate 25,739, forward strand.
GGTGACGTATGCTTAAATTTATGGAGACCGTACTATGCAATTTATAGCCAGCGGAAAGTCCCTGGGCGCACGGGTCGAAGGGCTTGACCTGTCGCAGCCGCTCAGCGACGACGCATTCAAACAGCTAGAACAAGCCCTGGGCCGCTACGGCGTGCTGAGCTACCCACAGCAAACCCTAACCCCGTTGCAGCAGAAAAATTTTGCGGCGCGCTTTGGCCGCCTGGAGATCAACGTGGCCAACGCCTACCAGGTGCCCGGCCTGCCCGAGGTGATGATTTTGTCCAACAAGGTCGAGAACGGCAAGCCGCTGGGCATGAGTGACGCCGGGCAAGACTGGCATACCGACATGTCCTACAGCAGCACGATTGCCTTTACCAATGTGCTCTACGGCATTGAGATTCCGCACCGCGATGGCCAGAGCCTGGGCAACACCGAGTTTTGCAATATGCATGCGGCCTATGACGACTTGCCCGAGGCTTTAAAAACCCAGCTGCAAGGCATGACCGTGCTGCACGACTTTGCCAAGTTTTGGGACAAGATGCGCAGCGTGCCCGGTAGCACGCGCCCGGCGCTCACCGACGCGCAGCGCAGGGCCAAGCCGCCCGTCTCGCATCCGATTTTTTTATGCCACCCCATCACTGGCCGGCAGGTGCTGTACGCCAACCCCGGCTACGCCATGCGCATCAACGAACTACCGCAGGACGAGAGTGACCGCATCCTGGCCTTTTTGTTTGACCACCAGTTGCAGCCCAAATACCAGTACCAGCACCGCTGGCGCGTGGGCGACGTGCTGATGTGGGACAACATGGGCACCCTGCACAACGCCGTGGCCGACTACGCAGCGCATGAGCACCGCTACATCACCCGCTGCCAGGTGATGGCCGACCGCTACTTTCCCGCTGCTTTCGACAAAGCTGCGGCATGAAGATCATCAGCTACAACTCGGGCACAGGCGCGGTGCTGACTGGCGTGGTGCTGCAGGCGCAGGCAGCGGCGCACACACCCTCGCAGGCGGCCCAGCAGACCTCAAAGCCAGCACCAGCGGCGGGCTCCCGGGTACTCGACATCAGCGACTGGATTGCCAGCCAGCCTATCTCTGGCCAGGCCCAGCAACACAACGCCGCAGCCGGTGTGCAGCCGCCTGGCGCGGGCATCTTGCGTTGGCTGCAGTCTGGGCGCGAGGGCATGAACGCACTGGCAGCCCATGTGCAAGCCGAGGTAGCCAAGCCCAATACCACGTATGACCTGCTCAGCCAAGTACCGCTCTACGCCCCCGTGCCCCGCCCCGGCAAGATCATCGGCGTGGGCCGCAACTACGCCGACCACGCCAAAGAAACCGGCGTGCAGCCGTTTGAAAACCCGCGCATTATTTTTATGGTGCCCTCCTCCGTGTCAGCCCCCGGCGCAGCCGTGCCGCGCCCGGCCACCGTGACCAAGATGGACTTTGAGGCCGAGTTGGCCGTGGTCATCGGCGGCTATGGCAAAAACGTGGCCGCGGCCGATGCTTTGTCTTTGGTAGCGGGCTACACCATCTTGAACGACCTGAGCGCGCGTGAATTCCAGTTTGACCTGCCGATTGCGCAAACCACCTTTGCCAAAAGCATGGACGGCTTCACGCCCATGGGCCCCTGGCTGGTCACCGCCGATGAGATTCCCGACCCGCAAACACTAGACGTGCAATGCTGGCTCAACGGCGTACAAATGCAGCACGGCCACACGTCGGACATGCTGTTCCCGGTCGCCACCCTGATCGCCTACCTCTCGCGCTACATGACGCTGGAGCCCGGCGATGTGATTGCCACCGGCACGCCCGCTGGCATTGGCGCTTTCAGAAAGCCCCCGCTGTACCTGCGGCCTGGCGACCAACTGCGCTTTGAGATCAGCCAGGTCGGCTCCATGGAACACCTGATTGCGTAAAGCCGCAACCCACTTTACGCTTACCCGTTTCAATTCGATAGAGTCCGCCATGAAAAAACTAACCTGCAACCTTCTCACCTCCAGCCTGATCAGTATCCTGCTCTGCACCCTCTCCAGCGCCCCCGCGCTGGCAGCCGACCCGTACCCTGGCAAGCCCATCCGCCTGCTGGTAGGCTTTGCCGCAGGCGGCCCCACCGACGTGATTGCCCGCGTGCTGGCCAAAGACATGACGCTCACCTTGGGCCAAGCGGTAGTGGTAGAAAACAAGGCCGGTGCCAGCTCGATGATTGCCACCCGCGAAGTGAAAAACGCCGCGCCCGATGGCTACACCCTGCTGTTCTCGTCGCTGGGCCTCAACGTCAACCCCATCTTGCTAGGCGAGCAGGCCGGCTTTAACCCCAAGACCGACTTTGCGCCCATCTCCAACGCCGCCACCCTGCCCCTGGTAGCCGTCAACGCCTACGACGCCCCCATCAAGACCATCCCCGACCTGCTGAAAAAAGCCCGCAGCAAACCCGAGGCCGCCAGCTTTGCGTCGTCCGGCGGCGGCGGCTCGGGCCACCTGGCAGGCGAGCTGCTGGCCACCCTGGCCAAGGCCAAAATGCTGCACGTGCCCTACAAAGGCAACGGCCCCGCCCTGCTGGAGGTGATGGCCGGGCGGGTGGACTACATGTTCTACCCCGTCATCGGCATTGCCGACCAAATCGCCGCCAAGCGCCTGAACATCCTGGCCGTAGGCACCGCCAAACGCCTGCCCCAGTTCCCCGACACGCCCACCATGTCCGAGGCAGGTTTTTCCGGTTTTGAAGAAACCGCCCCCTGGGTGGGCATGCTGGCTCCGGCCAAAACGCCCACCGACATAGTGAGCAGCCTGCACCAAGCCATGGTCAAAGCGCTGGCCAAACCCGAGGTCAAGGCCCAGCTGGAAAAACTCGGCGCCATCATCGTCGGCGACACTCCCGCAGAGTTTGCCGCCTACCTCAAGCGCGACTACGACCGCTGGGAGGGCGTGGTGAAGGCGGCCAATATCAAGGCCGACGTTAACTAAGCGCAAGCAACTACCAATCCGGCCAAATGAAATCAAGCATTCCCGTTCGGACTGAGCTTGTCGAAGTCCTCGCGAACCCTTCGGCAAGCTCAGGGCGAACGGTTTATACGTTGAAGCGCGGCGGCTGCAGGCCCAGCCCATCACCCGTCTGATGACCGCTCAAGTTGCCAGCGCCTATTCCATCGCCGACCTGCGCCTGGCCGCGCAGCGCCGGCTACCACGCGCTATTTTCGATTTTTTTGACGGCGGTGCCGAAGACGAGCACACCCTGCGCGGCAACAGCGCCGCGTTCCACAACCTGCGCCTGCTGCCCCGCGTGCTGACGGATGTGTCCACCGTAGACACCAGCACCCTGCTGCTGGGCAGCCGCAGCGCCCTGCCCATGGCCATTGCCCCCACTGGCGCAGTCGGCTTTGGCTGGCGCGGTGGCGACGTCGCCATTGCCCGCGCGGCGGCAGCGGCTGGCATACCCTACACCCTGTCCAGCTCGGCCACCACGTCGATAGAAACCATCGCCAGCGCCGCGCCTGGCAGGTTGTGGTTTCAGGCCTACATCCTGCGCAACAAGCCTTTTTTTGAAGGCCTGATAGAGCGTGCCCGCGTGGCCGACTACGAGGCCCTGGTCATCACGGTAGACCTGCCGGTCGGCGGCAAACGCGAGCGCGACCAGCGCAACCACTTTGCCGTGCCCTTTCGCTTCACGCCCAGAAACCTGCTGGACTTTGCCCAACACCCCCGCTGGCTGGCCAGCACCCTGCAGCGCGGCATGCCGGTGATGGAAAACCTGGTGGGCCTGGATGCCCAGGCCACCAGCGGCAGCCATGCCAGCAGTGCACGCCCTGCCCGCAGCGCCAGCGCCATAGCCAGCTCGGTAGGCCGCAACTACGACCCGTCGTTTAATTGGGACGACCTGCAACGCATCCGTGACCGCTGGCCGCGCAAACTCATCGTCAAAGGCATCCTCCACCCCCAAGACGGCGCCCGCGCCGCCGCCATGGGCTGCGATGCCATCGTGGTGTCCAACCACGGCGGCCGCCAGCTCGACGGCGCGGTTGCCACGCTGGACGCGCTGCCCGCCATCGTCCAGGCCGTTGCACAGGTCAACGCCAAAGTCAGCTCCCAAGCCGACCTACACGCCGCAGGTGGCCGCACCGCCGTCCTGCTAGACGGCGGCATCCGCAGAGGCAGCGACATCGTCAAAGCCCTGGCCCTGGGAGCCCAAGGCGTCCTGCTAGGCCGCGCCACCCTCTACGGTGCCACCAGTGCAGGCCAGCCTGGTGCCCAACGCGCCCTGGCTATTTTGCAAGATGAGTTAGTGCGCACTATGCAGTTGTGCGGTGTGGCATCGGTCAGCCAGTTGGACGCTGGGGTGCTGTTTGGGCACGGGCAGGGCTGATGGTGGGTAGTTTGAAAACCTGGTTACTCACTAAATAGTAGCACTCTATCTAAGCAGGCCAGCGGGGTACACGGTGGAACGTCAAATATCGGAATTCCTGGCATGGTGTGGACTAGTCAGCCGCGTTGCGAGCCGCCAAGGCCACTACAGCGTCACTTCATGCAAACCAGCGCGCTATGCTTTGCGTAGCTTCACAAGCAGTATTTCTGCTGGCTAACTGCTTATTTCATCTTAAAATCTCTCGAAAATACCGTTTTGGAGCCTCCGTGACCCTTTGGAGGCTGGAAAATCGGTTGACAACCGCAAATTTGCCGGTTTCCAAGCGATTTTTATGGTGCCTATAGCCCTGCAGCCCTCTAAAATATTGCGGAAACAGCTACTGATACTGTAGCGCATTGGATTATGGGCGAAGTGCCAGAATCCTCCTACAGCGCAGGTTGCTGTGGTGCAAATAGCTCCAAGGGCACGCATTTTTGAAAATGCGTGTAATTCTGATTCAAACTAAAAATTGGCAGCTTGCGTTCTAAGCCCACAGCGCAGATTAAAAAATCTGTGCTGGAGCCTTGAACGCCCTGAGCTTTGCAAGTGTTAAACAACTGCGCAGCGCGTTCATAGTCTGGCGTGGACAAAGCTTCATCCGGAAAAGCTGCCAGCGCGCTGCGCAAGCGCTCAAACTGCCCAGAGTCTTTAATACCACTCAGCAACTCTTGACGTACCGGGCCCATCAGCATGGCGCGGGCATCGGCGATTAAATCCTTCAAGGCTGCCACTGCCGCCTGCTGCGCTGCGTCGGCGGGCACAGCGCTACGGCGCAGCACCAGCGACCAGACAGACGTATCCACAATGACCTGCATGCCGCGCCGTCGCTGGGTGAAGGCTTAAGCGCCAGCCGCAGGGCCGGTGCGCGTGCGCCGCCGCTGGGCTTTGTAGTCGTAGTCGGCATCGTAGTCAATGGTTCCAAACAGGCCCACTATTTGCAACTGCTGGCGCTTTTGGATGTACTTCATCAAGGCCTGTGTCACCACGGCTTTTTTGGTTTTAAGCCCGCCAATGCTGCGCGCGGCTTCATTGAGCTGGTCGTCGATGGCGAGATTGGTGGCCATTTTTACACCTCATGATGTGTAGGTTCTAGCACCTGCGTGCGCAGGCTAAGGGTGGCGGCAGATACGCCAGTCTGCCCGCAAGGAGTTTTCAGCGCTACACATTTCGTAGCCTCCCCCGCAATATTCTAGTTTGCTACAGACTGATTGACCTCTTGAAAACGAGGAATCCGCTGTTTTGGAGCGCTGGCGAGCCTGCACAAGCCCACAATTCGGCTCGGCACCGTGAATTCGCCTGTTTGGGGGCCATTTTCCAGGTATATATCGGCCTGCAGCCTCCTAAAATATTGCGGAAGCAGCTACGAAATAGATAGTATTGATTCTGCCTCAATAGGTTGGTGGACAGTCGGTCAGGCCGGTTGTCAGCACAAAGTGGCTCCGCTACGCACCAAATCTCCATTTCCAACGCCTACCCCATGTACCTCGCTGCTCTGCTTAGACGGATTGCTACTATTTGGTGAGTACGCCAGTTTCTAAACCACTTGCTTGCCCACAGCGACCGGTCAGCCTGGGCGCGCTGACCCTGCGGCTGGACAAAGCCAGCGGTACCGGTCACGGTATTTCACATAGCGCCCTTGGCCGCTTGCGTGATTCGCAGCGGGTAGGTTGCCAGCGCGCAAGGCGCATCCAGGCCACTGTGATGCGCCCAATGGGAGGGAGGCTTGGAAATAGGAATACTCACTAAATAGTAGCACTTCGTCTAAGCAGGACTGTGGGGTACATAGGTAGAGGCTTAAATTTAGAGTTATTCACGCCGTGCCTGCAAAGAAAACTGCCCGCGAGAGACAGCAAACAAACGTGGTGTAAACGACAATGGGTAATCTGCATTGACCTGAAACACCCTGCCAACAAGTCGTCAGCCTATGAGCCTCGTCAAGTCCAAACCACGCGTTGCCGGCCTCGGCGAGGTCCGCGCGCCAAAGCCGCCGGGTTGCAGGCTATGATGCCGCTGGAGAAGTTTTTCACAGAAGATCCCAAGTGGCACGAAAAAATTGGTGCCGTTCACGCCTTGCTGGAGCGCGTCAAGATCAGCGAGGAGCAGTCGGGCGACGTGCTGCATCTGCGCGAACGCAATCGCATTCTCTCGGTGCACGCATCGACCGCCATAGAAGGCAACCAGCTCACCTTGGGCCAGGTAACCGATGTCGTCAACGGCAAACCAGTCTGGGGCCCGCCCAAGGACATCAAGGAAGTGCAAAACGCTTGGCACGCCTACAACGAAATGCCGGGCTACACACCCTGGTCGGTGGACGACTTGCTGCGGGCGCACGCGCACCTCACCGATACGTTGCTAGGCGAATCCGGCAGGCACCGCTCAGGCGGTGTGGCCGTGGTGGGCAACGATGGTGCGCTGCTGCATCGCGGCGCACTGTCGGCGCAAGTGCCCAAGCTGGTAGAGCAGCTCCTGGATTGGGGGCAAACCAGCCAAGCGCATCCACTCATCACCAGTTCAGCCGTCCACTACCGGCTGGAATATATCCACCCGTTTCGCGACGGCAACGGCAGAATTGAGCGGCTGTGGCAAACGCTGATTCTGGCCCAATGGAATCCGCTGTTTGCCTGGATGCCGATAGAGACGCTGGTGCACCACAAGCAGGCGCTGTACTACAAGGCCTTGCAAGATTCTCATGCTGGCGCGGCGGTGGATTGCCGTCCTTTCATCGACTTTATGCTCGATGCCATCGCCAATTCGCTGTACAAGTACATTGATGTTGCGACGCAGACCCTGGTGGATGTCCCTGTAAATGTCGGAGTAAATGTCGGTGTAACGGATCAAATGCTGGCACTTTTGGCAAAAGAGCCAGGGTTGTCAGCCAAGGACCTTACCGGATTGCTCAACAAAACCCCCCGTACCATTGAGCGCCACCTCAAAGCACTGCGCGAGCAGGGCCGAATCCAGCGCGTGGGTTCGGACAAGTCTGGCCATTAGGAAATCATCGATAGGCCAGTGTGAGCAAAACCAATCTTGACGCGGCCGATGACATCATTTGGCAAACCGCCCGCGCATTGGGTGCCACGCTGTATACCCAAGACGCTGGGCTTAAGCCAATGCTTGGTATGTTGTTTCGATTGAAACGCACAAATAGCGCAATGGTAAAGCCGCCCGCGATGTGTAGCTGGATTTGTTGCGCTACAGAAGCGCTCTTTAAGACACCTATTGGGCTGTAGGTCAATAAAAACATGCGTAAGAAGCTACTGATAATGTAGCATAATAATAGTGCAAAAATGTAGTGACGATGCCCGCGCTGCGAGAACTGGAGCTCAGAGCAGATTCGCCAGACGGCGTCTGGCGAATTACAAAAAACCAGACACCGTCTGGAGAATCAAGAATTTCGGCTGCCTGATCGGGCTTATGGTTAACCGTTATCCTAGTTAAATAGCCCTAAATTTGTTAATATTTTTTTAGACAAACCAAGTGACTTACCTGCATTAAGGCGCGTTACATCAGTTTGACACGCGTAGTCCGCGTCCGTACGCAAAGCCCGCAAATCCTCTAAATGATTGGCTAATAGAGTATCTTCTCGGCTGCCTGTAGCGTGGTATTTATTTATGACTTGCTGGTGAACGTCTTTTTTGACACCCTCTAGCAGCCTGTCGGACTTAGGTCGTCGAAAGCGAAAATCGACCTCAGCGAGGATAGTTTTTGACGGTTTCGCATCCCAATATCGAGATATTGGGTA
>JAYVGI010000143.1:0-11329 GCA_043772355.1 Polaromonas sp.
TCTTGGCCACCGATTTTGCCGCTGGCATCACGCTCGGTATAGCGCACTTTGACCTGCGCCGGGTCGATATAAGCGCGCTTGATATCGGCAATGTCGCCCAGACGGATTTGCGCTGCGCCCGCATTGGCCGCGTTGGCACCGCGAATGGGCATGGCTTTGAGCTCGTCAACCGTGTTGAACTGGCCGCCCACCCGCACCTGCAGCATGTCCAGCGGGGTAACCATCACTCCAGCGGATTCCACGGCGTTTTGCGCCCCTAGCTGGCCCAGCACGGCGTTCAGGTCCAGGCCCAGTTGGCTCAGGCGCTTTTGGGAGATTTCTACATACAGCTTTTCATCTTGCTGGCCATACAACTCCACCTTGGCTACATCTTTCACCCGCAGCAGCTGCTGGCGCACGTCGTCGGCAAAGGCTTTGTTCTCGGCGTAGCTAAAGCCGTCGCTGCGCAGCGCGTACATCACGCCAAACACATCGCCAAATTCGTCGTTAAAAAACGGGCCTATCACGCCCGCTGGCAAAGTGCCGCGAATATCGCCTACCTTTTTGCGCACGCTGTACCAAATATTGGGCACGTCTTTGGGGTTACCCGAGTCTTTGACCTGGAAAATAATCAAGGCCTCACCGGGCTTGGCGTAGGAGCGTATTTTGTCGGACAACGGCACTTCTTGCAGCGTTTTTTCAATCTTGTCCACCACCTGTTCGTTCACTTGCTGCGCGGTTGCGCCCGGGTAAAACACCCGAATGGCCATGACGCGAAAGGTGAACGGTGGGTCTTCGTCCTGGCCTAGCTGAAAGTAGGCTGCAAAGCCCAGCAGCATCAGCACCACCATCAGGTAGCGGGTGAGCGCGGGATGGTCAATCGCCCATTTGGAAAGGTTGAACTTGCTGGGCATATCAGCGCGAGCTTTGTCAGCGCCGGCCACCGGCGCAGCAGCCTGCGCAGAAATTGGTTCGGTCATGGTGCGCTCACTTGGCCGCAGCCGGTGTGGATGGCGCAGGTACCGGAGCCACTGGCACTATGGTTTTAGTAGCTGATACCGCAACATTCTCCATGGCTAATGCCGTATTGTCTTTATAAATGGTGACTTTTTGCCCGGCTGCCAACACATGCACGCCGGCTGTCACTACCTGCATGCCTGCCTGCAAACCCTCAGCAATCACGGCCTCGTTGCCATCCGCTGTGGCCACTTGCACTGGCGTGCTTTTCACCGTCATGCTGGCTGTATCCAGCACCCACACATGGCTGGCTTTGCCTGATTCAAACAAGGCGCTGGTGGGCAGCTTGATCACTTGCAAGCCAGCGTAACTTGAGGCCGGATACACATACACGGTCGATCCCAGAGCAGGCGCGTCTTTGGCATCCACCGCCACCTTGATGGGAAAGGTGCGCGTAGCCGGGTCGGCGCTGGCGGCCACCTCACGTACGCGGCCCTGGGCCTTTCCTGCTTGTGCCCACTGCTTGACCACAACCTGCGTGCCCACAAGCGTTTCGCGCAGCCGGTCTTCCGGTACGTTAAACACCACATCCCGCGCGCCGTCTTGCGCAATACGCACCACTGGCGTGCCTGCAGCTACTACCTGGCCAGGTTCTGCCTCTACCGCAGTTACGATGCCAGACACATCGGCCACGAGATTGGCATAGCCAGTCTGATTGCCCTGCGATTTCAATTGTGCTTGCGCTTGCTCTAGCTGGGCCTGAGCCGCTTTGAGTGTGGTCTCCCGCCGCTCCAGCTCGGCGCCGCTGATAAAGTTTTGCTCTTTTAGAGCGGCAAAACGCTTGAAGTCTGCAGCAGCCAAATCCCGATTGGTTGCGGCTGCCGCCACTTGGGCTGCGCCTGCTTCAAACGCCAGCTTATAGTCCTGCGGGTCAATTTGCGCGAGCAACTGGCCTACCTTCACCCGCTGGCCCACTTCGGCCTGGCGCTTGATGATCTTGCCGGCCACCCGAAAGCCCAAACGCGACTCCACCCTGGCCCGCACCTCGCCCGCATACTCATGGGCAGCCTCAACACCGCTGGTACCCACCTTCATGACCTTGACCGCCCGAACTGGGTCTGGCAATGCTGTGGGCTTGGAACAGGCGGCCAAGCTTGCCAGCGCCCCAATCACAGCCAAAAGCGTAGCAGCTCGCGTAATACGGGCTTGGAAAAAAGATGTATTTTGTGCTTTAAAAACTAGCATACAGGCCCTTGGCACATAAATTAATGACTGACTGGTTAGTAATCTAATCGAATCGCTGGAATTTGTCAAGAATGGGCCCGTAAATCCGGAGCAGTGACAAAGCAAGTTCCATTCTCATTTGCAATTGATGGTAACTGCTATGTTTTGCGCTTTTTTAGTTTCGCCAGACGCTACGCCGCCTTAAAAAATGGATTGAATGGCAAAAATGCCTCAACACTTTTTCACACTCTGGTAATTAATTACCAAAACTGCGATGCCGTGACTCGTCTTGCTGATTGACCCAAAGCGCAATAGCTACTGAGTTTGAGTGGCTACCCAAGATATCGCGAAGTTACATCCAGCACCAAGACATCAATCACCTCGATGCTGGCACAGACAGATGTAAGTTGCTTACTCAGGAGGAAGGCGAAGATGTTAAAAAAATTATGCGCTCCACCAGCATGGCGTACTTTCCTTGAAGGCGCGGCCTGTTTCAAATGGGTCTGGATCGGCGCTGCACTGCTAGCCGGTGGATGCGGCTCGTTGCCAACGCTGCCCAGCCACCAGCCTGCGTTTTGCAATTTGGAAAACACTGTCAGCGCCGAAGTGGTGGCCTTGGAGCAAGCCTATGTGCTCAACCGCTTTGGTGCCTATGTGCCTGCGGGCATGATGTATGCCCTCAAGCGCGACGTGGTGGCCATCGAGTCGGATCGCCCCGCAGGCCCCGGCAATGCCAAGCTACGCAATGACAAGCGCCCGCGCCCCTTGGTGCTGCGCGCACACGAGGGCGGTTGCCTGCAAGTGACCTTGCACAACTGGTTGTCGCCCACCTGGGAAGAAGAAGGTGGCCAGCCGCACTATCCCACCATGCTGCTGGACGGCAAGCAGGTACCCGCCGCCCCCGCCCATATGGGCGACCCAGACGGTGTGCCCACCTCCCGCAACCTGCGGCCGCTGTCCAAATCGGACAAAGATGCGCCGCGCACCCGCAGCGCAAGCTTGTACGTAACCGGGTTGGAATCCGACCGGATGAGCAAACAAGAGTGCCCCGCCAATGCGGTGTGCGGCGGCGATGGCTCCTACGTTGGTTTGCCTGGGCAGCAAGGTACTGTCGTCAATGACGCTACCTCAGCTGGGATGAAGCAGCGTTACCAAACCGGCTCGCTCATACCGCCTGGTGGCACTTCGGTGATTCGCTGGATTGCACGCAAGGAGGGCACATTTTTTGCCCACTCCATGGGAGCACCCGTCGGTGGCGAGGGCGATGGCGGGCAAATTGGCCTCGGCCTGTTTGCCGCAGTCAACGTAGAGCCCGCAGGTTCCAAGTGGTACCGCTCGCAATTGACGCACGAGGAAATGCAAAGCGCCATGACTTCCAGTGATGGCGTTGAACACCCCTATGCCACGGTGAACTACGAGACGCGCCAAAATGGCAGGCCCGTCATGGCCATCCTGGAGGGCAAGGAGATCGTGCACAGCGATTTGAATGCCGTGATTGTGCGCGAAAAAGGGCAACTCGACTCCTGCACCAACCGACTCAAGCCTGTGGATGGCCAGCGCTGCGAGCCAGCGTTCCGCGAGTTCACGGTCATCTTGCACGATGAGGTACATGCCCAGCAAGCCTTTCGGGAGTTGGAGGACGAGAACAATCCATTGCACTACCTCAAAGATGGGATGGGCATCAACTACGGTGTATCCAGTATGGGATCCCTGCTGCTTGCCGCCGGGCCACAACGTGGTGTAGGCCCCGCGGCCAAATGTCCAGAGTGCAGAGCAGAGGAATTCTTCTTAAGCTCCTGGGCCAATGGCGACCCTGCCTTGGTATTGCAGTGGGACGAAAAAGGCGAGAAGCCTATTGGAGCCCGCTACCCCGACGATCCGTCCAACGTCCACCACAGCTACCTGGGTGATCCCGTGGTGTTTCGCAATCTGCACGCAGGTCCCAAAGAAACGCATGTGTTTCACCTGCACGCCCACCAGTGGGTGCTGGACGCCAGCGATCCGAACTCCACCTACCTGGATTCACAAACGATTTCCCCAGGTGCCACGTTCAGCTACGGCATTGAGTTTGGTGGCTCGGGTAACCGGAACTTTACCCCTGGGGACTCAATTTTTCACTGCCATCTGTACCCTCACTTTGCGCAAGGTATGTGGGAACTGTGGCGCGTGCACGATGTGTTTGAAAATGGCTTGCACTTGGGCCAGTATGGTTCTGGCCCCGCTACCAAACCCGGGATGACCGCCAACCCGCAAAGCCGTTCGTTGCCCGATGCCGAAGTAGTGGGCGGCATTGCCAACCCGGCGATCGTACCCCTGCCCGGCATTGCCTTGGCACCCATGCCCAGCGCGGAGTTTCGTGGCTATCCTTTCTACATCCCGGGCGAGCCAGGGCATCGCCCACCACAGCCTGCGCTGGATATGGACGTCGTGGCTGCAAACTATAACAACACAGTGGCCTACGCCATCGAGCCCCATCAGGCCGACCTCGTCAACGGCGGTCTGCCCCGCCATGTCATTACAGGCGGCACGCTTAAATCACTGAACAAGCTAAAAACCAACAGCCCGGACTACAAAGAAGTGCTGGATGCGGCCATTACCAAGGGCGGTTTGGCGGCGCAAGTTTTGGCGCAAAAGGTGTACAGCGATTTCCCGCTGGCTTTTCAGGCGCTTGCGGCCGACTGGGAGTCGATTGTGATCAAACCGCTTATGCACAGCGGCGAACCAGATGAAAAGAAAGCCATGGAGTTTCACGAAGGCAATCTCAAGCTACTGGACCGGACGCTGGCACAGGGAAAACTTGATCCCGTAACCGTCAGCCAACAGCCAAGCCCCGGATGGTGGACGCACAGCAGTGGCTATCGCACCTCGTTTGCGCCGAGTGTGAGTGGCATGGCGACTACCACGCTCAATAACGCAGCGGCAGTGTTCCACGTCAACGGCAGAGGCCGGGCACCCGGCTCCCCGTACGCCAACCCTTGCCCCAAAGATGCGCCGACGCGCAATTACAAATCTGCATTCATTCAGACCGAAATTACCGTCAACAAACACGGCTGGTTCGACCCGCAAGGCCGCATTGTGATTCTGGAAGACGACATCAAGGACGTGATTGATGCTAACACCCGCACCAAGATGCCAGAGCCCCTTTTCTTTAGAGCCAACTCGGGCGATTGCATCAATTTCAAGTCATCCAACTTCATGCCCAGCGCTTTAAATGGCGACGACTTCCAGATATACACACCAACAGATTCGATAGGGCAGCATATCCACTTGGTGAAATTTGATGTCACCTCCAGCGACGGCTCCGCCAACGGCTGGAACTACGAAGATGCCACCTTCTCGCCCGACGAGGTACGCGAGCGCATCGTTGCGCATAACCGAACCTTGAAAAATGAGCCGACCAAAACGATTCTTAAAACTGCACTCAAGGCCACGCAGCACCCTCTTTTCATGCCCGCAGGCAATATCTACGATGTTCAAACAGACGCATTATTCAAGCCACTGTACACAAAAGGAAGGTGCCCCGATCAAGGCACCTTGAGCGACCACGCCTATTTGAAACTGATGGCCAAAGAACACCCCTACTGTGGCGCGCAGCGCACCACCCAGCGCTGGTGGGCCGACCCCATCTTGGTGCGCAGTAGCTCGCCACAGCAGATAACCAAGGACAACACCTTGCGCACCGTGTTCACACACGACCATCTTGGCCCCAGCTCGCACCAGCAGCACGGCTTGTACGCAGCCTTGGTGATTGAGCCTGCCAACTCAATTTGGCAAGCGAGTCCATTTGATGTGGCTGGCAATACCAGCACCCTCCAAGACCAGTGCACGACCGCTCTGCGTGTGAGCGCCATCACGGCGGGTTTGACCCTCGAAAATCAAAATCCGGCTGGCACCCCTTTGGACGACGCTGTGTACGTTGCATTTGCCATTCGCGCATCTGCCTCGATGGCAGATAAGCTCAAAGCGGATGCCAAGAAATGCCTGGATGTAGCCTTGTTAGGTGGCTCCGACCTGTCCAAATCACCCGTAGTGTTAACCGCCGAGGGAGGCAAAGAACTTGAGCCCATTCGCCCCCGCCCCGCACTTCAGGTTCGCAGTGACGGTGGCCCTACCAGTCCCCGCGCCACCATCATCTCGCCTACTTGCCTTGGCCAGCCTGGCTCCTCCCCCGCATCGCTGGGCACCGTCAAGTCCTGCCCACCAGGCCAAGAGGCCAACCAGACACGGCGCGAGTTTGGCCTGGCGTTTGCAGACTTTGCCGGCGTATACAACGTAGCGCTGGAGCCCATCAACCCCGAAACCCCACGTGATGTGTCCATGCGCCGCTTTGGCGAACGCCAAGTCGCCACACGCTCGTCTCGTCCCATTGCCATATCGTCAGAAGACCCCGGCACGCAGCTCATCAACTACCGCCATGAACCGCTTGCCTTGCGGATTGCAGATGTCAAATGGAATAGGACACTGGGTGGCTTTGATTACAGTCAGACCAAGGCCAGGGTACGCAGCGGCAACTGCGAATCCGGTGACCCGGATTGCCTGGGCGATATGGCCAATGCGTTTAGCACACTGGCACATGCAAAGCGAGACAGGGAACTTGCGACGCAACCTTATTGGCGTTGGGTCGCGGCACAATCTGGCAAGAACAAGCCGAGCAGTGAGCTGGATTTTCCCTCGCCACGTTTGCGTCAGCTCACACCGGCCATAGAACCGGCGAAATGGAATGCAAACCTGAACAGCACATTGAAAAGTGTCGAAAACTGGCGCCGTGACTTCAACTGCGCTTTGTACAACCCAAGCGAATGGTTGCGCGAGGCCACGGTAGTGCAGCTCAACCCGTTAGTCACGACAACTATTGCTGGCACCGCAACACTGCAGGATATTGACTTCGCAAGCCGCTGCGACCCAGCACAGACTGCGCGAGCGATCCATCAGCCTGAGCCATGGCGTTATTTTGGTGACCCGGCCACACCTATTTTGGCGGCCGAAGAGGGTGATCCGATTCAGGTTCGCCTCATCCAGGGAGCACAGGAGGCGCAGCACATTTTCACAATGAATGGTGTCAAGTGGCATCGCCTGCCCGACTCGCCCAACTCCGGTTTTATCAACGCCCAACCGATTGGTATTTCAGAGCATTTTGAGTTTGACATCAAAGTGCCCAACTACAACATGCCCTTTGCAGACTATATGTACTTTGGCTCATCGGTAGACCAACTCTGGGACGGCATGTGGGGCGTAATGCGTTCGTTCAGGCACAAGCTCAAGAGCACCGTGAAAACGGCCCAGGTTGATCCCGTCGATACGATTCCATTGGCCACCTGGAACCAAGGGCAAGTGGTGGTCAGTCGTTCGCAAGTTTGGCTCAATCAAGTGCCCTTGGCGGCCAGGGAAGTTCAGAGCACCCTGACGGGGGATGCAGCCGGCACCACCGGCGTATGCACCGCCTATCGCAATGGTGCAACGCCGATGCCAGTGCGCAGCTTTGATGTCAGCGCCGTGCGGGTGTGCGAGCTGACAGGCGACTGCCCGCAGCGCTCTGCTGGCCTTAGCTACAGCCAGCGTTTTGGCATTACCGATCCGTTTGCAGTAGTCTACGTTTTGAATAACGAGCGCGTGTGCACACGCAGCCCCAACGATCTCACCGATGAAGGCTGCTTTTCCGACACGACACTCACTCCGCCCAAGAATGATTCCGCAGTGTTGCAGGGGCTAAAAACCATCTATCGCGAGCGGACAATCGAACCGCTGGTGCTGCGCGCGGCTGCTGGTGAGTGCCTCACCGTCAAGCTGCGCAATCACCTGCCAGTGGAATCGATCATCCTGAACTCGCCCATCATGGATGTGGAAAACGGCATCGTGCGCGAAGCCCATGCTTACCATAATTTTCTGCCCATGATCGCTGACGGGTTCAACCTGAACCAGTTCAAAATGTCCAACACCATTGGTATTTCAGCGCCCCGTGTTTTGCAAAACCCAGCCAATGCAGATGGCTCCAATGTGGGCATCAATGGTGCTGCATCACTGGTGAGAGGCAAGACTGCCGGGTACTCCGCAGGAAGCTTGCGGCCCGCTTGTGCGGCGGGTACTGCCACATGCAACACCAAATACGTCTGGGCTGCCAGCGATTTTGCGCGCGATGCCAAAACTGGCAAATTAACGAGCATTCCCACCGAGTTTGGCGCACTGCCGTTGCGCAGTTTTGGCGACCCTATCAAGCAGCCAATGCATGGGCTGGTGGGTGCCTTGGTTATTGGCCCTGAAGGATCCAAAGTTTGCGATAGCTTGGGAGGTGACTCGGGCGGTGTATCACGCAAAATCTGCACCACCGATGGCAAGAGCTACGGCGACCACGTCCTGGTGATGCAAGACGCTGTCAGCGCCATTCAACATGGCTTTCCTGTGCCAGACCTGAAAGGTGCTGAAGAGCCTGATGACTACGGGGTTAAAGCCATCAACTACAAAACCGAGCCCCTATGGGCGCGGCGCGGTGGCAGCCCCAGTATTGGGTTTGGCGACCGCAACACGAACTTTGACTACACCGCAGTTTTCAGCTCCAAGTTTGACAATGGGGTATGCGAGTCAGGTGTGCCCCCCATCGGCAACGGCCCCAACGCCTGTGACCCTGAAACACCGGTGATCAATGCCAAACCCGGTGAGCCGCTGCGGATTCACTTTGTGCACCCTGGTGGCCATACGCGCCAGCAAGGCCTTACGCTGGCTGGCCACGGATTCAACCCCTACCCTTGGGGCGATGGCTCGCATGTTTTCGCACCTGAGCGTTGTGAGGTGGTGCCTGCGCAAGCCATACCCGCCGGGTGTTTAACGTGGCAAGGGGTGTACAACGGTTTCGGCCCCATGATGGCCGTCACGCTGGGTTTCAAAGCGGGCGGCACTTCGCAGCTTGCCAAAGATTACCTGCTACGCAGCCAGTCGAGTTTTCTGCTGGACGGCGGGTTGTGGGGAATTCTGCGGGTTCAGAAATAGCTAATTTATTTGCAAAGGAGAGTAGCATGGCCATCGTTTCGAAATCTGAAGAGTACTTCATTGCGGCGAACCTGCTTACGTGGGACTCCGGTCCGCAAAAGCCAAATCCAGCCAACTTGAACCCGGGCTTTTATGTAGACCGGTCCTCTGGCGTACGAGCCACGGTCGTGCCGGTGGATCAACAGCAAAACGTCCAGGAGGATGTCTGCCTTCCGGCCAGGTTCCCCTGCAATGTAGATGTGGGACACCTTTTGCTGACCGCCAACAACCGGGATGCAGCGCCTATCCATATTGAATTTTCTGGAGACGGCGTTTTCGCTCTGGGTAGCTACGCCGTATCTAAATGGCGGCCCGTCCAGAACCCGGACGGAAGCATCAAATTGAATGCCAACGGCTTGCCCGTCGGCGTTGCATATACAGCCAGTCTGTATGTGCGCCTGATGGGGTCCGGCCCGGATGACTGGATCCCTGCGAGCGCAAGCCAGGGGCATACAGGGGATATCTGGTCGCCGGTCAATCCAAGTTTCGCGCCATTTGTCGGCTGCAAAGTGACCGCAGGCGACAAAATCGTAGCAGCCAGATTTGACATGGGTCACGGGCAAGACGGCCAATTCAACCCGGTGGGTATCACCAATCTCTGGTTTTACGCCTAGCCATGTCTGATCTTTGGATTGCTCTGCGCAAAATGTCGATGCACCGATTAGTTGCAACGCTGGTCGCCGCCAGCTTCGCGGCCGCAGCGTTATCGCAAAACCTGGGCGGGCAGGGCAATGAGGTCTCCGCACGCTACGAGTACCTGCCCCACCCCACCCAGCAAGGTGTGGGCGACCTCACTCTGGAGTTGCGTGACGCTATAACCCAGCAGCCCCTGGACTACACAGGTAAACGCCTGGCTGCGTGGCTGCAAAAAAGTCCTAAAACATTGTCGGATGGTGAGGTAGGTTGCAGCGACAAGGTGCGTGCGTTGGCATCCCAAGGCATTGGGCGACGCGCGTCGGTGGACTTTAACACCTACAGCTTGGTGACCGTCAACACTGACCGCACGGTGGCGTTTATCAATCCGTTTTTGCGCATGAACAATGCCAAGCTGGAGGGCGTGGTAACACTGCCCGCAGACGCTACTGCGCTGCTGCACCACCCCCAAGCGCGGGAAATGTGGATTGCGATGCGCCAAAGCGATGCCATTGCCGTGATTGACACGGACACGCGCAGCATCAAACGCATGCTGGCGTTTGCACCTGGCTCTGGGCCGCTAGCGCTGGCATTGAGCGGGCGCTCTGTGTGGGTTAGCTTCGCTGGCCGTAACAACTGGCTGCGCTTTGACGATAGCGACAGCGGCCAACCCGCTGCGAGCATTGTTGCCGCTTCGGGGACGCAACTGGGGAGCCATCCCAATTCAAATTTCATCTTGGGCCTGGGCGTTGAAGGTCTTGCGTTACTGGACAGCAGCACGAGCGAAGTTCGCAGCATCCCACTGCAAGGTACTCCGGTGGCTGCAACCTGGAGTGATTTGGCGCAGCGTTGGTTGGTGTCCACCAGCCACAAGCGTCTGTACCTCGTGGATGCGCAGCGCGCGCTCGTGACGCAGGAGCTGGTTTTGGACGGTGAAGCTACTCGCTTGCTCACCTTCGATGGTGGACGCTTTGCCGTAGCAGCGGTGCCGTCCCAGGGCGCGGTGTCCATCATCGACATGGCCAGCGCAAAAGTTGTGCAAACCGTACCCGTGGCCGCGCAGGCCAGTGAACTTGCTTTGAGCGCCAGCTACATTTACGTGCACAGTGCGGCGCTGGGGCAGGCAACCTTGCTGTCCTTGCCCGATGCACGCAATGGCAAGGCAAAGCCGGTGAATATATCCATAGGTTCTGCGGGCCAAAACGGCGATATGGCGCAGGTATCTGCTGGCTTGACCGCCAACACGCCAGACAGTCTTGGCATGCTGATCGCCAGCCCCCGTGATGGGCAGGTTTACCAATATGCCGAAGGCATGATGGCACCTATCGGCAGCTTCTCCAACTACAAACGCAGCGCGTTGGCCTTGGTGTTGCTTAACAACGGCTTTGAATCTTTGGGCGCAGGGCGCTATCGGACGACGCTGCGCCACACCCAAGGCGGGCCCTATGAGTTGGTATTGAGCGGTGTTCAACCGCGCTTTGCAAGTTGCAACCCCATCGCATTGCCAGATGTGTTT
>JAYVGI010000144.1:0-2004 GCA_043772355.1 Polaromonas sp.
AACTTCACCAACTACCGTGCGCGGATACTGTTTCATTGTGGCAAATTAAATATGAGCACGGAGTGAAGGGAAAAATCACAGTGAAATCGCCGAAGAACCACATATTTAGTAGCTGCTCCCGCGATATTCTGTTGGGCTGGAGGGCTAAATATTTAGAAAATCGACACGCCAGCCCGCAAAGGCGAGGTACACCGCCAGTTCGGCAATAGCTCGGCGCGAAAACACTTTCCCGATGCCGTCAACTCATACGCAGTGGTGCAGAAATCAAACGTGCGCAGCTTTCACGTGCAGCGACACACCCAGCGCACGCACCACCTTAAGCAATGTGTCGTAGCGCGGCTTAGCGCCGGGCGCAAGGGCTTTATACAGACTCTCGCGGCCTAGTCCGGTGTCCTTGGCCAGTTGGGTCATGCCACGCGCGCGGGCCACATCATTGACGGCTACCAGAAACATATCGGGGTCTTCGTCCTCAAGCGCTGCGGTAAGGTATGCGGCAATCGTTTCTTCATTGTCAAGATAATCGGCTGCATCAAAGTGGGTAAATTTCGCCATGGTTCACTCCTTGGGTAAAGTGCGCGCCATGTCCTTGGCACGCTGAATGTCACGCTTTTGTGTGGATTTATCACCACCCAGCAGCAGAAAATAGACCACGCTACCTTGACGGGTGAAATAGGCGCGGTAGCCAGGGCCGTAGTGAATCCTCAGCTCGGAAACGCCTTCGCCTACTGGCTCACAATCTCCAAAATTCCCAGCTTCGGCGCTGCGTATGCGCTTGATAATCAGCGCCTTTCCTATCTGGTCCTTCAGTGCTATCAGCCAGTCGTTAAATTCTTCTGACTTCAGAAACATGTTCATACCATGTATTGTATCCGAACAGATACGCTTGTCAAGTGGTTGACAACCGATTGGCAAATCAAGACCGATGTGAGCACGACGATGATCTGTACCCATGTGCTGAAGGTGGCTGCGGGCGGCACGGCCAGGCCGCTGGATGCGTTGCAATCGCTGGTGGTGTAGATCTATTGGGTTGTTGAATGCTACGTTTTGCGTCGCTGCGCACGCCGACAGTCCCTCTTGCCAGCAGCCCTCACCCCAGCCCTCTCCCAGAGGGAGAGGGAGTAAAACCGGCTCACACTAGCTGAGCAGTTACTAAAAACGCGATGTCTCAGCGCGCACTGGAGCGACACAACGCCAGTTCAGCGGCAGTTCGGCGTGGTTCTGATGAAAAATCTGGAGAAAGGCGCGGTGACCAACTCTAGTTGGCTACCAACAAACCCGCGTGTTTTCGCAGGATTTTTGCAGCAGAACTTCCCGAGCTGCCGCCAGCCAGCCCACTTCGAACGGCGTCTTCAAGTCCCTGTGCCGCAAGCTCATCCGCTTCGAACGGCATCTTCAAGTCCCTGTGCCGCAAGCTCATCCGCTTCGAACGGCGTCTTCAGGCCCCTTGTGCCGCAAGCTCATCCGCTTTGAGACGCTTCTAAAAGTTCAATCCGCCGTCACTGCCACACTGCCATCCGCCAACGTAGCCTTCAGCCGCTGCCCGGGTTTCACAGCGCGCACGCTGCCCACCACATGCCCATCCTCCCCTTGCAACAGCGCAAAGCCGCGCTCCAGCACGCGCTGCGGGTTGAGCAGCTCCAGGCTGCGCTCGGCGCGGTCGGTACGCTCATGCGCGCGGCGCAGAGTGTCTTGGGTTTTGATGGTTAAGTCGCGCTCCAGCCCTTGAAAGTGTTGCGCTAGCAGCTGCGTTTTTAGGAGCGTTTGGCGGTGCAAGGCAAACTCCAGGCGCTGCAAGGCTAGGCGCTGCTGGCTTGCTGCGTCGCTGGGGCGGCCCAGGCGCCGGGCGGCTATGTCCAGGCGCTGGGCTTGGCTGTCTAGCGCGCCCAAAGCGGCGCTTTGCAGTTGGCGCTGCATTAGCTCTACTGCGCCTAGCCACACACTGCGCTCGGTGGCGCACAGCTCGGCGGCGGCGGTGGGCGTGGGGGCGCGCAGGTCGGCGCAAAA
>JAYVGI010000145.1:0-4678 GCA_043772355.1 Polaromonas sp.
GCAATGTGGTAGCCGCTGATGGACACGCTGTAGAAGTTGCGCACTTTGTGGTGCACAAAATACTCGGCAATGTCGCCCATCACCTTCAATGAAAATTCGGTGCTGAAGATGCAAGTGTTCTGCCCCTGGTCTTCTTTCAAAATGTCGGCCTGCACGGTACCGCGCACATTCTCTTGCACCCATTCTTTGATTTTGGCGGCCTCGGTGTCGGTGGGCTCGCGCTTGTTGTCCAGCTTGAACTTGTCGAGGTTCTGGTCGACGGCGGTGTTCATGAACATGGCCAAAATCGTCGGCGCGGGGCCGTTGATGGTCATGCTGACACTCGTTGACGGATTGGTCAAATCAAAGCCGCTGTACAGCACCTTCATATCTTCCAGCGTGGCAATGCTCACGCCGCTGTTGCCTACCTTGCCGTAAATGTCAGGGCGGGTGGCGGGATCGGCTCCGTACAAGGTGACCGAGTCAAACGCGGTGCTGAGTCGCTTGGCGGGCAGGCCTTCGCTCACCATCTTGAAGCGACGGTTGGTGCGAAACGCATCGCCTTCGCCGGCAAACATGCGCGTTGGGTCCTCGCCTTCGCGCTTGAAAGCGAAGGTGCCTGCGGTGTAGGGGAAGCTGCCGGGAACGTTGTCCAGCATCAGCCACTTGAGAATTTCGCCGTGGTCTTCAAACTGCGGTAGCGCGACTTTTCTAATTTTCGTGCCGGATAAAGATGTGGTGGTGAGCGCCGTGCGAATTTCTTTGTCGCGAATCTTCACCACGTATTCGTCGCCTGCGTAGGCCGTTTGCATGTCGGGCCACTGCTGCAAGAGCTTGCGTGCGCCGGGGTCTTGCGCGGCTTTGCGGTGGGCGGCCAGGTCTAGCGCGGCCTCGGCAGCAGGGGCGCGGTCGGGTTTGCCGACTTTGAGCATGCGCGCTGCAGCTTGCAGTTGCTGGATCTCGCGTGCCAGCGTGGCCTGCTCGCGCGCCTTGCGTTTGTAGGCGCGCACGGTGTCGGAAATTTCGCTCAAGTAGCGGGTGCGGGCGGCGGGGATGATGGGGGTTTGGTTAGTGCTGTGGCGCGTGCTGACCAACGGTAAAGTGCTGTCTTTCAGAGGCAATCCCAGCGCGGCCAGGCGCGGCTTCATGGCCTGGTACAGCGCGGTTACGCCGTCGTCGTTAAAGCGCGCGGCCATGGTGCCAAACACGGGCATGTCTTCCATGCGGCGGGTCCACGCCTCCTGGTTGCGCTGCACCTGCTTGCTCACGTCGCGCAGTGCGTCGTGCGAGCCTTTGCGGTCAAACTTGTTGATGGCGACAAATTCGGCAAAGTCCAGCATGTCGATTTTTTCCAGCTGCGATGCCGCGCCAAACTCGGGCGTCATCACATACATGGGCAGGTTCACATGCGGCACGATGGCTGCGTCGCCCTGGCCAATGCCGCTGGTCTCGACGATGATCAAATCAAAGCCCGCGCACTTGCAGGCGGCTATCACGTCGGGCAGGGCCTGCGATATTTCAGAGCCAAACTCGCGCGTGGCCAGTGAGCGCATGAACACTTTGGAGCCACCAGACCACGGCGAAATCGCGTTCATGCGGATGCGGTCGCCCAGCAGCGCGCCGCCGGACTTGCGGCGTGACGGGTCGATGGAGATCAGAGCAATCCGCAGGCTGTCGTTTTGATCCAAGCGCAGGCGGCGTATTAGCTCGTCGGTGAGTGAGGACTTGCCTGCACCGCCGGTGCCGGTAATGCCAATCACCGGAATCGCTATATCTTTAGTAGCTGCTCCCGCAATAATCTGCTGGGCTAGAGGTGTTTTTCCTTTGGAAGTTTCAATGCCCGTGATGAGCTGCGCCAGCTTACGCCAAGCCATCTCGCTATGGCCTTGGATGGCCTTCAAGTCAGTAGGTGCATGCACCGACAGGTCACGGTCACACGACATCACCATCTCGCCGATCATGCCCGCCAGACCCATGCGCTGCCCGTCTTCGGGGCTGAAAATACGCACGCCATGTGCGGCCAAGTCGCGGATTTCTTCCGGAATGATCACCCCACCGCCGCCGCCATACACCTTGATATGCTCGCCGCCGCGCTCTTTCAGCAGTGCGGTCATGTACTTGAAATATTCAACATGCCCGCCTTGGTACGAGCTGACGGCAATGCCTTGCACATCCTCTTGCAGCGCCGCCGTCACCACATCGTCCACCGAGCGGTTGTGGCCCAGGTGAATCACCTCTACGCCCATGCTCATCAAAATGCGGCGCATGATGTTGATCGCCGCGTCGTGCCCGTCAAACAGCGACGCGGCTGTGACAAAGCGCACCTTGTGCGTAGGGCGGTAGTTGGCAAGGGCTTGGTAGTCTTGGGACAAGTCGGTCATGGGGGTGGCTCCGCTAGTTGACGTTTACGTAAACGTCAATCTGCCTATTTTCCACGATTTTTGTCGCCCACGCCGTTGTGGATAAAACTAACGCGCTGTTGTAAACACCCAGTTTGGGACACAATGCAGCATGAATACCGACTCGCTACTGCAACGCATCGAAGCCAAACGCGCTGAGGTCACCGCGTTCACGCAGGCGCTGGTGCGCATCCCCACCATCAACCCACCGGGCGATGCCTACGAGGCCTGCGCGCGGTTTTTAGGCGAACGCCTGGCCCAACGCGGCTTTACAGTGGAGTATGTGCGGGCCACAGGCGGGCCGGGTGACAGTGACAAATACCCGCGTACCAATGTGGTGGCGCGCTACGAAGGCAGCAAAGGCACCGCACAACAAGGCGACTGCGTGCACTTCAACTCCCACATCGACGTGGTCGAAGCAGGCAGCGGTTGGACTTTTGACCCCTTTGCTGCCACCATCCAGGGCGGCAAAATCTACGGCCGTGGCACCTGCGACATGAAGGGCGGCCTGGCCAGCAGCGTGATAGCCTGCGAGGCCTTGATAGAGAGCGGCCTGCCGCTGCCCGGCGTGCTGGAGATCAGCGGCACGGTAGACGAAGAGTCGGGCGGCTTCAGCGGCGTGGGCTATTTGGCCGAGCGCGGTTACTTCAGCAAGCCGCGTGTACAGCACGTCATCATCCCCGAGCCGCTGGGCGTAGACCGCATTTGCCTGGGGCACCGGGGCGTGTACTGGGCGCAGGTAGAGACCAAGGGCCGCATCGCCCACGGTTCCATGCCGTTTTTAGGCGACAGCGCCATCAACCACATGAGTGCGTTTATCCATTTGCTGGAGACGCAGCTCAACCCCAAATTAGCGCAGCGCAAAACCAAAGAACCTGTGGAGCCACCCGGTGCGCGCGTGAGCACCCTCAACATCAACAGCATCCACGGCGGCCAGGTAGAGCAGCGCTACGCGGTAGACGCACGCGGTTGGCCGACAGCGGACTTGCCTGCGCCCGTGGTCTCGCACAGTTGCCGCGCCGTATTGGACAGACGGTTTATCGCCGAGGAAAGCCTGGACGACGTGAAGCGCGAGATTCTGGACATGCTGCAAGAGCTGCAGCGCACCCGCCCGGGTTTTGATTTCAACATCAAAGAAATCATGAGCTTTGTACCCACCGTCACGCCTAAAGATGCCCCCGTGGTGGACGCGACCGCAAGAGCCATTGCACGGGTGTTAGGCCGCGAGCCCAGCTACATCTCCAGCCCCGGCACCTACGACCAAAAGCACATCGTACGCAGCGGCAAGCTGCAAGACTGCATCGCCTACGGCCCGGGTATTTTGGATTTAGCGCACCAGCCCGATGAATATGTAGGCATCCAAGAGCTGGTGGACAGCGCCAAGATCATGGCGCTGGCGGCGCTGCAGTTGATGGGGCGATAAGCTTGCCGAAAATCGCCCCAATGCACGCCACTGTGTCTTGGCAAGGAAATTTATCACTATAATTTTCATAGCTGCTCCCGCTTTACTCTAGGGGGCTATAACGCGACGGAAGTCAAAAAATTGGCTCCCAAACTGGAAAAATTTCGGTTTCAGCCATTTTTCAAGCCTCCAGAGGCTTACAAACTCTTCAAAACAGCGATTACAAGCGATTTTCAGGCGGAAATCAGCCTGTAACCCTCTGCAATCACGCGGGGGAAGCAACCCAATACGTAGCACGTATTTTTCGTCGATGTGGCGCTTGAGATGGCGCTTTAAGGGCTGTTGCGACTCCCAATACGGCTGAACGATTCAAACTTGGTGAAAAACTCGGATGATTGCCGTTCCCCTGTGTACCCCACTGACCTGCTTAGATAAAGTGCTACTTATTAGTGAGCAATTCTATTCCAAAGTCCCTAGGTTAGCCCACTGAGAATCACTCAGGGCCTGTAATTTTTACCGGGGGTGAAGGGAGTTGATTTGCACTCAAAACGATACATTTTGTCAAATATTGTTAATTAATAGTTTGATTCGACAGTAGAAAACCAGTCGATTTTCCACTAAAAATTATCTTAAAGTAACAATAAAGTACACAAAAATAGGCGAATCTTCATGTTTTTTGCAAAATTTATCCAAAATATTCAATTACAAATTTTGAGTAAAACCGGGCAAAAACGCTCGGCATTAAGCAGCCAGAAGGTGCAGCCGCTGCAGGAAAGCAAGCCTGCTGCCCGGGTACCAAAGCTGCTCTGGGCATTTGGTTTTGGATTGTTGGGCTTGGCCAGCGCGGTACAGGCCGACGGCATCTACATGACCAACATGAAGACGAGTTTGACGCCTG
>JAYVGI010000146.1:0-2425 GCA_043772355.1 Polaromonas sp.
CGACGGGCGTGTCTGTCAGCGCCTCGGCGACGCGTGCTTCTATGCGCCGTGAATAGAGTGGGGCTGGGGCGTTCATGGTTGCACTATGATAGCGTGCAACCGGGAATCTATTGACGTAAATTTGGGAATCTAAGGTCGTGCAATTGGGAATTTAAGGCCGTGCGGTTGGGAATATAAAGACGTGGAACAGGGACGTTGCCGCACCTTAGGGAGGCAGAAAAAGCTAATATCCCATTTTTGGCCGCCCTTGCGGGCGCATTGCGGCGTTGCTCCTCGCTTGTGTGGCTCGCCACACGGCGCTCAGAGCGCCGTGCACTGCATCCCGCAAGCGCACCCAAAAACGGTATATCGACTATTTCCGCCTCCCTAAGTCGAACCGACCAGATTTCCCTAGGGCGGATGTCATGCAAACACCATGTGTTTCCGCGCCTAGACGGAGGCAAACACGGTGCCTCACTTGCTGACCCACTTGCCACTGGTATCGTCAAAGCGGTGCGTCATGACAAACATGTTCGTCTCACGTGCAAGCTGTTCGCGGCTCAGGCTGCTCATCTTGCGAGGCCCTTCCTTGACGGCCATCCATTGAGAGTTGAGTTCGTTCCAGGTGTTCATGCTGAGGAATTCGTCGCGCATGGCGTAGACTTCTTCGCGTGACTTCACCCCGGCTGGTGGAGCCATGCCAGATTTGAGCGACCATTCGCTGGTCAGTTCATTAAAATAGAACATGGACAGGAAGGTGGCGCGGTCCATTTTTACCATCTCGCGCGTGGCCCCAGCGCTCTGGGCATGAACTGCCCCGGAGATAGACAGCAGCAGCGAGACTAGCAACAGGCTGGCGGTGTGAGAGGTTTTCATATATCTGGCTCCAAATAGATAGTCAGTAGGTGAGTTAACAGAACGAAGCCACCTTTGCAGGTGCCCCTTGTCATCGCCGAACCTGTACTGACACTGATGGCAGGTGCCATCAAGTATGGCTCGCTCGATGGGGACAATCGTAGGCAAGCAACCCGGCTAGGGGAAATGGCAAGAATTCATGGCGCAATAAGCTTGGGTTATCGCACCCGTAGGGGCGGCCTGTCAGTTCTGCTCTGCGCTGAAAAACCTCAACACGCTAAAACCACGTATTGCGCCAAAGCCGCGCCGTCTATGCAAGCAGTTACAGCGCCTGCACCGCCGCCATATCCGGATTCTCCAACCACATAGCAAACTCATCGGCCATCTGCTGCGCCGCGCTGGTGCAGGTGGTCCACTGCGCCACCCGTGCAGCCAGGTCGCGGCCGTGGAAGGCGAAGTCTTGGCGGTCGGGGAGCTTGGCGCGGGGTAGCGTGGCAACCCACTCGGGATTGGGGGCCAGCACCACCATGCGGTCTAAAAAGTGCGTAGCGCCGTGCCGCCATTTCAGGGCTTTGTCCAGCCAGCCGGGAACGACTGCTTTTTGAAAGTGCGGGTACAGCACTATGCCGTCGCCTACGGCATAGTTGAGGTGCAAATGGTAGTCGGTAATGCCGCCGTCCCAGTAGGCACCGCGTGGCGCACCGGGTATGTTGTGCACGGCTTGCAGCACGAAGGGGATGGAGCAGCTGGCTTGCAACGCGGGCTTGAAGTTGTCGTGTGTTAAATGCACTTGGCGGGTGCGGTAGTCTTGTGTGCCAAAAGGTAAGGGGCTGGGCAGCGCAGCGCTGGCGGCGCCCTGCTCTGGTGTGGCGCTGCCAGAGAACACTACCCGCTCCAGCCATGCGCCCATGGCCTTGCGGCGCACCGCGTTGGTAAAAAATGCCCCTGCGTAGCCGATGGGTGTGGCCAGCTTGTGCTCACGCCCCAGCATGTGCCGCCCGCGTGAGGTGAGGATGTGCAGCCGGTAGCGCGGATGCGCCAACACCTCGCCCACCCTGCCACCGTAAAACTGGCTTAAATTCTCGCCAAACTTGGCGCTGATCTCGGCGGGCAGAGGAAAGCTGCGGCCCGGCTCTACAGCGTAGTCTTGGTGGATATAGTCATGCTCCAGTCTGGCAAACGCCTCCACAGAGTCGTTTAAACAGGCCGTGGCCATGCGCCAGGCACCGATGCTGGCACCTACCAAGTCCACCGCTTGCGCGCTTTGTGGGAGCCAGTCGCCAAAGATGTACCTGTACGGATAGGAAATTCAATCGCATGAGACCAAGTATGGCACGGATGTGGGGCAATCAAAAGCCACTGAACTCTGCCGTTTGAACGGTTGCAGCCGACGCGACGAACAAGGTGATGAAGCTGCTGCTCGCCAATGGGTTTTGAGCCTGCGACGCGCGCAGGCCTACCCCGCAGCGGGTCTGAAACGCTGCATGGATCGCTGTGTCGATCACTCACCAATTGATGCGCTGGTCAAGCTCGTAGTCTGGTGCCGGTTGCGCCGCCCCAGCCCAGTCATTGGCCCAGTCTGGTTCGACTT
>JAYVGI010000147.1:0-4447 GCA_043772355.1 Polaromonas sp.
CAGCGCGTCCCTATCGCCCCAAGGCAGGTCTTGCCAGTGGCACCGGTGGGCATTGCGGATAGAAATGTGTCTACAAAATGGGTGTACTTTATGCAAAACGGCTGAAAATTCGGCGCTGGGGGTGCCAAAACCATGGGTTTCACCTGTTTGTCCCTTCAAAACATGCATTAGCCAGCAATATTAAAGGGCTTGTAGCTATTGAATATATAGTGCCCGTATTGACGCGCAGGGAACGCCTGGGTTGACGCATACAGCGCCAGCGGGTCGTAAATATCGCCTGTGGTGACCTAAAAACGGTGGGCGGCGGCGCAATGTGCCGACAACGCCGGAAAAACGCACGCTATGTATTGCGTAGCTGCTCGCGCATATTTCTTGCTGGCTATAGGCTGGTAGATTCTAAAAAGCTGCGCTACGAGCAACTGGGGTCAGATCAAAATTCAGCAAGATCTTCTGTTCGCAGCGTGCAACGCCCTGACGAAATTTTGCTCGGACCCCTCGCGCTGTCTGCGGCGCACGAGACCCTCGCACGCCCAGCGTCACCCGCACAGCCCTCGCAGCGCGCGCCTGCGCATGGGCCGCTTGGAAAACCACTTACTCACTAAACAGTAGCACTCCGTCTAAGCAGGCCAGTGGGGTACACAGGGTAACGCCCATATTTTGTTGCGCGGTACGGTTTGGAGCGTTGCAAAGCCTCTGGCGGCTTGCGCATCGGCCGAAAACCGTGAATTTGCTGCTTGGAGCGCCGCTAGTTTAGATAGATATCCGCCTGTAGCCCTCTAGAATAAAGCGGCAAGAGCTATGGAATAGAGAGTGCCATCCGAACCCAAAAATGCGCTGCAAGCAGCCTTTCTGGCTGATTTTCGGCAAACAGCGGCTAGCCAAGGTACAGGATGCCTGTTTTTAACCTATACCCATGTACCCCACTGGCCTGCATAGATGGAGTGCTACTATTTAGTGAGTAAGGATGTTTTCTGGCAACCCACCAACCCAGACCAGCAGATGCATCTGGATGCGCGGGTCAAGGTGAAGCACTCCGTCCACTGATGTCCCCACCACGGCGCTACCGACGGCAAATCACACAGACCCAAAATAAGGGCTGCAGAGAGGATCGATGAACGGGATATTGGGTTTTTCCGTCTCCCTTAGTGATCGCAGAGCGCTTATCTTCAGAAACAGACCGACTAGCCGCCAGTGTTATAGATGTCCTTTGGCGGCTGGGGTTGCGGTGCCCGGGCGCGTTGCTCGGGTGCGGGGGCGTAGACCGCGCCGTCGGAGGTGCGCAGGGTGCTGCCCTCTACAGCGACTTTGCTGCCCACTGGGGGCGCGCTGGCTTGCTCCAGGGTGCGAACGGTGCCGTCTTGCATGCGCACACGCACTTGGTAGACGGTGTCTTTCTTGATGTTTTTCTCTACCGCGTTGCCGGCCCAGCCGCCGCCTACAGCGCCCAGTACCGTGGCTGCCGTGCGGCCGTTGCCGCCGCCTACCTGGTTGCCCAATACGCCGCCGAGCACACCGCCGGCCACCATGCCTACGCCGCTGCCCTTGCCGGGGCGGGTGACGGGGGTGACGGCCTCGATGGTGCCGCAACTGGTGCAAATGGGTTTGGCTGGGGCTGGGGCTGGGGCTGGGGCTGGGGCTGGGGCGAGCACCTGCGGGGCTGCGGGCGGCTGCGCTCCTGCGGCTACCGGCGCAGCGCCATGCGCGGTGGGTGTTTGGGCCTGGGCTGTGGGGCTGCTGGCTGGCGCGTTTCGGCTTTGATTTTGATTTTGATTTTGATTTTGATTTTGATTTTTCCCGACTACAGGTTTTGCTCCATTTTTCGCAGCTGGCTGCGCATTGTTTTCTTGGGTTGAAGGCGGTTTGTCAATCGGCCTGCCGTCTGCGGTCTCGGTAATCATGCTGTTGGCGCCGGAGCTTGGCGCGCGCAGGCCTAAGGCATTGTTGGAGCTGGCAAAGCGCAGGAGGTTGGCACCCGCTGCGGTGGGCTCTGTCGAGCGTTTGTGGATGGACACCAAGCTGGCACCCATGGCCAGGATGCACATGCTGAGCACCCCAATCACCGCCCACAACGGTTTGGTGGTGGGGGGGGCACTAGGGTTGGAACTGCGTGCTGCGGACGCGCCGCCGCTGGGATAAGACATTGCTGCGTTCATGGAAGGGTCCCTTTCTGTCGCGCCGAAGGGGCGCAGGTTGCATGGCGTGGTCAGCGCCTGGCCAAACCGTAAGGTACACAGCTTTGAGCAAAGCAAGATGTGCGCTTTGTAACCCCGCGTAAAGCCTTGCGCGCGCTGGTGGCGCTGGGCGCGCGCTGAATTGGGGGCTTACTTGGGGGTTTACTTGGGGCTCAATGGGGAGCCGGATGCCGGGCTGAATGTGGGCTTAGTGTGGGCTTAGTGCCCGGCAAAATCTACCAGGGTAAAGAGAGGCAAGCCGGCTGCGCGCAGCTTGGCCGAGCCGTGCAGCTCGGGCAAATCGACAATAGCTGCGCCTTCCATCACGGTGGCGCCGAGTTTTTCGAGCAGTTTTTTGCCGGCCATCATGGTGCCGCCGGTGGCGATCAGGTCGTCAATGAGCAGCACACGCTGGCCGGGGTGCACCGCGTCGGTGTGCAGCTCGACGGTGGCGCTGCCGTATTCGAGCTCGTAGGTTTCTTCAATGGTGGTAAATGGCAGCTTGCCTTTTTTACGTATGGGTACAAAGCCAACGTTGAGTTCATAGGCCACCACCGCGCCCAAAATGAAGCCGCGTGCGTCCAGCCCGGCCACTACGTCGGGGCGCAAAGCGGGGTCCATGTAGCGGTGCACAAAGGCGTCAATCAGCACGCGGAACACGCGGGGGTTTTGCAAGAGGGGGGTGATGTCGCGAAACTGCACGCCGGGTGCGGGCCAGTCGGGCACAGTGCGGATATGGCTGCGCAGGTAGTCGGTGACGGCAGGGGCGGTGAGCATGGGGCTTGCGCGCGGGTTTGTGGCACGAGGGTTTAGTGCAGGTGGCCGTACTGCGTGCCGCTGAGCACGGGCAGGTCGGGGTCGGGCAACTCGGTTTCTTCGTAGCCGGTGAGCAGCAGTTTGTTTTTGGCGGCCGCCAGGGCGGCAGCTTTATCGCTGGTGACTGCGGCAGGGGGTACCACGGCTCTGGCCCTGAGTGGGGCGACAGGCGGTGGCGCGTGGGCTTGGGTGGTGGCGAAGGATCTGGGGGTGGTGTTGCCCAAAGGTATGGCCATGCCGGGCTGATCGCCAGAGGCCAAGGCGCGCTTGAAGGCTTCGACCTCGTCTTGCTCCAGTGGGTCTACCCGTGGGGCACTGCTCCTGGCGGATGAGGCCACGGGTCTGGCCGATGGCGTGGGGGCTGGCCGGACAGCCGGCGCACGGGCGGGCGCTGGACTGGGCGCAGGAACTGGTGGAAAAGGGGTCGCCGACAACGGGGCGGGACGGGAATTGGTGGGCATGCCAAACAGTGGCATGGGGCCTGAATTGGGTGTCAAACGCGAGCCGCCGGTCGCCACCACCTCGTAGAAGCGCCAGTACACGGCCTGCACCACGAGTTCATAGCGGTTTTTGGCCGACTGGGCGATCAAGGCTTCAATCTCGGTGAGCTTGTCAGTTTCTCCGGCAAACTCGGCGGACAGGTCGACCATGACCAAAAAGGTTCGGCCGCGCTGGTCCAGGGCCAGCACTTTGAACTTGAATGCCGATGAGAGTACGCCCACGCGCACCATCGATTCGCGCACCACCTGGAACAGCAATTCGCGGCGGGCATTACGCTCGCTGCGGCGCTGCTCTGTACGCTCGGCGGGCGAGGAGGGTGCCTGTGCGGCGCTGGGAGAGCTTGTTTTTTTACCTGAGAACGGCGTGGCTGCACTAGCGGCACGGCCTTGCGCTTGCGGCAAGCCAGCGGCCTTGCCGGGGGCAGGCTTGTCTTTACCGAGTAGCCAATTAAACAATCCCATGTCGAGCTTTCATTTTCCGTGCACATGCGCTTGCATTGAGTGTGCGAACTTTTCCCTTAACCACCTAACGCAAACCTGCCACATTAACTGCTACATACAATGGCTTACAAGGGTATAACGATTCTACTTTCTTCTTTGAAAATTTGAATTTTTGTATCGTTGGCTTCAGGAAACAAAAAAGCCCCTGAACGGGGCTTTTCTCACGCATAGCGCAGGAATCGGTGCTTAGTAGCCGCCGCGTCCACCGCCACCGCCACCGCCACTGCGACCGCCGCCGCCGTAAGGGCTGCGGAAACCGCCGCCATCACCGCCACCGCCACCGCCGCCGCCACCAGCGCCGCCGCCGTAGCCGCCACCGCCGCTACGACCACCGCCGCCGCCGCCGTAACCGCCGCCGCCGCCGCCATAGCCGCCACCGCCGCCGCCGCCACTACGGCCGCCGCCGCCAAAGCCGCCGCCACCAGTGCGTGGGGGGCGAGCTTCCATCGGGCGAGCCTC